>JAJFKQ010000100.1 GCA_021773155.1 Woeseiaceae bacterium | reverse complement strand
CATAGAACTCAAGATTCGGCGTTCCAACCAGCGGATCGGCGAGGCTCACGCCCTGTCCATCCAGGAGTAACAGCGTAGGTGTCACGAAGACGTTGTAGCGGGCCGCGAATTCCCGGCCCGCGATCTCCACTCCATCAAAGTCCTGAAGGCTGAACCCTGGGTCCAGCGAAACTTCGCGCAGAATTACCTTTCCGTCCAGTTCTCCGGCACGAATCATGGGGAACAGAACCTGCTTCCGCAGGCGTTTGCAAAACTCACAATCCTTCTGGCTGACGAATGTCAGTATTGGCAATCGCTCAGACTGAGATTGTTTACTGTCGTCCTGCAACGATACGGCAGGCGCAATAAGCAGCCGTCTCGGCAGCCGCCTCATGAACTCGATGACACTGTCTACAACGTCGTACGTATACAGGTCACGAAAGAAGTGATCCGCACCAAATAGTTCAATATGCGTGACGAGTGGGTTCTCGATCTCGCTCATACGCGAGGCCAGGCTTGGGACGACTTCATCCTGACTACCAGACAAGACAAGCGTCGGCACAGTGACTTTCTGCAGCAGCGGTATGGTGTCTCCATCTGCAGCGGGGCCATAGTACGAAACGTAAGCGGATGCCAGGACGTTCGCGTTCTTACAGTGCAGAAAATCGATTCCCTCAAGTGTGTCGTCAGTTGAGCCCGAGTCGATAGTCTGGAGAACGTCCCCACTAGCGACTGCATCAGTCACAGACGGCGCCAATAGTATTGCCATTTGAGCACTACGCACGCCTTGCAGGACATGCTTCACGACTTGATTGGCACCTCTTGAGTGCCCCAACAGGACGATTTGCCTGGCGCCTTTTTCGGTGAGCCATCTTATCCAGGTCTCAATCTCATCCACTGCATCGCTAAATTTATGAGTATGCAGAGCGTCGCAGGGGTAGAAGCCCTCGCGATCATCAACGTTCAGGGATAAATTAATGGCCAGCGAAGCTTGACCGGACTCCAGAAACACTGACTGCAGAGCCTCGATCAACTCCATGTCTTTGTGCGCAAGAGTACCGTGCACAATCAGCACAACACGACCGTTCAGCTGCTGCCCACCGGCAGGCACCATGTCACCGTTTAGCGTGTAGGACTCACCTTCGATCGTTACCTTGTCTGCAAGCACCGGGGTCGCAATGAACATCGCAAGTATTCCGCCACAAGCGGCGAGGCGCAGTCCTGTTGTCACATCCATGATTTGTTCATTACTATTGACGAGAGACCCTTACGAAACTTCAGGGACAAGCATAGTAGCTCGCCCAAATGACCACAATACGGACCCACACAGTATGACGAAAGCAGCGCGATCTGACGTTTCGGCACCGATTCGAGTCGGCGTCGCCGACAAGAGCCCGCTCATACAAGCGGCGTTGAAACACCTGTTGTCTGAAGACCCACGCTTCGAATTGGTTGATGTCGTAGCTGACGGCGAGCAGTTTCTGGAGCTCGTTGATCGCGAATCGATCGACGTCGCTGTGGTCGGTTGGATCATTTCGCCCGGGGATGGGAAATTTATTCTCGACCAGCTCAGGGGCCGCGAGTCGGCCCCGCGCATTATTGTGTACACCGGCGCACCCAGTTCCACAGTCGCTCCCCAGGTAATGGCACACGGCGGCGCTGCCTTCGTTTCAAAGAGCGAGCAGCCCGACTTCCTTATCGATACGGTCGCAGCTGTCGCCGAAGGTCGAATGCTGTTTCCTTTCCTTGATGTTCGCGAAATTAACCAGAATCCGTTGGGAACACTGACGCGTCGCGAGCTTGAGGTTCTTTCGCTGCTTGCCGCAGGACAGTCGAACAAGCAAATCGCCGAATCTCAATCGGTTTCTCCGAACACCGTAAAGTTTCATGTCCGGAACCTTTTCGAAAAGCTGGGCGTACATAGCCGCAGCCAGGCGATCGCCCTTTACCTGAATTCCTGAGCACCCTGCCCAATAGGGTTGTTTTTTCACCACCCGTTTTCCCGGTTCCTACCCTACTTTTGGGCGTCGCACCGTACTGTCGGAGTCTCTAGTATCAACTGCAACCTTTTATAGCCTTTATAAATTAGGGGCTACGAAGAAATTACTCCGTTGACGATCGAGGATTGGCATGCAGTCATTCGATACACTAGAAACCTACCTAAGCCAGGGGACTGCGGCCGCCGACGTGTCGCAGACAGTTGCTGATACCGTCATAGCGATTGCCTCGGCTACGATGGAAATATCCGCGATCATTGCTCGCGGACCCCTCGCCGGTGACCTTGGAGCGAGCCGCGGCGACAATACCGACGGCGATGTTCAGAAGGAGCTGGACCTGGTCGCGAATGACATCGTTATTGCAGCACTCCAGGATGCCCCCGTTGCATGGATAGTCTCGGAAGAGTTGCAGGATCCTTTGCAAGGAACCATTGACGCGCCTCTGGGCGTCGCTATTGATCCGCTGGATGGCTCCTCAAATATCGATACCAACACCTCTGTTGGCACCATTTTCTCCGTACTGCCCGCGCAAACCGGTGCCGAGGACTCCACCCTGCAACCCGGCACACAACAGCTTGCGGCGGGCTATGTCATCTACGGCCCACAGACAACACTGGTGCTGACGCTGGGTCACGGAACAATGATGTTTACACTGGACCGGGAGCAAGCAGCATTCCGGCTGACCGAGGCAGATGTCCAAATTCCGGAAACTACCCGCGAATTCGCCATTAATGCTTCAAATTTTCGACACTGGGATGGGCCGATACGCGCCTATGTCGATGATTGCCTTAATGGCGAGGAAGGATTCCGCGATAGCAATTACAACATGCGCTGGCTCGCATCTCTGGTTGCAGAATGTCACCGCATCTTATCGAGAGGCGGCGTGTTCCTGTACCCGTCAGACGCTCGAAAAGGCTATGCAGAGGGCCGTCTTCGCTTGCTGTACGAAGTCAATCCGATCGCCTTCATCGTTGAGCAGGCTGGCGGTGCCGGAACGACCGGCACCCAGCGCCTGCTGGAAATTGAGCCGAATGGAATTCATCAGCGTGCTCCGATGATCTTTGGTTCCAGTCGTGAAATTACCCGCGTCGAACGCTACTTCCAACAAACCCGCATGAACGCGGAGCGATCTCAACTATTCAACAAACGCGGCCTGTTCCGCGCCTAGACCTCAGCAAAGAGAAAAGCCAATGTCATTAGCACACCCAATTATCTCTGTTACCGGCTCATCGGGTGCTGGAACCACATCGGTCAGACAAACGTTTGAGCAAATCTTCCGTCGTGAAAATGTCGACGCCGCATACATTGAAGGCGATGCATTCCATCGTTACGACCGGGCGAAGATGAAGGAAGTGATGACCAGCGAAACGGCGAAGGGAAACAACCACTTCAGCCATTTCGGACTGGAAGCCAACCTACTCGAAGATCTTGAAGATTCATTCCAAAGCTTCGGCGCAACCGGTCGCGCAAGGAGTCGTCACTATATTCATGATGATTCGGAAGCGAAACTTCATGGAGCTGCGCCTGGAGAGTTCACCGAATGGGGACAAACACCGGAAGGCGCAGACTTGCTCTTTTACGAAGGCTTGCACGGCGCGGTCAAAACCGACACCTGCAACATCGCGAAGCATGCGGACCTGAAGATAGGTGTTGTACCGGTTATCAATCTCGAGTGGATTCAAAAACTGCACCGGGACAGAGCGGATCGCGGCTACTCGTCCGAAGCTGTCATGGATACCATTCTGCGCCGCATGCCCGATTACCTTCAGGTCATCTGTCCGCAGTTTTCCGAGACCGACATCAATTTTCAGCGTATTCCGACTGTGGATACGTCGAACCCGGGGATCGCCCGCTGGATCCCAACACCGGATGAATCAATGGTCGTTATTCGTTTCGCGAATCCGCACGGAATTGATTTTTCCTACCTGCTGACAATGATTGACAACAGTTTCATGTCACGCGCCAACTCAATTGTCATCCCGGGCAGCAAGACGGATTTGGCAATGCAACTCATACTTACACCAATGATTATGCAGCTCGTCGATCGCAAGCATCGCGCCGCATAGATCCCAGAGGAGAAAAAACATGGACCAATCCAACCGATACGCAGATCTCTCACTACAAGAGAAGGATCTTATCGCTAAAGGCGAGCACGTTTTGTGCGCTTATATTATGAGGCCCAAGGAAGGCTACGAGTACTTGTCGACCGCCGCGCATTTCGCCGCTGAGTCTTCTACCGGCACGAATGTCTCCGTTTCCACTACAGACGACTTCACACGCAGTGTAGATGCCATAGTGTACGAAGTGGATCCGGCCAGGGAAGTGATGAAGATCGCTTACCCGGTCGAATTGTTCGACCGAAATATTACGGATGGTCGCGCCATGATCGCCTCCTTTTTGACGCTAACGATCGGCAACAACCAGGGCATGGGTGATGTCGAGTACGCGAAAATGCACGACTTCTTCGTTCCACCCAACTACCTGCGCCTGTTCGACGGACCGGCAACGACAATCTCGGACATGTGGCGCGTCCTCGGCCGTCCTGTCGTCGACGGCGGATTCATCGTCGGCACTATCGTAAAACCAAAACTCGGCCTGCGCCCGCAGCCCTTCGCGGACGCTGCCTATCAGTTTTGGCTTGGCGGCGATTTCATCAAGAACGACGAACCACAGGGCAATCAGTTGTTTGCACCGCTGAAGGAAACCATAGCGCTGGTCGCCGACGCCATGCGCCGAGCGCAGGATGAAACCGGCGAGGCCAAACTGTTCTCTGCCAACATCACGGCGGATGACCCCTTCGAGATGATCGCGCGCGGTGAATATATCCTGGAGACATTTGCCGAAAATGCGGATCATGTCGCGTTCCTGGTCGACGGTTACGTTACCGGGCCCGCTGCGATTACGACCGCAAGACGACGTTTTCCGAATCAATACCTGCACTACCATCGCGCCGGTCACGGCGCCGTAACCTCGCCACAATCCATGCGCGGCTACACCGCATTTGTACTGTCAAAAATGGCACGTCTGCAGGGCGCATCGGGCATCCATACCGGAACCATGAGTTTCGGCAAGATGGAGGGCGAAGCCGGTGACACGGACATGGCCTACATGATTCAGAACGACAGTGCGGACGGACCTTTTTACCACCAGGAATGGCTCGGTATGAACCCGACGACACCGATCATTTCCGGCGGCATGAATGCACTGCGCATGCCCGGATTCTTCGAGAACCTGGGGCACTCCAACCTGATCCTGACCGCTGGTGGCGGCAGCTATGGCCATGTTGACGGAGCAGCAGCCGGTGCTCGCTCCCTGAGGCAAGCGGAACAATGCTGGAAGGAAGGTGCCGATCCGATCGAATTCGCCAAAGAACATCAGGAATTCGCACGCGCTTTCGAGAGTTTCTCCAGCGATGCGGATGCGCTGTTTCCCGGATGGCGTCAAAAACTTGATGTCGCAGCGTAATCTCCACAATAAACGCGGCAGCTATCCCGCAGCGGTCGTGTGGGATCTGGACGGAACGATTATCGATTCCGCTCCGGATCTCGCCGCTGCTTTGAATATCCTTCTGGAGGAGCACGGCAAAGCGCCGATCTGCGAAGCCAATGTGCGCCAGATGATCGGCAACGGCGTTGCGAAGCTCATTGAGCGCGGCTTTGCCGAAAGTGGTGTCATCGTTGGGGCGGCTGAACTTCAGTCTCTACAACCGAGATTCATGTCTATCTATACCCCACGAGCAACCGAGCTTTCCAGACTATATCCCGGCGCCCAAAGTGCAATACAGGCATTCCATGAGTCCGGCGTAGCGCAGGCGGTTTGCACCAACAAACCTGAGCTGGTCTCGCGAGCGATCCTGCATGACATGAACTTGGCACAGTACTTCGAGTTGGTGGTTGGCGGCGATACATTCGAGCACCGCAAGCCACACGCGCTTCCATTGCAGTCCTGTTTGAGCGCCCTCGGCACTAACGTTGAGTCCACTTTGATGATTGGCGACTCAGCGGTCGACGCCGATACAGCCCGTGCAGTCGGAATGACGATAGGGCTGGTTACTCACGGATATGCCCGTCAGCCTGTCGAGACGCTCGGCGCTGATTTTCTCATCTCGGATCTTGCCGCGTTACCCAACGAGCTTGGATTACGAGAACGAAACGAGCGGATAGCAAGATGATCAAAGCAATCCTGTTCGACGTCGACGGAACGTTGAGCGAAACAGAGGAAATACACCGCAGATCGTTCAATCAGGCCTTCGGCGTTCACGGACTGACCTGGCACTGGAGCCGCGCCGACTATCGAAAATTACTCGATGTTTCGGGCGGAAAGGAACGAATTCGATTCTACCTGAGCGCCCACCCCGACGATGTTCTGCTAATCAATGATCTGGATGAGTTCGTTCGTTCTGTTCATGCAACGAAAACGGACATCTATACCCAGTTAGTCGAAGATGGCGCAGCAGAATTGCGCCCGGGCATCAGAGAACTCATCGCCCAGACCATCAGCCTTGGTATACGACGAGCTATTGCTACCACAACCAGCTTGCCGAATGTAGAAGCGCTACTCGGTGCTGCGTATGGGCGCGATGGAATGAAGCTGTTTGAAATCATATGTGCCGGCGACAGTGTTCCCAATAAGAAGCCCGCACCTGACGTATACCTGGCGACGCTTGAAGGGATGAAATTGCGTCCTGACGAATGCATCGCCATCGAAGATTCGAGGAACGGTCTCGTAGCAGCTACCACTGCCGGAATTCCCACAATCGTAACTCCGGGCATCTACACAGATGATCAGAGTTTTGATGAAGCAGCGCTTGTCACCGCAGACCTGAAGGCATCGCTGCCAGAAATTCTGGGCGAAGCGAATGTCGCGAATACGTTCGGCTCCAGAATCCTGTCGCTACAAAACTGACATTACTCGATCCAGCTTCTCGCGCACCGCTGTCGCCAGAGGCAAGATATTTTCGTCGTCTACCAGCCCCATCACTGCCCCCGGGTCCATAAAGGAAACGTGGACCGTGCCACCATCGTCCTGGCGCACCAGAACATTGCACGGCAACAGTAAGCCAATATCGGGAACTGCGGAAATAGCCTGATGCGCAAGGTTTGGATTGCACGCACCAAGGATTCGGTACGGCGGCATATCTTTGTCGAGCTTCTTCTTCAGCGTTGCAGCGACATTAATATCAGACAACACACCAAAACCTTCGGTAGCCAGAGCATCGATCACGTTGTCGATGGCAGTGTCAAAATCTGTCGTCACCTCTTTACCGAATCCAAAATTGTTTTCCACGTCCCTTCTCCTAATCCTTAATTCCGCAGGTGTTCAGGCCAATGTCAGCATATCAACTCTCCTTGTTCGTCTGTAATCAGGTGAATCACGTACAGATATTGAGGAGAGCCTGGCTCATTCAGGCAACCAGCTGCGCCACAACAAGCCTATCTGGGTACTGTATCCGAAGTCGCGTCGGACGACCTCGTGCTCACTATCCAAAACGTAATAGGTCGGAAATCCGTGCACTTTCCAGTCCGCTGCGACCTCGGGACCCCCCATCACAACGGGCGTATTCAGTTCATGCTTGTTGGCGTACTCCAGAATCTGGCCACGCTCCTGCCAATCCAGAGCAACGACGACAATGGCTAGCTCTTCCTCGTCCCGCCATCGCCTGAGCCGAACGATATTGTCCGCACTTGCAGAGCAATACGGGCACCAGGGAGCAAAAAAGTAGATCAGGACCGGTGTTCCTTTCAGGCTCACAAGATCGAACTCTTCGCCTTGCAATGTCGTTGCGCGAAGCGATGGGGCTGGCTCGTGATTGGTTGGCAGGAGAGTACGTGCCTGATAGGCACTAATCGCCATAAACGCTGCGATGAACAGCAATACCTCAACAAACAGAATTGAGTACTTGCGCAATCGCGACGGTGCTGGAATTTCTGCCTTGCTCATTGGTTACCCACGGCCAATTCGATCTCGATAGATGCCTGGCTCTGAATCGGCGATCTCAACCGCGGCAACGACTTTTTGATAAAAACCTTTCACGTGCGCACCCACCGCTCCGATTACGGCATAGGCATAGCCGGCATCACGCATCGCAGCAAGTGAGGCGACGAGGAGCGCCGTGCCGATGCCCAAACCGCGTGCCGTCTCGTCGGTACCGGTGGGGCCAAACATACCCTTCGCAGTCGCGTCGAAACAGGCGAATCCCAGTAGCTCTCCGTCTCGCGTTGCTATGTGGCAGCTTGCTGGAACGCGGGAGAGCGCAACCTCGCATTCGCCCGCCCAGCAAGAACCATCTTTATCGAAGGACCGCCGCACCCAGTCAAGAATCACATCACGTTCATAGGCCATCGCAAGTCGGATCGTAATGCCCTGTTTACCGACGTGGTCGATCCGCTCGGATACATCGTCAAGATTGTAAAGTGGTACCAGCAAGTCCATTGGAAGCGCCCGCGTGATGGGTTATTGCAGCCGTTCTTTTTCTCTGGTGGGTAATGCGAAGAACTGCAACTCGCCGAGATCACCTTCCAAAGTTTCAAGCGAAACGGGTGCGTGATTTTTGAGCTTCTCAACCCATCGATTCGCGTCGGTCATGTAGTGATCGTAGAGCTGTTTTCTGAGCGGCAGGGTCAGCACGGCCGGGTCATTATCGTCATCGCGCAATGCTGCATCCAGCGAGAATGTCTGCAGCGCCGTTGACTCGTGCTTATGTGTCCATGTTCCGCTGCACAAATCAAAGTCGTACAAACTCAAAAACAGATGGCCGTGACGCGCGATAAACAGGACGGCATCGATAACGTAGTCTGCTTCCGCGTCGTCCATGACCCAGTGCAGCCCAACCCGACACCAGCCCGGCTTCATGCCGCAGTAACCATTCTGCACGGCGCCCCGATATAGCTCGGAGGTGTCGTCGTCGATGTCCAATAACCTGTGGCCGTACGGTCCGGCGCACGAGCATCCGGCGCGAGACTGAATGCCAAAGAGGTCGTTCAGTAACGCGGTCACAAACTTGTGATGCAGATAGCCGCCAACAGTGCTCTTGATGTTGAACGACATAATACCCACCCGCTGTGCGGGATCCGGGTTACCGAGTATTTCGATACCCTCTTCTTCGTTCCATCGATCAAACGCTCTCGTCGTCAGTTCGTGCTCCCGCTTATTGATGAAGTTCACGCCCACCCGATCCTTGATCTGGAATACCAGGCCGGCCTTGAGTGTTTGCAATACGCCGGGTGTGCCGGCTTTTTCACGTTCTTCGATCCTGCCGATAAAGTCCTGACCGCTCATGCCAACATAGTCGACAGTACCGCCGGCACTAACGGTCGGTGGCAACTCCCGATGGTAAATACGTTCATTGAAAACCAGCACACCGCTGGAACCCGGACCGCCCAGGAATTTGTGGGGGGAAACGAAGATCGCGTCAATTGATGTATCCTCATTACCGACCGGCTCGGGGTTCATGTCTATTTCAACGTACGGCGCACAGGCAGCAAAATCGAAACAGGCGATGGCATCGTGGGCGTGCAACAGGCTCGCGATACTCCTGACATCGGAGCGCATGCCCGTCACATTTGAGGCGGCCGAAAACGAGCCAATTCGAGTTCGGTTCTGATACGCCGGGTCCTTCAAGAGCTCCTTGAGGTGTGCCAGATCGATATTACCACTGGCATCCATTCGAACTTCGATAGTCGTTGCGAGCGACTCACGCCAGGATATCTCGTTGGAGTGGTGCTCGTAGGGACCGATGAAAACAACTGGTTGCGACTTGTCGAAAAGATCGTCAACATCCTCGCAGCTTACGTCCAAATCAGAATCTGCCAGCATGTCGCAAATGTTCTTGCGGGTCGCGGGAGGTAAGGCAACGCCTACAAGTTGCTGCAACTTATCGATGGCACCGGTAGCGCCGGTTCCGCAGGCAATAATGCGTCCGTTCGGGCCCGCATTAACCGACTTCTTGATGCTTTCCTCGGCCTCGTGCAGGAGTTGGCTCATGCTGCGGCCGGTGATGTCGTCCTCGGTATGCGTGTTCGCGTAAACCCTTTGCAGACCCTGCAGATACGATTCCACAAACCGCAGACAACGCCCCGAGGCCGTGTAGTCGCAGTACGACATAAGCCTCTCGCCGAATGGCGTCTCAAAGGTCGAATCCACACCAACGATTTGCTGGCGGAGATAACCCGGATCAATAGTGGTGTGTTTCATTTACAATCCATTTTAAATCTGGACGGCGCCAGTGCCTTTGGGCCGCCAGTTCATTCAACAGTGGTGCACATCATGCCAGTTCCAATCAAGATTGGCATACCGAGATAACGGTGATAGACGAAATCAGGATGAACGATGGGCACTCGGCGCAGGGATGCTGCTGGTACGCCAATGACTTCTCCACGACCCACAGTCGAATTCATTGGCGTACCAGCGGCATTTCGACAATCGGTCACGTATTTCGCCTAACCGTCGAGTATTGAGCAGGTAACCAAAGATGCACCCGCAGAATCACAGCTAGCTATGTGCGATGGGCGTCTCCGTAAAAAGATAGTCCTTTAATTCTTTATCGAAACTCGGGTCCTTGCGACGAATCCATTCCAAAACCATCGCCGCATGCTCCTTCTCTTCATCGCGGTTGTGGGCAAGGATGGTCTTAAGTTCATCGTCCTTGCAGGCATCAACCCTCTGGTTGTACCAATCAACTGCTTCAAGTTCCTCCATCAGAGAAGTGATCGCCCGGTGCATGTCTCTCGTCTCATCCGAGAGTTCCTGGATCGGCTCGTGATAGCCTTCGTTGGCCATTTGATTCTCCTGTTACTTTGTGTGGCGACGCTTACTCTGCTGCCGGGTATTCTACCCAGTACACGCCCCTCAAGTCGTCAAGCCTGAATCCCGTCGCCTTGTCCTCCGGGTACATAACCTGAATCTGTGCCGCAATATCCGGCGCCAGATTGTCCCCATGGCACGCGAGACACAGCGGCTTGATCGTAATCGGTTCGACATAACCTTCCCGATTGTTCGCCAAAGAAACCACTCGCGGCGCACGATCGGTCTCGTCGTTAAGGTAGGTTTTCAGAACTTTGTTAGCCCATTCGGGAGCCGAATTGTCCGGATTACGAAGGCGGTGGCTGGAACGTCCAATCTCGACGCCCTCTGCGGCAAGTGCAGCTGTGATCGCAGGCGCTTGATCCTTGCAAACGCTGATCGCGTTCACAGGACCTTCCTGCATCCCGGCCATGAGCGCCTGCTTCAGGTTTTTCTTCAACGGCATCAGTAATTCGGCACCACGATTACTCTCCGCGTCCTGCGTTTGCGCCATCCCCGGCATCGACACCGTCAGAACCAACAAGGCGGCGGTCATGAATTTTGTCTTGTTCATTAAATTAATCCTCCGTGGAGTTGTGCGCAAAGATATGCATGCGGCCGCGCAAATGGCTGCGTATTGCTGGTGGAAACGATACCAGCGGTTGCCAGTCGAATGTGCAACAGCACGAGTGTGCTCTGAATTTCCTGTTGCTCGACATGGCGAATAATTCGCACATTCAGCTCTCCCCGCCGACGTTGGGCGCATGATCAGCGCCCAAGCGACCATCCCTGAGATCGAATACGCGATCGAGACGGTCATAAATTTTCTCGTCATGTGTAACCGCAAGAACAGCTGCCTGTTGCTCAGCCGCTACTTTGCGTAATAAATCCATGACGATTCCGGCGCGCTCCGAGTCGAGTGCTGCAGTCGGCTCGTCGGCAAGAATTATCTTCGGTCGGTTAGCCAAAGCGCGAGCAATCGCGACACGTTGTGCCTCACCACCGGAAAGCTGTGCCGGGAACGCATCTTTACGATGACCGACCTCCAGATACTCCAGCAGCTCAACGGCTCTCTGCTTCGCCTCAAGCGGAGTAAACCCGGCAAGATTGAGCACGATGGCGACATTGTCCAGGCAGTTCAGGAATGGCAGCAAATTATGAAACTGAAAAATAAAGCCTATCTTTTCCAGCCGCAACTGCCGCAAATCCGAACGCAGCCAGCCACCATCGTAGACGACTTCGCCGTCAAGACGCATCCAGCCGGAATTCGGTTCGACAATGCAACCAATGACATTCAACAACGTGGTTTTTCCGGACCCGCTCGGGCCAAGCAGCCCGACCACCTGACCCGGGTGGACCTCAATGCTCACCTCACGGAGAGCATCCACACGTGCGTCGTCTTCACCGAAGTGTTTTGAGACGGCGCGTGTTTCGACCAATGCTTGTGGTTTGTCTGACCCCATACCCAACTATCCCTTCAACGCCTCGCCCGGATCGACTTTCAGCGCCAGTCGAACGCCCAAAGCGCTGGCCAATACGCACACGATCAGCACTACCGAAGCGAGAGCCAGGCCATCCGCGGGTTCGAGTATGACCCGCCGTGGAAACTTGTCTTTGACGAGCGTGATGAGAATCGCACCGAATACGAGTCCGATAACACCCATAGCCAGAGCCTGTTGGACGATAAGGCCGATGATGGTGCGGTCGGGCGCACCAATGAGTTTTAGTGTGGCGATCTCACGTAGTTTATCCATCGTCATCGTGTAGATGATCAGTGCGATGATGACTGCAGATACTGCCAGCAGTATCGCGGTAAACAATCCGATTTGCTTGCGCGCCCGCTCAACCACGGATCGAGTCAGGATATTTTCCTGCTCAGCTTGTGTCATTGCTGCGAGATGCTTCCATTGACGCGCGGCTTCAGCGACGTCGCCAGGCGCGACATTCTCGGACACGCGCGCGACGATCGCATTGACCGTATTTGTGCCGCTAACGCCAGCACCTCGAGCCATTTCGCGGCGCGCTGCGGACGGGGCCAGCTCAAACTGTAGCTTCTGGGAATCACGCAAGGTCAGATAAACGATGGGATCACCGCTTGAAGAAACCTGGTTTTCAGTCAGGCCGACCACCGTGAAGCTGTTTCGCCCCAACGATAGCCGGTCACCAAGCGACAGACCGGAACGGCGATCGGCAACTAACTCGTAGTGGCTGCGCGCAATCGGGCGTCCGGCCACAATATGACGCGGACCACCAAGGCGATCGAGTTCGTAGCCCAATACATACAAACGCAGGTTTTGACCGCCGTGCTGTGTTTCCACAGACTGAAATGTTAGTGCGCCCGCGGAGGTAACTCCGTGCAGTCTCGCAATGGCTTCTCGAGTATCGCCCGGAATGCGCGAAGACTCCGCGAACGGTCCGCGGGTTCCAGACTCGACCACCCAGATATCGGCCTGCGGAGACCGAGCCACTGTCAGCGCATCCTCCACCATGCCGCGGTAGATGCCGATCATCGACAACACGACGCCCAGCAGCATGCTGAGGCCGAAGCAGGTCAGGAGAAAGCGACCGAGACTGTGCCTGATATCGCGGAAAGCCAGATTCATGGGGTTTCTTGCGTCGCCACTTTCGCCCGCCGCCCCTCGTGCAGTCCACTGTGCAACTCAGTCACGGCCATCGCGCCGTCGGGTAGGCCTGCCGTTATCACAACCCGGCCGTCCAGGGTCCTGGAGCCGAATTCGACCGCAAGCAATTGAAGTTGTTTGTCGTTCACGACCCAGATTTTCCCGCCGCTGCCGTAAAGCTCCGCGACCGCGGTTTCCGGTATCAGCGTAGCCTCGTCCAACACCGTCGTTGTGATCAGGACCTCTGCCTGCTCGCCCAAAAAGAAGCTTCCCGGGCATTGATCACACACCACATACACGCGGCGCTCTTCATTCACCCGATCGCTTTCAATATCAATTCTCGCGACCTGGCCGGAAATCGCGGTCCGTGGTAATGATCGAAGACGAATTTCGACTGGCTGGCCGACTCGAATGTCGCCAGCACGTGATTCGTCAACGTATGCGAGCGCCCAAACAGTCGCCGTATCCACTAACGTAAACATGGGTTCGCCGGCATTCAGAACGCTGCCGAGTTCACGGTGACGTTTGACAACCACTGCGTCGTACGGAGCTCTTAGCACGTGCTGATCGAGCAAAACGTTGTCATAGTCCAGTTGCGCCCTCGCATCGGCCAGGCTTGCTTCCGCCACCTCAACTGCAGTCAGAGCGACAGCCAGTTCCGCCGCAGCGACATCCTGTTGTAACTGGGCGTCCTCTGCGGCCTCCGCCGACACTGTTTTCTGAGTCAGCAAGCGCTGTAGTCTGCGATTGGTCTGTTGTCGTTGCGCGAGTACCGTACGCGCCTGATCGACGACAGTTTGCGCCATATGCACGGCGGCTTCGCCGCTGACAACACCTGCCTCTGCTTTGGCAACGCGCGCTTTTTGCTCACTATCTCTTAAACGTGCAAGCACCGCATCTTTGCTAACGCGGTCGCCGTGGTCGGCATTGAGTTCTACCAGTGTTGCTCCGACCTCGAAACCAACGTCGGAGAGCACGCGCGCCTCCACAGTACCGAGCCCGAACACCGTAATCGGCACGTCGTGCTCCGGAACTGCGACCTGTACTGTGATTGCTCGCTGACTATTTAGCAGCAACGCAACAACCGCGACTAACAAAACGCCGAGCAGAAGTGCTCGGCGATTCGTAGTAACGCCCTTGTACCATTCGTATTTCGTCATATTGCGTTTCTCAAATTTCAACCGTCCATCGGCCGATTATTTTTCTGGCGGAAACCGCTTGATTATCGCAGCAACCGATTTCTTAATGGCAGGAGATGGATTATTCCGGTCAGCGCTTGTCACCGACTTGCTGGCCCAGCCATGCCACACCGGTTCCCTGCTCTTGCCGTCGAAAATGTCGACTCCCAACGTGCCTTCAGTATAGGTGCGATGCTCAACTTCCGTTCGATAATAGTAGCGACCATAAAGATGCCAGCCCCACACGCCCTGATAGGCCGCTGGGTATGACGTGGCAACAATCCGGTCCCGTGTACCAACAGAATAGGCCACAACAAAGTCCGCCTGATCGCGATCTTTCAGATAGACAAAACCCTTTGCGGTCAACTCATTCCTGATTGATTGAGTGATTTCCTTTTTAGCAAGTGCGCCGATCGGCTGCTGGTTGCCATCGCCGAGGATCATCGGATCGTCTGCGATCCACGCAAACGTTTGATAATTATTAAAGGATGCTGACTCGTCATGATGTGCGCCCGACCTGACGGTAGCGCAACCACTTATGAATGCGCCAATCAGAAACAGGATCACAACGGTTCGCAAGTGTGAATTGAAGACGTTGTTGATGTTCATGATTTGACTCCTTCGAGGTTCTCTCTACTGCACCAACCAACTGCCGTCGGCTTGCAGACACGCGGTGCCATAAACGTCCTGATCCGACCGGTTGCCAATCGTTGCGTCCAGCTGGAATTCACGGCACGGCCCACTCGTGCTTTCGTAGGTTCGTGTCGGGGTGAAGTTGTAGCTATAGCCGGTATCCGGATTGACCCAGGAATGGGTCTCGCCCGTGCGATTGTCATTCAGCGTTCGTGCAGCGAGTAAGCGATCTGTGTCATCCATGCTTTGGCCAACGTGCTGACCAATCATGCTGCCCGCAAGCGATCCCAGAATGATCGCGGCCGTACGCCCATCACCATCGCCGACTTGTGCGCCGACAATGCCGCCGAGCACGGCCCCGATTACCTGACCTTCTTGTGCGTGTGTGGTGGTCTCGCATCCGACCATAGCGAATGTCGACAAGAGCACCACCAAGATCATTTTGTGTAGATATGACATGTTAATTACTCCTGGTTTTCTGGCGATTAGCGCTGCTGCATTTTTGCCTTATGCTCGGCTTGATGTGCAGCGAACTCTTCAAGGCTCACCGCACCATCATCATCGGTATCGATATCCTGAAATGACGGTGCGCCGGCAATGTTCTTCATCTGACGACCTTCCTGCGCGCGCTTTGCGATTCGCTCACTGCGCGCTTTCAGGAACTCGGTTTCGGTGATGCTGCCATCGCCATTCAGATCGAAGTCTGCGAATACGGGCCTGTTGTGGCCCATACCTTTCTGTGTGTCCTGTGCTGGCGCAGGTGAAGACAGCACGACGGCTGCGATCATCGCAACGGCCATCAGCGGGAAATTCGTTTTTTTCATTTTGCCTATTCCTCATTCGTGTATAGGGGCGGGCGGGGTATAATCCGACCATCACGATCAGGATGCAGCAGCAATGTTTCCGCCTGATTTCGGAATCGAACGAAATTGTTACAAGGTGTTTCCAATGAGCACTGCTACGCAAGGCCAGTTCAGCGAAGATCTTCAGCTGCTGGTTGTAGATGACGATCCAGGCATTCGTGAATTGCTGTGCCGCTATCTCGGGGAACAGGGTTTTGGGATGGCCGCGGTGGAAGACGGCAAGTCTATGGACGCCTGGTTAGCCGAAAACACGCCGGATCTGGTCATTCTCGATCTGATGCTACCCGGTGAAGACGGGCTTTCGCTGGCGAGGCGCCTGCGCAGCGATCATCAGCTGCCTATAGTCATGATTTCCGCCCGCGGTGAGGAGGTCGACCGCATAGTCGGCCTCGAGGTCGGTGCCGATGATTATTTGCCAAAACCCTTTAATCCTCGCGAGCTACTGGCGCGCGTTCGGGCGGTGTTACGTCGCAACTCGCCAATTATCGACTCTGATCCAAACGCCACGACGAAGTATATCTTCGGGCCGTTTCGCCTCGAGCCCGACAAACGAGCGCTGTATCGAGACACCGCGGAGGTCGATTTGTCGAGGGCCGAATTCGAGCTTCTGGAGGTTCTCGTAGACCATCCAAACCGGGTTCTCAGTCGTGACTTCATCATGGAGTGCCTCAGTGGCAGCGATCGCGACCCCTTTGACCGGAGTATCGATGTACGAGTGACTCGACTGCGACACAAGATCGAGGATGATCCGGCAAAACCCCGGTTCATACGTACTGTCTGGGGGATCGGCTACCAGTTTTCACCGGAAGGGCCGACTGCTTGAAACTTACCCCGCGAACCCTGTTCGGTCGCTCCGCGGTTACCATTGCGTTGACCTTACTTGTTTTCATGATCGTTTCTTTGGGTACCGCGGTGTATTTCATCGCAATACCGATGGCCGAGCGATCAGCAGATGACTTTGCGGCGGTGATCGTTTCGGCGGCACATACGCTTGAAACCTTGCCCCTGGAATTACACTCAGAATTCCAGGATCAGCTACTGGTCGATCACGGTTTGATTGTTGCGGAACAAAAACCCACGCTGTCTGAGAAAAATTTCGACGTCCCCTACTACATCTTTTTTCAGCAATCTCTTAGCAGACGGGCCGGCCAGGAATTATCCATTATCGAATCTGTGGATGGCCCGCTGATCTGGGTAGATGTCCCTGTACACGGAAAGATATTTCGTTTCGGCTTCGACAGAAAGCGCTTGGGTACCAACCCACCTGTGGTGCTGATCATGGCGATCGGTGGAGGCGCGATTCTGACCTGGCTTGTTAGTTTGCTGGAGGTGCGTCGTGTTCGGCGACCGTTGGCCCGCCTGGTTACGGCGGTGAAGGAAGTCGGCCGCGGAAAAACACCTCCCGTGCTCCCTGAGGACGGGGCCGAGGAAATCGCGGCACTGGCTCGAGCCTTCAACCGAATGTCCTTGGACATGAAGGAACTGGCGGAAAATCGAACCGTTATCGTCGCTGGCATATCACATGACCTGAGAACGCCGTTGACTCGGCTGCAGCTCGCAGTAGAAATGTTAAGCGAGGACTCGGATCCGGAACTTGTCGCTGGCATTCGTCGAGACCTGGCGGCGATGAACAACCTGATCGGCCAATTTCTGGCTTTTTCAAAAGGCCTTGATGATGAGCATCCGGTGAATCTGGATCTTTGGGAGCTTATTGAAGGACAGGCGGCAGACTTGCGACGCGACGGCGCCGAGGTGCACATCAGTGGCTGCGCTTCGCCCTGTGCATACATCGCGCATCCGCTTGCGTTGCAGCGCCTGCTGGTGAACCTGCTTGAAAACGCCGCACATTACGGCGGCGGTGCACCTGTCGATGTTGAGCTGCATTGCGAGGAGCACGTGATAACAGTGCTAATTAGCGACCGTGGTCCAGGCATCCCCACCGACCAGGCCGAGGCCGTATTTCAGCCGTTCCACCGTCTGGATTCGGCACGGAGTGAAAGAACTGGCGGTAGTGGCCTCGGGCTTGCCATTGCCCGCCAGCTCGCAATCAAACACAGTTGGACAATCGAACTGCTGCCACGAAAAGGTGGTGGAACAGTCGCGAAAGTTGAGCTACCTATCGAATCAGAGCCCTCTTGATGTGAATGCCGCCGCCCCAGTCCGGGCTGCTATCTGTAAATCCCGTCAACGCATAGAACTGCAGTCGCCAGTCATCAGTAATTCGGCGTGACACGAATGCAGTCAACTCCTGAACAGAATCGCTGCCGGCAATAGCTGACTCACGATAGTCAAAAAACAAACCACCATTTACATCGGGTGTGAACTTGTAGGTGCTGCCAATAGAGGCCATCAGAACATCTTCCAGATCCAGTCCTGCCGGATCGCCGCGGAATTTGTAGCCGACCGAGCCCACCAACGTTAACTGATCTGCAAACTTGTAAAAGTCTGCCTGTACTGAGTAGTCATTTTCGCCCGTACCAAGTCCCTTGACCTCATCCGCCGTTCCAAATTTGATCTTGCCGGTCAGATCCATGACGAGGTCCAGTCGCTCGCTATCGATGACGTTGAAGATAGTGGCGCTGCCGATAACATCACCCAAGCCACTTTCAGTGATCAGGTCACCAGTGCCTGGCAAGGGCACACCGTCCGGATCGAATACTGTTCCTTCCGGCGCGGTCACGCTCAGGTAAGGCATTGTAAGGCGAAATGAAAAACGCCCGCTGTCAATCGTCGCGGTAAATGGAACGTAGGTATCTTCGATATCTACATCTCCGCCATAAGTACCACTGGTGAAGTCCACGCCTGCCAATATACTGAATTCTGTATCGCTGTCCTCCGCTACCGCCGTCATACCATGAAGCATGACCGCACAACCGAGAAACGCTGCTAACTGTACTAGTTTCGCTTTCATTGTACTGTCCTGGCAAAGGAAGCAGCAGGTTGACCGTTCATGGCTCAGGTTTTGGATGCCGCTGCCGATTAAAAACGGGGCCGGATTGTGTCCGGCCCCAACCTTAAGGACGCTGGTAAAGGGGGGGGGAGTTTACTCAGCTTCCTCGACTTCAAACCCAAGTGCATTGGCTCTCTGTTGCATACGTTCGCGATGTTGCGCTTTGAATTCAAGCTGCTGTTCGGGGTCCATCAATCTCAGCTGCTCGCGATACTCGTTACGTTCCTGCACGCTCATAAATTCGCCACCATGGATCGGCCCCTGTCCCGGAGGTACGAGGTCCTGACCGTGCTGCAGAGCACGTTCTTGCATCTTTTGCTCATGCTGCATCTGGTATTCGTTGCGTGCCTGCTGATCGCCTGACATGCCAAGCTCTT
Source organism: Woeseiaceae bacterium (assembly GCA_021773155.1). Classification (GTDB taxonomy): domain Bacteria; phylum Pseudomonadota; class Gammaproteobacteria; order Steroidobacterales; family Woeseiaceae; genus UBA1847. The sequence goes on along the minus strand of JAJFKQ010000100.1, from coordinate 4,257 downwards.
TACGATACTGTTTTCGTTCCTGAGCGGTCATCAGTTCGTTGCCGTAGATGTCTTCATTTTTCATCCCGGATGGATCTTGCAGTTTCGTGCGGTCCTGGTCCTGATCACGGTCCTGCTTGCGCTCGGGCACTTCTGTACGAGTACGATCTCCCGCTCGATCCCGATCATAGGTACGATCACGGTCGACCCGCTGTGCGCGGTCCGCGGCGCCGCCACCGCCTGGTCCCTGGCCTTGTCCTGCAAAGCTCGTCAGAGAGGTCAGTGCGAGAACTGCTGCCACCAAAATGCTGATTGTCGTCCTGAATTTCATAACCTGTACTCCTCGTATCATCCGGTCGTCGATCTGTTGAGGGTAAGTGTCGGTCAACACTGTTTCCGGGACATTTCCGAAAACAACAATTTTGTTACAAATTGTAACGGCGCATTGTCGCCATCGCGGCCGCTTAAGCTGTCGGCACAAGTACGGATATTCTACAGCCTGCTGAGCGGCTAGCCTGTATTCAGGAGGCTTGCAGACAATGACTAATCGAGATTCCGCGGCAAAGATGCCGCAGCATGTCGCCGCGATTGCCGACTGTGGCTACGCCATATGGGCGACCGACGACGTCGATCCCAAACTACGTGCGCGATTTGACAGCGAGCGAATTCGCGTTGCCGGTGTGCGCAATGTGCGGATCTGGGGTTTACAGGTCGATGATGAGCGGGAGCTGCCTGGCCGCGAGCGGACCAGCATGCCGGATGAGGAAACCTGGGAAATAAACCTTGAGGCAAAAGACGGCTCGCACTTCGAATTCAATTCGACCTTATTAAGGGCGGCACCCGTTTAGAAAAAGACTCAAATTCGGCCGGTGGTTTCCCGTCGATGGCGCTCAGCAAGTCATACATCGACACTGACACCGCCGATGACGACATACGGCGATCGCCGCGCGGTCCTGATGTCGATAACATTGCATTGGCTGGTTCTCTCCGGATTCATCGTCGCTTGAAACTTATCTGCATGCACACAATCATAACCCTCTCATCCCTCGCATAAATAAGAGTTTGCAATGATTAGACGACTTTACGTTCAGGTAGTTGAATCGATTTCAGTGACGGCCGCGCCCGAATCTGACGGCGCAGATCGCGAGGTCGCTTTGCGGCTTGCGACAGCCGTGCTCATGATTGATGTCGCCCGCGCTGATCATGTATTCGAGGAAAGCGAGTTCGATTCTATGCTGCGGCTCATCGAATCCCATTTCGAACTAAGTTCTGAGCAAGCTGCAGCGCTGGTCAACGCAGCTGGCGAAAAGGCTGATGACATGGTTTCCCTGTTTGAATTTACGCAACTTCTGCACAAGCAACTCAATGAAACGGAAAAAGCACGAATTGTCTCTTTGCTTTGGCAGGTCGCCTATGCCGATGGCCGGCTCGACAAATATGAGGATGCGTTAGTGCTTAAGATCAGCGACTTGCTTTACGTCAGCCGCGGTCGTGTTATGCGCCTGAAACATGACGCCCAACAGAACGTCTAGCCTTCCGTCTCCGGCTCTTCGTCCTCGACCAGCTCCTCCAATTCTTCAACGGCCTGTTGCCGTGCAGGCCATCCGCCACGCAGATTAAGATCGCGCTGCGGGAACGGAATCTCGATTCCATACTCCGTCAGCTTGCTCTCCAGCTCCCACAGATAAGCCGCACGGGTTCGAGTGGGTCGTCTTGCACCTTGTCGGTTCACCCAAACCAGCAACAGGAAATCCAGGCTGCTTTCACCAAAATCCACTAGCCAGACCTCAGGATCACGACCTTTCATATTGGTAAGTGTGTAAGACACTTCTGCGGCCGCTTCCTGCGCCGCCTTTCGCACCAACTCCTTGTCGCTGCCATAAGCCACGCCGAACGGAATACGGACTCGCAGAATTCGCTCACCCAGCGTCCAGTTTGTGAGGCGTGTCGTAACGAATTCAGAGTTCGGGACAACGATGTCGATATTGTCATTGGTATTAATGAGTGTGCTGCGAACATTGATCGACTTAACGGTTCCGGTAAGACCGGTGTCGAGTTCAATGTAATCACCCACGCGCAACGAGTGCTCGAACAGAATTATCAAACCTGAAACGAAATTACTGACAATGGCCTGGAGCCCAAAACCGATACCAACACTGAGCGCGCCGGCGATCAGTGCGAGCTTGCCGAAATCGAGGCCGATGGTGGATAGCGCAATGAATACTGCCAGTATGATGATCGTGTAGTGGGTCAAGCGTCCCACTGTGTACAGCGATGCTTGCGTTCCGGCGGATTCCCTTTCGCTGACCCGGCCTATCGCATGGCGAACGCCGCGGGAAAGCAGGTACGCGACAATCAGGATAATCAAGACTCGCAGAATGTCAGCACCCGTGACCGGCGTTTCTCCGATGGGGAACAAGGTGACATCGGCAAGGCCGACGACGCGCAGGGACAATGCTTTCAGGTCCCTGCTGACGCCTGTGAACCAGGAACGAAAAACGCCTGCATACTCCGCAACAGAGCGATCGACGACCTCGCTGATCAATTCCAGATCGGCAACAGCAGCGCCTAATTCACCCATTCGATTTAGCGTGCCCTGCGCAGTACCTAATCGCTGATCCAGCAGTCGACGCGACGCTCGATCCAGGTCGTCCCGAGCGACTGTCTGGACGGCGAGTAGCTCATCTTCTGTGCTACGTCGCCAATCCGATGCGCTTTGTTTAACGCGCCGCAGAAGCTCCGACCACTCCAGCGCTTGTTTTTGCATCACGCCCATATCGGGCAAAGTTGCGAGCTGCATCTCGGTCCACCAACGGCGCGCTTGCACCTCGGCTAACGCGACCTCCGCCAATGCCAGCGAGACCTCTGCATCCACCAGCTTTTGCTGCAGCAGCTGTTGTTGTGAGCGACCTTGCACCGTATCCAGATCCAGCCCGGTCGCAGCTAGTTCTGCGGCGCGCAGCTGCTCCTGACTTTTCGCGACGACTTCCTCTTGCTGCAGAACCTGCTCGATCAGATCGAAAAGCCCGACCTCTTCAGGCGCGGTCGCAAGTCTCTCGGCGGCGAATTCGACACGCTCAGCCGTTGCTTCCGCATAACTTGTGGCGCGTTCATAGCGCTGTGTCAGGAGCTTCAGACGCCGGTCAGCAATGGCCTGTGCGGATCGATTCTGTACTAGCCGCAGCGCTGCAAGCAGGCGCTCGTCTCCTGCTGCTGCACTCACGTAATCCTTGAATGCCAGGTCTCGACGTTTACTGGCACCATCCAGAATGCGCTGCTCGCGCTCGACCTCAAGCTGTTCTCGTGCGGCGCTGGCAGCTGCTTGCCGTGATTCGGCGGCAATACCCAGGAGTTCGTCGATAGAATAGTTAACTGCAGGCTCCGGCGGCGCCTGCGCTTTCGATTCCGGCTCTTCCGAGAGCGCAATATATGCACTCAGGTTGTCGCTTATCGCATCCAGGAGGGCCTGACCAGCCGCCTGATTTGGAGTTTGTAGCCCTGCAATTTTCTCGCCGATGTTAGCGAGAAATGCATCGGCCTGTGTTTGCGCATCATCTCCGGGCCGCTCGAAATAGGACCACCAGGCAGATTCGAGCGATGGCAGCTCGGGCATCTGGGGTACCACGTCTTCGGAAACGTCCTGAGCGTGACTGCTCAGGGCCACCATAGCGCCGAGCAACAGTACGAGGAAACGTTTCTTGAAGGAGGTTTTCATGCGGGTGCACTATAAACCGGTTTGCTCCAATAGCCGAGGATTTCTCACGATTTGTACAACGCTGAGTTTGATCTTGGCCTTACGAAAGAACACACTAGTTATCCATGGCGAAGAAACTCAAGCACGAAAAAGAATTACTCAAAGAAGCGCTGGTATTGGTGCTCGATGATGCGATGAAGCGTGGCGTTGTAGAGTTCGAGGCAACCGATTCCCATGATCTGAAAATCCAGTACGCCTACCGCCTGCTGGTCCACGACAAGGCGATCAGTCCTCTGCCAAAAGGGCAGGAAACATTACCCAAGATAAAACATCGCCTTGCTATGTGGGTGACGCACAAGCTGCCACCGGGCCACGAACTACTGCAGTAGCAGTGGTTGCTCGATGGCGTCGACCGCTTTGCGCTGAAACTCTGCGAACTCCCGATAGTCCTCAGGACCGAAGCGCGCCTCGGACGCAACATAGTCAAACTGTACCTTCCAGGTACCCTCTGCCTCACTCACTTCACGCCGCCAGTTACCGAACCTGGATTCGCCTGCATGTGGCTTCTTGGTTACGACGTCCAA
>JAJFKQ010000099.1 GCA_021773155.1 Woeseiaceae bacterium | reverse complement strand
GCGGGTCTTGTCGAAGATGGTCCCGGCCGTCACCGTGGACTGACGCCGGCAGTGCCGGCAGATCCAGCGACTGCGATTGCCCTGGAAGGCAACACCCGCCTCGCCACAACCGGGGCACACAAAACCCTGCTTCCAGCGGATACCTTCGAGATAGCGACGACAGGACTCGTCGTCGGGAAACCAGTCGAGAAACTGATCCCAGGTCCGTGGGTAATCACGGCCTGCAACGGGCATTTTGGGCTTATCCGGCACCACTACATCTTGTATGATATGGAGCTAAAAGGATACCCCTTGAATACATACAGTATATCTATAAATCGCTGATATTACTAGATAAAGTAGCCAATCTAGAGATAGAATCAGCGCTCGACATGTAATGGAGGAATCTTATGCGCGTCGCGATAATCGGTGGCACCGGATTTGTCGGTAGCTACATCGTTGACGAACTGCTGGAGCAAGGCCATGAGGTTTCGTTGCTCGTTCGTGACGGCAGCGAGCACAAAGTTCGTCAATCGGGTTCAGTTCGCGTCGTTTCCGGAAGTATCGAAGCCGCAACAAGCATTGGCGACCTGGTTGCCGGTTGCGATGCTGTCATCTACTGCGTTGGCATTCTTCGAGAGTCCCCGCACAAAGGAATCACATTTGAGACGACCCAGTTCGACGGTGTTGCTAACACTGTAGATGCAGCCCTTAAAAACGGTGTGCGACGATTCCTGCTCATGAGTGCCAATGGTGTGAAGCATCCCGGAACGCGATACCAGGAGACCAAAAAACGAGCAGAAGACCGGGTACTCGCAAGCGATCTCGATGCGACGATCTTCAGGCCCTCAGTTGTATTCGGTGATCCGCGCGGGCAAATGGAATTTGCGACACAGCTTTTTCGGGACATGGTAGAAAAACCATTTCCGGCGGTCGGATTCTTCAGCGGTCCGAATCCGAGGAGCGGCGCTGTTCTTATGTCACCCGTGCACGTTGAGGATGTTGCGCGCGCGTTCGTCAACTCGTTGACTGATGACTCGACCGTCGGTGATATCTACAACCTTGGTGGACCCGACATTTTGTCGTGGACTGAAATGATTCGACGCATCGCTGCGGCCACCGGGCGGAAGAAGTGGATCATTCCAGTTCCGATTAGTCTTATGAAACTTGCCGCCACCCTGTTTGACTGGTTGCCGTTTTTTCCTGTCACTCGCGACCAGCTGACAATGCTGGCTGAGGGTAATACGGCTGACCCGGATGTCATCAAGTCTTTGATCGGCAAATCACCCACTCCATTTTCGCTCGAGCACATCGACTACCTGAACGGTTGACAGGAATGGCAAGGGAGAAAGGCAAAGGCCTCAGCACCCTGAGCGGCTCGATGCGCGCCTCCGCATTCGCGTGTTTTATTGCTACACTTGCCGTGGAATTCTTTTTCTTCAGGTCTGGCGGCTAGCTGGCGTGGGAGTAGCAATGAAATTGCACGTACTTTTAATCATCGGATTCACTCTGAGCCTGACGGCTTGCGAAAATAAAGAACAAGCTGCGCCTGAGCAGGCGGCCGAGGCGACCGCGCCGGCGGCGGAGAAGAAGAGTTATCAATACGACGGGATTATTGAGCACATGCACCGTCATGCGGATCAGATTGACCTTATCAACGACGCCCTCGCCGATGACGACCTCGATGCCAGCAAAGTACCGGCCCGCTGGTTGTGGCGACACGAAACGATGATCGGTGTCCCGGACGACTGGCAGCCATACCTGTCTGCTATGCGCCAAACGGCCCGTGACCTTGGAAGCGCTACCGATCTTGCAACCGCACGCGCCGCAGCGACGCGCATCACTGAGCAGTGCCAGGGTTGTCACACGACCGTTGGAATCACGATCAATGGCGTGGAGCAAGAGGCCGACTGACGCGCTACATCAATTAATCGTTGCCGAACGTGCCATTAACTCGAATTCCGGCAAGATCGCATCATAATAATGCAGCTCCGTTCCAAGGGCTGACATCATGTACAACTTGTCAGCAACGACAACCAGCATAGTTCGCCCTCGTCGTTTGACATCATCAGCACCTGTAAATTGATAGTCGATCTGCATTCCTGAACTACTCAGGAAATTCGCCGGCATCACGTTAGTGGTCTTGTAGTCGATCGCTCCTGCGATGCTGTAATACGACTCGATCAAGGACACCAATTCAGGAGGCGACATCGTCGCGCTGAACGCAGGGACTTGTCGGTCTTCTTTCTTTCTCTGCTTTACGATCTTCTCGCCGTCATTCACGCCGGCGAGGAATGTCACTGAATCAAGAGACAGTCCATTTAGCGTCCATCTCTCCTCCTGGGCCAGACCACCTGCCATTCTCGGAACTCTATTCCACGGAATAGCAGTGGTAACACTCACCTCTCCCTTCGAAACCCCAAGCGTGCTCGGTGCGACCAACGAATAGGTTGGAACACATCCGCCAAGGATGAAGAAGAACATCAAGAGAAGTAGTCTTGTTCGCATAATTATCACCTTTATTTCCGAGTCTTTACTGACCAATCGTAAATCGTGTCATCGCGGCATCAGGAGCGTCTGGTCTTAACTCCAGGTATCGGGCTAACGCCTGATGTCCATCTTCTGTATATCCTGCCTTGATCTGTGCATAGCCGTACGCCCGATAGGCCTCCGGGATCGGCTCTGCAAACTGTACTGCATCGGCATAGGCTTGGGCGGCTAGCTCTGAATCGCCTTCGTCGCCTCTAAGGCTATATGCCTCGCCGAGATAATAATACAAGTCACTGGTCCACCCACCGTCTGCCAGGCTGTTGATCAAATGGATACTGGCACCCGAATCATTAAGCCTTACCTGCTCTTCAAGGAGCGACGAACCAACCGATGCAATTCCTGCTCGCCACGTACGCACGCCAGCTCGACCACCACTTCCGCCAAGCATCATTTCATCAAGATCATTAGCGGAAAGTCTCAAGTCAGTCATTCGACTCTCGGTCGGCGGGTGCGTGGACATTGCCGAACGAGATCGGTCTCTATAACGCTTATTGCGCGCTTCAGCACTTGCCATGCGCTCAGAGATCAGTTGACCCCAGACGGCGGCTGCCTGATGTGGCGCATACTCGGCTTCTGCCAGCAGCCTCAATCCATAGGCATCAGCTTCTTGTTCATGACTGCGACTATATTTGAAGATGCTCAGCAAAATCCCCGAATTAATCGCATTCGCCAGATCGTACCAGTTGCTGTTCCCCGATCCTCCGGATGCCGCGGCGCCGCCAAGCGCGATGACTGACATTATCGCAGTCCTTGTTTTCATACTTCGCCATCGCTGAACAGAGTGGCGACGAAAGTAATGGCCAGCTTCGTGACCCAATACCGCCGCTAATTGCGCTTCATTCTTAATACGGGCTAACAGGCCTGTATGAACGATCATCATCCCGTTCGGCGCCATCGACGCATTGAAATCAGGATTACGCACAATATAAACACGGAAGTCTGCTGCCATCTCACCTAGCAGCTGCTGCATTACGCCGCCCACATAGGCCGTCAATTCGGGATCCCGAACCACCAGATTGGAGTTTGCTATATCTTCCTCAAGACGGTTGAAGAGCTGCCACATGCCTCGTTCATCTTTGTCCTCGGCTTCGTAGCCCGGAGAGATAAGAGGCGTCATTGTCATCGGCGGAATACGGCCTGCGTTTGCATACGGTGATAAGAGTACCGTAAGAAGCAGCGTACTCACTAGAACACGGGACATCGCTCAGCATCTCCTGACAGGTGGCTACGACGCGTTCGCGATTAAGGCTTGTTTTCCACCAGCATAGGACCGAGCAACCTCGAGACCATGTCATCGGCGCCTTCAACTTCTCGAATATCACCGACGCCAGACACAAGCGTGTTAAACCATGTCACGCGCCCTGTCTCAAGGTCGACCAGAGATGCAAAGGCGACTTGTTGTCCGCCCGTTATGCCAACGCAAACGCCGACAGCACAAGATAACCAGCCCGCGACCTGCAGTGTCTTCCGGCCACCTGACGCAAACGAGTTTTCAACATGAAGAAACAACGCGTAGTCATAGTCTGACCCAGTGCCATACTCAACAGCACCTTCGCCCAACGTCCAGTCAAAGGAGTTTTTCTTCGTCGGTAATGAATTCGGTCCGCCAAAATACTTGTGCGTGATAATTGCGCCGCCGACCACGTTGTGAAGCGAGGTCAGATCGTTAAGCTTCTCAAGATTGTCACCAGCGTCTTCGAGTTTCGCAGCAACAGTGGTTTTACCACCTCGCTCCGATTGCTGATTAACGAGCGCATTAAGAATGTGCTCCCGAGACTGATTCGTCCAGTCTTCCCTCGGTTCGACCAAGCCGCCCGCCGTCAGCAAACCTACGGAAATATCGGGCTGCATTATGATCAGCTTGTAGTCGCCGGACGGCGGCTTGTAGCCGGTGTCTGTAAACTGTTGGGTGGTTGTACAGGCCGATGAGGTGAAGACGACCAACGCCGCCAAGATTATTATTCGATAATTCAAGTTACGTTCCCTTGATGTTGGCTTTCGCGCCGTCAAGTAGCAACCGCGCGGCCGAGGTGAGAATCATGAGCCAGTTTGACTCCTCGTGCAACATGAATGTAAGGGACCACAAATCGCTGTGCGAATTCACCATCCATTAAGCAACTCACACAAAAAAACGGCGGCGTATCAAATGCCGCCGTTCATTTCAGCGCGCCAGATTAAAAGCGATCGAGCATCATCACCTTCGTCCATGCGTCAACGAAGTCGGCGACAAACTTCTCTTGTGCGCCATTCTCTGCATAGACTTCTGCGATAGCGCGAAGCTCGGCGTGTGAGCCGAACACGAGGTCAACGGGCGTCGCCTTCCATTTCAACGCGCCGGTCACGCGATCATGTCCCTCGTAAACCCCTGCGGCTTCCGATGACTTCGTCCACTTCGTCGACATGTCGAGCAGGTTCACGAAGAAGTCGTTACTAAGCGTTCCGGGTCGATCCGTGAACACACCGTGCGTGGCGCTTCCCACGTTCGCATTCAAGGCCCGCATGCCGCCGACCAGAGCGGTCATCTCGGGAGCGGTCAGTGTAAGCAAGTCGGCTTTTTCAACCAGCATTTGCGCCGGTGATCGATGGTTGCCTTCGCCAAAGTAATTACGGAACCCGTCTGCCGTCGGCTTAAGCACGGCAATAGACTGCACATCGGTCTGTGCCTGGCTGGCATCGGCGCGCCCTGGCGTGAAGGTAACTTCGACGTCATGCCCCGCTGCCTTAGCCGCTTGTTCGATGGCCGCGGCTCCGCCGAGAACGATCAGGTCAGCGAGCGATACTTTCTTGCCGCCGGATTGTGCGCGGTTGAACTTTTTCTGGATGCCCTGCAGGCGTTTCAGCACCTTGTCCAACTCTTTCGGATTGTTGACGTCCCAATCGCTTTGCGGCGCCAGGCGAATCCGCGCACCGTTCGCACCACCGCGCATGTCGGTGCCACGGAAGGTTGAGGCGGATGCCCAGGCGGTTCGGACCAGCTCGGACACAGTCAGCTTCGAGTCAAGGATTTCGGACTTCAGCTTCGCTACGTCGTTCGCATCAATCAGCTCGTGATCGACGGCCGGGACGGGATCCTGCCACAGCAGTTCCTCAGTCGGAACGGCGGCGCCGATGTAGCGAGCACGCGGGCCCATGTCGCGGTGCGTCAGCTTGAACCAGGCCCTGGAAAACGCGACCCCGAACGCTTCAGGATCTTTTAGCCAGCCCTCGGTAATGCGACGATACTTCGGGTCGAACTTGAGCGACAGGTCGGTCGTGAACATGATCGGCGCATGTCGCTTCGACGGATCGTGAGCATCCGGCACGAGCGTCGCTGCGGCGCCATTGTCAGGAATCCACTGCGTTGCACCTGCGGGGCTCTTGGTTTGCACCCAATCGTAGGTATAGAGGTTCACGAGAAAGCTGTTGGTCCACGCGATCGGGTTGGCGGACCATGCGCCTTCCAAACCACTGGATATCGTGTCACCGGCGTTGCCGCTGCCACACTTGTTTTCCCAACCGAAACCTTGCTTCTCGACGCCTGCGGCGGCGGGATCAACACCCACACAATCAGCC
>JAJFKQ010000098.1 GCA_021773155.1 Woeseiaceae bacterium | reverse complement strand
CCAGCGTTCACGAAACAGGTTAATCAGCATCTGGCAGCTGCTGCAAGAGGCTTTTGGCGATCTACTGGAGCTCGATTCGCGACTGTGGCGCACTCTGGTGCCTCTTCTCACCAGGCCGGGCCAATTGACGAAGGATTATCTTGAGGGTCGGCGCGCACGCTACATGCCGCCGTTTCGAACCTACCTGGTTCTCAGTATTATTTTTTTCGTGGTGGCATTCTTCGATCCGCACAAAGATCTCAGTTTATTCTTCGAGCCGCAGCCGGAGCCGACGGCTGAGGAAATCGCGGTAGCAGACGCGGACGCAAAGGCCGCAGCCGTGGAGCAAGAAGAACATCGCCAGGCGGCCATCGAAAAGCTGAAGAAACTCGGTGCCGAAGGAAAAGTGTCCGATGACCTTATCGCGGAAATCATTGATGACGACGACGATTTGGACATCAACTTTGGGTCCGGCGGCAATGATAATGATCTTTTCGGCGACTGTGAGAATGCCTCAATTTCCGACGAAGAGGAATTGCCGGAGTGGGTCAGGAAGCGCTTCTCGGATGAACGCATTAAGATAATCTGCGAACGTAACAACGCACGGGGCAACGAAAACTTTGCTGACGCGATCCTGGACAACATTCCCGTCGCCCTAATCGTACTACTGCCGATCATTGCGTTGGTGCTGAAGATTTTGTATCCACTGTCGCGACGTTATTTCGTCGAGCACTTGCTATTCTTCGTGCATTTCCACGCATTTTTCTTCCTGATGCTGATAATGCAGATTCTGTTTGCGCGTATTGCGGGTTTGCTGGGACCCGAGGATGGTGCCGTTGATTCGATCAGTACGTTGATATTGGTGGTAGCCTCGCTCTACATACCGGTGTACCTATACAAAGCAATGCGCCACGTCTACGGGCAGGGACATCTTGTTACACTATTAAAATACCTGATGCTATCGATCGCCTATTTGACCGGCGCCACGTTCACGATGGTCGGCGCGTTTCTATTTGCCCTGCTATCCGCCTGACAAGAAAGGAACGAATAATGACAACACGAATACTGGTCTTGAGCGCTACAATCCTGGTACTGACCGCATGTGGCCAGAAGTCCGCAGAAGAATCCGTGACTACAGAGCCTGGCACGAGCGCAGAAACTACAAGGGCTAGCGAGGCAGCCGCTGAACCGGCCGCCATGCCACGCACGGCATCGGCCGATGGCGCCAGGGTCTTTTTCATAATGCCAGCCGATGGCACCAGCGTTACGAATCCGATCAAAGTTGAATTCGGCATCGCGGGAATGGACGTCGTCAAAGCTGGCGATGACCAGCCCAATTCCGGGCATCACCACCTGCTGATCGACACCGGTTTGCCGGACCTTGGGTCACCAATCCCGGCTGACGAACACCACGTACACTTCGGTGATGGCAGTACCATGACAGAAATTACGCTGCCGCCGGGAGAACATACTCTGCAGATGCTGCTCGGCGATCACCTGCATATTCCGCATACCCCGCCACTGGTATCGGAACCCATCACGATAACGGTAGAATAAACAGTTGAGCGAAACGCTCGGGGACACTAGAATCGCCGGGCTAAGCAGACATCACTCATGAATCAATCCAAACACAAGAAACTCATCGGAATCAGCGGCCTGGCGGCCTACATACCGCCGTATCGCGTGTGGCTGGAAGACTGGTGCGACTGGACAGGCAGTCAATGGCCGAAAATTCGTGAGATTGTGGGGCGCAGCTTCCGCGTTCGCGGGCCGAATCACAGTGTTTACACGATGGCGGCAAACGCCGTTATCCGGCTGATCGACCAATATGACATCGACCCCAGCCGTGTGAAATTCCTTGGTCTCGGCACCGAATCGAGCACTGACAACTCTGCTGGCGCGATCATCGTAAAAGGCATGGTCGACCAGGCGCTTGTGGCGCGTGGCAAAGCACCGATCTCCCGCAGTTGTGAGGTTCCGGAGTTCAAACACGCTTGCCTTGGCGGCGTCTACGGCATGAAAGGGGCTATCCGCCACCTTGCTCTCGACGGCGCCGGTAGTCAGGCAATTGTCGTTTGCGCCGACATCGCCGAATACGCGCGCGGCAGCTCTGGCGAGCCCACGCAGGGTGCTGGCGCAGTCGCAATGCTGCTCGAAGAAGATCCGCAACTCGCCGTCGTTGATCTGGTTGCCTCCGGCTCAGCGTCTGACTATCGCATCATGGATTTTCGCAAGCCGATGCTGCGTTTCTGCGGCCAGGATCGCACCGAATCACATCAGGTCCAGGACTTTCCGATTTTTAACGGCAAGTATTCGACCACCTGTTACATCGACGAAACTCTGCATGCTCTGAATGACATGTATGAGAAACGCGCCCTCAATTCTATAGAGCACCTGCGCTCACTACGCACCCTGTTTCTGCATCGACCTTACCGCCGCATGCCGGAAACCGGTTGGGCGGTCTCCTATTTATTCGCGCTCGCACAAGGCAATGCCGAAGATCGCGCTGAACTCGCGTCCTACTGTTACGAAGCGGGCGTCGATGTCGATGCCGTGCTCGCTGAGATGATCAGCAAACCTGACGTTTCCAATCTGGCGGAGCCCGAACGTCTGCAATTCGAGGCTTACCCTTTGTCGATGGCCGTTCTCAGAACGTTCCGGGCTTCACGTCATTATCGTTGTGAAATCCTCGACAAGCTGCGACTGGGCAGCGACACGATGCTCGACCTTGGCAATCTGTATACCGCAGCGCTGCCTGCCTGGATGGCGGCAGGATTTGAACAGGCTCTCGAAGAAAACTCGCTGTCAGCGGGCGAAGAAGTGCTGACACTGGGCTACGGCAGCGGTGATGCTGCCGAGGTAATTCCGTTTTTCATGGCAGAAAACTGGCGCGAAGCCGCTGCGAAAATTCACTTCGCGGACGCCATGAAATTGACGCTGGATCTCGACCGTCAACAGTACGAAGCACTGCACGACGGGCGACGCGTTGATGGTCTGGATTACGTCGCCCGAAACGAATTCGTCATCGACCACGTCGGAGTTAGTGACGACCGTCACTTCGCCGATCTGGGCATCGAGTACTATCGCTATATTGCGTAACGGGCCAACTGCCCCGCGTAAACCTCTCTCAATGCTCGCCACTCCTTAATGAACCAGGGAGTGAACCGCTGTGGGTGTGCGGCAAGTTCGGCGCTGAGATCATCCGCTGAAATAAATCGGATACTCGCGATTTCACTGTCGTTCGGGCGCGGTTCGCCGTCTACCTTGCCGAGAAACACATGACACAGCTCGTTCTCCGAGCCGGCATTATCGAATTCGGCCTGATAGCAAAAGTGATAAACGAATTCGAGTTCCGCCGCGATATTGAGTTCATCGTCCAGGCGTCGCATTGTCGCTGTCTGTAAAGATTCACCGCGCCGCGGATGGCTACAACAACTATTTGACCAGAACCCGGGCCACAGTCGCTTCGCTACAGCTCGTTGCTGCAGCAACAATTCGCCGTCTGCATTGAACAGAAACAGCGAAAAAGCTCGGTGCAAGATACCGCCCCCGTCATGGCAATCCGCCTTCGATCGGTAGCCGATTTCATTATCGCCCGAATCAACCAGTATGAGCTCCTCGCTCTCCGACGAAACGGTTCGGTGAAAATCACTCAACGGAGTCTCCTTTGGGCGTACTGGACCGCAATGTACTGTAGCCCGCCTGATGCAGCGCGGCTCGCACCTGGTCTTCTGCCCCCGGGCAGAGAGCCACTATTGAGCCGCCGCCACCTGCCCCGGTCAGCTTGGCACCAAGCGCGCCATTCTGGCGGGCGATTGCAACCATATTCTCAAGGTCGGGTGTTGATACCTCGATTGCGTTCAACAGGCCATGGCAGACATTCATCAACCGACCCAGCTTGTCGTATTGCCGCGCCAGTAGCGCTTTTGCGCCTGACTGGCTGATCTCGTCGATCTGGTCGAACAGCAATTCATAACGTCGTGCGTCCTGATCGAACCGTGACCTGACTCCTGCCACCTGTTCGTGCGTCGGCCCCGCTGCGTGGCTAAGGCCGATGACGAGCGGCGGAAATTCCTCAAGTTGCAGGGTCTGAATCTCGAGCGAACCTGAATTCCGAAATAACATGGGCTCGCTATAGCAGGACAGAGTGTTGTCGATTCCAGACGGCGTACCGTGAGCAAGTTTTTCGCAAGCGAAGGCGATCGCGTTAACTCGCTCGTCAGTAACTTCTGTGCCGACACACCGCGCCACAGCACGAGTAATCGCCACGGCAAGTGCCGCCGATGATCCCAAACCCATACCGCGCGGCAGGCTGGACGTAACGCTGATACTGAAATTCTTATCGCCGACACTGAGCTCTTCAAGAATCAAATTTACAGCAGCATCGATACCATCGGTGCTTTCACGGTCCACCGTGCTATGCAGGCCCCAGTCTTTCACCACAAGTGTCGTACTTTCATCGCATGGTGTTACGGCTGCTCGTACGGCATCCGCGACCGGAACAGCAAGTGCATACCGTCCATAGACGACCGCATGCTCACCGAACAAAATAACCTTACCCGCTGCCGTCGCTACGGCAGCCTGATCATCGGTATCGGAACCATCCGGCTTGCCAAGTATTTCCGCTGCTTTCCAGTCTTTTACATCGCCGCTGGCAACCATTCTGTCAACAATCTCATCGAGTCGGTCAGCTGGTGTGCCGGCTGCCGTTGCAATACTGCGCGCATGCAATCGCATGTGTCCTTCCTGAATGCCCTTGGTCACCAACGCCCGCAACGCGGCGAAGTTCTGCGCCAGTCCCACTGCGGCCATCAACTCGGCCAACTGTGCCGCTGATTGCACACCGGCAATCACGAGTCCCAATGCCGCGGCGGGATTTGATGACAACGTTCCGCCGACGATGCCCGGTTTCAGCGGCACCGCGATTTCACCCACCAGATCGCCATTGTCAGCGACCGACCACCGGGTCAGCGAAGAGTATTCACCATTACGAACAGCAAACGCATGTGCGCCTGCCTCGATCGCCCGCCAGTCGTTACCCGTCGCAATTGCAAGTGCGTCAATACCATTCATAACACCCTTGTTGTGTGTCGCAGCTCGATGAGGATCAACAATCGCGATATCACTGGCTAGCACGATTCGGTCCCGGACCGTTTCGCCGCTCATCGAGTCGTTGGCAAGATCATCGACTGCATAGCGAACCGTCGCATTACATACTGATCTATCAGCCAGGTTCGAGAGGATTCTGAGAGCAATGTCGCCGCCACAAATTTCCGCGACTCTGGGCGCGATCGATTCGCAGATCGTATTCGTAAGGTTCGCGCCCATGGCATCGCAAGTATCAACCAGCACATGGGTAGCGATCAGTGGCGATCCATCCTCAAGTTGCAACGCCCGAAACTCGACATCACGGACACCGCCACCGCGTGCCAGCAAGCGTGGATGGACACCGTTGGCAGTGCTGACAAGCTCACCGGCAGCATCACGTAACAGCGATATCGCCGCATCGACATCTGCAACGCCGACAATGTGAATTTGCCCCGCCAGCAAGGACTCACTGAGTGTTGCCGAGAATCCGCCAGTGGACCGCGCCAAGGCGGCGGCACTACTCAGCGCAGCAACGATAGATGGCTCCTCGACAACCAGCGGCACAACGCACTCACGTTCGTTGACGATAAAGTTTGGCGCGATCGCCAATGGCAGTCCGAATACGCCAATGACATTCTCAATTATCTTGTCTGCCGCAATGGCAGAGATCACCTGGCGTCCTGCGCGCAAGTCGCGAGCAGCATCAGATGCCAGCCAACCCAGATTTTCGAGTTGGTCTATACGTTCAGAAACGCTGAGCTTGTACAGCCCCGAGAGTCGCGAATTGCTCATGCGTCAATCCTAACGCCCGTCGGGCTCATCTCACAATCGAGCACCGAGCAATTCGTCGAGTACTTGCCGGTAAATGCATTCAATTCTGCGATATCCGTCCCCATCAGGATACCGATATCACCACCGCCGGCACCGCAGGGTTTGTAGGTGAGGCCAGCAGCGCTCGCCGCATGCCAAAGCGCTGCGTGACCGGCGTCGAAAATTCCCAGGTCGTGATCGACACTGAACTTGTACAGCTGCCGGCAGTAGTCCCGATACTCTGCAATAACTTGTTGGGCGTCGTTACTCCGCCAGGCCAGTGCCAGACCTTCGGCTGCGCCGAACAGAGCTGTCCGAGACGGCTTACTAATACTCGCCGCCAGTTTTGACAGTTTCTCGCGTGTACTGGCCGCAACGCCGGTCCAAAGCAGGCGATATGACAAACCTTCAGGCCATTTCAGTGCCGTAACCAACGCACCCTGCATGCGGTACTCGATCAGTCCACCTGACAGGCTACATGCGACATCCACTCCGCTACCGGTCCCGCCCTGCAGGTTCGCATGCGCGCCTTGTGCGAGCGTTGCCAGCGCGGCAACGTCAGCCGAATTGACTGCAGCCGCACAAAACGCAACGGTGATAGCAGCGCTTGAACCAATGCCTATTTTCCGCTGCGTTGCAGCGTCGACAAATTCGCTCGTATTCAGAATAATGCGCTTCGCAGCTGTCTGTTCAAGACCCGCTGCACCTAAGACCGCATCCACGACCCCAAAAGACGCTTGCCCGTCCTGCCACTGGATGCCGCCATCGTTCGATTTGAATCGGCCAACGATGTCGGTGAAACCGGGAGCCCTGACTTCACTGTAGTCGGAATCGATATCCGAAATCTCTGCACGCGCGCGTCGGTTAACCGCCATGCAAATCGCTGGAGCGCCGTCGAGTACGGCGTACTCGCCACTCAGCACGACCTTGCCCGGCGCGCTGGCTGATATTTTGTTTGTCACGTTTTGTCGACCAGTCGAGCCGCGGAACCCAGGCCACTCATCATTATTTCCTGCACACCGGGCGTCTCAGCGAGTGCCTTGCTCACTGCCTCGGCATCCTCCGGCAAACACACCGCTTTAACTTGCGGACCCGCATCGATCGTAAAAAATACCTGGCACCCTTCTGTTTGCAGTTGCCGCACTGTTTGCATGCAACGCATCGTTGCCGAATTCCAATAGACCATCGGTGGGCGAGATGCCCACATGACCGAATGCATCTTCAGGCAATTGTGTTCGGCAACAGTCGCGAGCTGTGCGAAGTCCCGCTGCAGGATGGCCGTCCGCGCAATTTCCAGATCCTGGTCCTGCTGCTCAATCCAGCTGGTGTAAAAAGGTGAAGTCTCGCGAGATATTTCCATCGCCTCCGTCGAGCCGGTTGGCTTCGGTCCGGTTTCGGTTATTGCCACAACAACCTGCAGCGGCCAGGAATCAACCTCGCGTAGTGCCGCCAGCTTTATGGTGTCGCCTGAGTTTCTTAGCTCGACGAATCCGCCATATAACGATCTCGCCGCTGATCCGGATGCCTGCCCGGCGAGTCGCGCCAGTTCTTCGGTGCTAAATGACAGGTCCGCAGCGCTGGCGGCAGCCACCGTTGTCGCAGCGAATGCGGATGCGGAGGAAGCCAGTCCTGCGGCTATCGGGAAGTTGCTTCGACTTGTGATTCTCGCGCGTAAACGCTGCGTGCCGATGACATTATCCAGGCAGCGGCTGATCCGCGGCAGCAACGGCTGGCTCTCCTCACCATTCACGAACAATTCGTCGCTTCGCAGATCGGAGCTCAATGCAACACTGACTTCGGTATGCAGCTCGCGCAATGTGACCGAAATCGAGCCGACCGCCGGCAGATTCCGTTCGACGTCACGCTTGCCCCAGTACTTGATGAGCGCAATGTTCGGCTGTGCAATTGCCGTCGCCTGCATGTGCTTGGTTCCTGATCTTTCGAGCCAGTAAAGGACGCGAATTATAGCCCAGTAGGAGCCGCGCACATCGGCTGAATTCCGTGTACGCTACACGGCCCGATTCCAGGTTTTACCTTGCCTCACGCTTTCAAAGATCGCATCGCCGCTTACACAGCCCGTGTCAATGCAGGGCTGGATGCGGCATTGCCCCTGGCGACCAGAAACCCGCAGCGCCTGCACGATGCGATGCGCTACGCGGTACTGAATGGCGGCAAGCGAGTACGGCCACTGCTGGTCTATGCGGCGGGTGAATGTCTTTCCGTCGAACCTGAGCTGCTCGATACGCCGGCTGTCGCAATTGAGCTGATCCATGCGTTTTCTCTGGTTCATGACGACCTGCCGGCCATGGACGATGACGACCTGCGACGCGGCAAACCCACTGTTCACAAGCAGTACGACGAAGCAACTGCGATCCTCGCGGCAGATGCGCTGCAACCACTCGCATTCCTGGTGCTGGCGAACGTCGACGGAGCACCCGATGGCGCCGCAATAGAACTCGTCCGCTTGATTACCGCTGCCTGTGGTTCGATTGGAATGACTGGTGGTCAATCGATCGACCTTGCAGCCGAAGGCACAGCACTTTCCACAGATGAACTTGAGCACATGTATGCTCTGAAGACCGGCGCATTGATTCACGCATCCATCGTCTCAGCCTGTTTCTTGAGCAACAACCTGCCCGCCGGGAATGCCGCCGCACTGGACCGTTTTGGGCGAAGCATCGGCATTGCATTTCAGATCAAGGATGACATCCTCGACGTGGAAGGGGAAACAGAGGTCATCGGCAAGCCCGCAGGTTCTGATGCGTCTTTGAACAAGGCCACTTACCCGGCTTTGTTCGGTGTTGCCGCCTCGCGAGCTCGCTGCGATGAACTACTCGCAGAGGCACTGGATGACTTATCACAAATCGGCGCATCCGCAGCACCGCTGGAGTGGCTCGCACGCTATATCGTCGAGCGCGGCCAATAATCTCATGCAACCGTCAACACGCAGCATTCTGCATGTTGATATGGATGCCTTTTATGCGTCCGTCGAGCAGCGAGACAACCCCGACCTGAAAGGACTGCCGGTAGTTGTCGGCGGCGGCACAAACCGTGGCGTTGTGGCAGCTGCCAGCTACGAGGCACGCAAGTTCGGAATTCGTTCTGCCATGCCCATGGCTGAAGCGATCCGACGCTGCGATCATCTTATGCGCGTGCAGCCGAGAATGTCTCACTATAAAGAAGCCTCCAGGAAGATCTTTGCAATCTTCCATGAGTTCACACCGCTGGTGGAAGGACTCTCCCTTGACGAGGCATTTCTTGATGTGACAGCGAGCGTCAAGCTGTTCGGTGCACCCGAGATAATTGCCGGCAACATCAAGCAACGCATACTGGATGACACAGGATTGACCGCGTCAGTGGGCGTGGCACAGAACAAGCTGGTCGCGAAGATTGCATCCGACCTCGATAAGCCGGATGGCCTGACGATAGTCACACCCGATCTCTACGAAGAAAAACTCGACCCGTTGCCCGTGCGCGTCATTCCTGGCATCGGGCGGGAAACGCTGAAACGCCTGGACGGGATTCACGTATCGACCGTGCGCGACCTGCGCTGTGCAACTGACCGTTATCTCGAACCCATCTTCGGTCGATTCACGAGAGTAACAAGGGATCGAGCTGCGGGTATCGACAACCGCCCCGTCGTGCACAGTCGCGAGGAAAAATCGATCAGCGCTGAGGAAACCTATGACCAGGACCTGTCAAAACCAGACGAGATGAATCGCGAGCTGTTGCGGCTGGCTGATCGCACGGCTGCGCGCCTGCGCAAGTCGTCACTCGCCGCCGGCACGTTGCAAATCAAAATTCGTCGCGCAGACTTCACCACATATACGCGACAACGCAGTATCAAGCCTCCGGCAAGCGGCACAGACCAGATCTATGCCGTTGCGCGTGAACTGTTGATTACATGGCTCGCCAGTAATCCGGGCGCCAGAATTCGGCTGCTCGGCGTTGCTGGCGGCAAACTTGCTCCCGCCGAGCAGCCCGACCTTTTCGCCAACGATGTTTCTGAAGACACATCTGTCATCGATGAAACAGTCGACGAAATTCGCGAGAAATTCGGTTCGCTGTCCGTTGGTCGAGCGAAGACCCTGGGGAAGCTCTGAATCGATCAGGGCTTCCCTAAACCAATAGGGTAGAATCGGCACGATGTACACCAACTTTTTCGGCCTCAATGAAAAACCGTTTTCGATAACGCCGGATCCTCGTTACCTGTTCATGAGCGAGCAGCATGGCGAGGCGCTTGCTCATCTTGTCTATGGCGTTACCGAGAGTGGTGGCTTCGTGCAGTTAACCGGCGAGGTTGGTACCGGAAAAACCACGCTGGTTCGAACCTTGCTGCTGAATCAGATGCCCGACAACGCCGATGTGGCGGTCGTACTAAATCCACAAATTACAGTGAATGAATTCCTGTTGACGATCTGCGAAGAACTGGGCATCGCCGTACCCGAGAATGGACACAGCATCAAAGCGCTAACGGATGCACTCAACCAGCATCTTCTGAGCGCACATGCCGCCGGAAGACGAACCATCCTCGTCGTCGACGAAGCACAGAATCTTGCGCCAGCAGTACTCGAACAGGTTCGTATGCTGACCAATCTCGAAACTGCCAAGCAGAAGTTGCTGCAAATAATCCTGATAGGACAACCCGAGTTGCGCGAGCTCCTCGGCCGCAACGATCTGCGGCAATTGGCACAACGTATTACCGGCCGTTACCACCTCGAGCCGCTAACACGCGAAGAGTCCGCACAATACGTTGAGCACCGGCTGCGTGTTGCTGGAGCGCTCGGAGAGGTAATCGACAACGCCGCCAAGAAGGAGGTGTTTCGTCTCTCGCAAGGCGTGCCAAGGCTGATCAATGTCATTTGCGACCGGGCGTTACTTGGCGCTTACAGTCAGGAATCCCGCATCATTACAAAGCGCCTGGTCAGACGTGCGGCCGCCGAAGTGGCAGGAGAACTCGATAGATCACCGACCATGAGCCGCACGGCAATGGCGTTGGGGCTGGTGGGTCTCGCGGTTGTCATCGCGAGCATCTGGTCCGTAAGCCGGGATTCAGGGTCCCTCGGCACGATAGAGGATTCTGTCGCTTTGCAGACGCCAGTCATTGAGACCCCGGTTACCGCGCCGCCTGAACTGCCGCTCGAAGAGAACAGCAGTAATTCTGACGCGGCGTCCGAAACACCGCAGGCGTCACTATCCGAGGAGCTCGCCCTCGCTGGCGAGTTAACGACGCGAAACTTTGCTTTCGCATCGCTCTTCGAACTTTGGGGACTGGAATACAGGCGCGGCTCGCAGACTGGCTGTTCGCAGGCCGCCGCTGCCGGTTTAGCTTGCCTCAATCAGCGTAGCTCCTGGAACGGTTTGCGACAACTGGATCGCCCCGCGATCCTTACTATCGTCGATGACGATGGTGACTCGCATGAGCTTGTCCTGACAGCTATTCACGACGACAGCGCAGAGCTTTCGATCGGTGGCGTTGCGGTTACTCACCCGGTTAGTGAGATAACAGAACTTTGGTTCGGCGAATTCCTGTTGCTCTGGCGACCTCCGGGCGGCGTACCTGTATCGCTGTCACCCGGGTCGCGAGGGCCCGAGGTTTTGTGGCTGCGACAAAGCCTGGCCGAAATCGACGAACACTATATTAGTAACAATATCGACAGCGACGAATATGACACTGATCTGCAAGTTGTCGTGCGTGAGTTCCAGCGCGATTATCGCCTTGCGGTTGATGGCCTGGTAGGACAGCAAACGTTGATCATTATAAATTCTTTGCTCGAATCTGACGGCTCGCCGCGGCTGACATCTCCAGGATCTGCAGAGGGTTAGTGCATGTCATTCATACTCGACGCTCTTAAGAAATCGGAGACCGACAGGCAGCAACAAGGCAGCGCCGAGTTTACCGGTGTGCCGACGAGTCCTGGGGCACCATCCGTTCCGCGCTGGCTTTGGGTGGTTGGAATCTTGCTCGCGATCAATCTCGCTTTATTGATCGGTTTGTTGCTGAAACCGGATAAGGTTGCGACACCGACTGCAGCGCCTGCTCGAGCAGATACAAGCAACCCACCCGTCATGGAAGCCGATTCTACGCCCAGCTTTGACGAACAAGTCGCCGCCGCCCGACTCAACCCTCCGGAGCAGCAGACGAGGGATTCCGGCGTCGAACCGGATCCGGACACGGCGACATCCGCTTTTGTGAAACCTGTGTTGATTTCGCAAGACCCGTCCGCAATTCCCGCGGCCGACCTGTATCCGACAATTTATGAAGTGCGTGCCAGCGGATCGAGCAATCTGCCGGAGCTACACCTCGATATCCACGTCTACAGCGCCAAACCCGAAGACCGATTTGTCTTCATCAATATGGTGAAACTACGCGAAGGGTCACAGCTCAAGGAAGGGCCTCAAGTTGCTGAGATAACGCCGGACGGCGTTATACTGGAGAATCAGGGACAGTTGTTCCTGTTACCGCGTGACTAGCAGCGACGGAAAACACATCGACGGCGATGTTCTCGCAAGCGCGTTGATATCGGGAATTCATCGTGTCATCGGTCAGCAGGAACTTCTCAATCGCATTAACGTTTTTCCGGTCGCGGACAGTGACACGGGAACCAACCTTAGCCTTTCCCTGAGTTCGGTGCTGGGCGTTCTACAGGAAGAGCCGGGTAAACACCTTGGAACAATGCTCGCAGCGACGGCCGACGCGTTGCTCGATGGCGCCCGAGGAAACTCCGGCGCCATCATCGCGCAGTTTTTTCAGGGCGTGAGTGACTCGGCTGGCGAGATTACACGATTCACGACATACACCTTCGGCAAGGCGGTGAAACTCGGTTCCGAATATGCCCATGATGCTCTGTCGAAGCCGTGCGAGGGGACCGTACTTTCTGTCATCACCGCATTCGCCGAGAGCATCACGCATCAGGTTTCCGCTGACTCTGACGCCGAATTTTCGGCAGTCATAGATCAGGCGAGAGTCAAAGTTGACGAAGCACTCGCCAACACACCAAAACAGCTCGATGTACTGCGAAAAGCGGGTGTCGTCGACGCTGGCGCGAAGGGGTTTGCAGAACTCGTCAGTGGCATGTCGGAGTATCTCCGTGATGGCCATATGACGCCGATGCCGGAGACGGCACTACTCGATGACATAGAACCGCCCGTTAAATTTTCAGCCGCGGACAACACCTCGAAATTTCGATACTGCACGGAGTGCCTGGTGATAGCGACCGAGATTGATCGCCGTAAACTGCGCGAGGCACTCGCGGAAATCGGTGACTCGTTGGTACTTGCGGGCAACAAGCGCAAAGCAAAAGTCCATGTTCACGTGGACGATCCTGATGCAGTATTCGGAATTGCGAGACGCTTTGGTGACCTAAGTGGAGAAAAAGCCGATGACATGCATCGACAACAGCATGCGACGCATGGAACTGCGAGGACTTTCGCCGTCATCACGGATTCGGGAGCCGACATTTGTGACGATGACATGGAAAGACTCGACATCCATATGGTGCCCTGTCGCATTCAATTCGGTAATCGTGGTTATCTCGACAAGGTCAGCATTACGACCGAAGAGTTTTACCGTGAGCTTGAAAGTAACCCGCAGCACCCAACAACTTCACGGCCTGCACCGGGCGATTTCCGTCGTCAGTTTCAGTTCCTCGCCAGCCACTTCAACGACGTACTGGCCATCGCACTAACGTCCAGGGCAAGCGGAACCTACGAGGGTGCGCGGTTGGCTGCGGAACGCAGCAATGCGCCCGGCCGTATACATGTTATCGACTCGCTCAATGCGTCGATGGGCCAGGGACAGCTTGCTGTCCTTGCCGCCGAGTGTGCTGCAGCGGGTATCGGCATTGATGAGACGATTCGTATAGTCGAAGAACAAGTCGCAAAGACGCGGACATTCGCGTTGCTCAAGGATTTGCGTTATGCGGTTCGCGGTGGACGGCTACCGGATTGGGTCAAGTTGATAGCGGATCTTCTACGAGTAACCCCACTGGTCTGCGTCAATCCGGGTGGCAAAATCAGCCTCTGCGGTTTCTTGCTTGGGCGGCGCAATCGAGTCACAAGATTCGCGCGATTCGTCGCGGCAAGAATCAAGAGCGGCGAATCGATCGAAATCGGCATCGGGCACGCAATCTGCGCGGACGATGCCTCAACGCTGGCAGCCGAGCTACGCCAAAACGTAACGACAATAGACACACTCAAAATTTGCGAGTTAGGCACAGGCATTGGTGTGCATGGCGGACCCGGGACGTTGCTCGTTTCCACGCGACCGGCAGTCTCAGCTAATGACTTCCCCGTCGACGTCAATTAACTCTTCACCCTGGTTGCGCGCATTGTTGACGCGTCGATTCACGGGCCATGCTCGTAGAGCAGGCGTGCTTACAGCAGACTTCTGCAGAAAATCGTTCGGCCCCGCCAGCCAAACATCGGCCGTTTCTGGTTGAAGTATTACGGGCATACGGTGATGCAACGACTGCATGAAGTCGTTCGCGGCAGTCGTTATTAACGTCGTTGTCTGCAAAGACTCGCCACTTTCCCGGTCTTTCCAGTTTTCCCAGAGCCCGGCCAGCGCAAATGGCTCGCCATTCGCCAATGAGATGAAATATGGCGTCTTAACGTCACCCTCTCGATGCCATTCGTAGAATCCGTCTGCAAGTACGATGCATCTGCGATGCTTGAATGCCGCTCGATAAGACGGTTTCTCGGCAACAGTTTCCGCACGAGCATTAATCATACGATTACCGATCGCCGGATCTTTGGCCCAAGGCGGAACAAGCCCCCAGCGCAACATAACGAACTCACGATTATGTTCGTTTTTGTTTCTGATGGCTGCGACGAATTGGGTCGGCGCGATGTTGTAGCGCGGTTCAACCGCTAGCGCTCCGTCTACGCCAAACAGCGCTGCTGTCGCTTCACTGGGCGAGTAAAAGGCGAAGCGGCCACACATCTTACTCGCGAATCCCAACGCCTTTTTTCATGAGGTAAAAGCTGGCGGAAAACAGCAGCACAACGAAGCCAAGAAGGATTGTGTATGCGTGCGCAATACTGATGTCTGACGTCCCCAGAATTCCATAACGAAACGCGTTGACCATGTACAAAATCGGGTTCGCTTTCGACACGTTCTGCCAGAACTCCGGCAACATCGATATTGAATAGAACACACCACCCAGATAGGTAAGCGGCGTCAGAACGAACGTTGGCACAATTGAAATGTCGTCGAACTTCTTCGCGAATACGGCGTTGATGAATCCTGCCAGTGAAAAGACGATTGAAGACAGCAACACGACCGACACCATGATAAACGGGTGAGCAACTTCGAGGCGCGTAAAGAACAGCGCAATGATGGTTACAAGCGCGCCGACGAGCATTCCACGTAACACGCCACCAGCAACATGACCGATGATGATCGTCGCATTCGACATTGGCGATACCAGCATTTCTTCAATATGGCGGCTGAACTTCGCACCGAAAAACGAGGACACGACGTTGCCATAGGAGTTCGTAATTACCGACATCATGATCAGACCCGGTGCGATGTATTGCATGTAGTCAAAACCACCCATGCTACCGATGCGCCGTCCGATGAGGTTGCCAAAAATGATGAAGTACAGTGTCATCGTAATTGCCGGAGGCACGATGGTTTGTATCCAGATTCGCAGCACCCTGCTCATTTCCTTGTGAATAATGGTGCGAACGGCAACGAGATTCAGGGCAATATTCATGCAGCCACCTCCGGCGCCTGCTTGCTGTCGACCAAACGCATAAACAATTCTTCGAGGCGGTTCGCCTTGTTGCGCATACTCACTACCCGGATGCCGTGTTTGTTCAGTTGCTCAAACAGGTCATTGATGTCGCGGTCCGGTCCTTTTTCGACTTCGAGTTCACAATCATCCCGGAGTTGGGTTTTGAATCCTTCAAGTTTCGGTGCTTCAGTTATGTCGCCGGCCAGACTGAGAATCAGCACTTCGCGCTGTAGCTTGCGCAGCACCGTACTCATCTTCGCGTCTTCGATGATCCTTCCACCATCGATAATACCGATGTGACGGCACAGCGATTCCGCTTCCTCCAGATAATGCGTCGTCAGAATAATCGTCGTCCCGGCGGCATTGATCTCCCGCAAGTACTCCCACATTGATCGCCGAATCTCAATATCCACGCCGGCAGTAGGCTCATCAAGAATCAGCAATCGCGGTTCATGCACGAGTGCGCGGGCGATCATGAGTCTGCGCTTCATGCCACCTGACAGACTGCGGGCGATATCATCGCGTCGGTCCCAAAGACGTAGCGCACGCAAGTATTTCTCCACGCGTTCACGGGCGACCTTGCCGCCGATGCCGTAATAGCCGGCTTGATTCTTGACGATATTGCCGACCGTGTCCCAGAGATTGAGATTGATTTCCTGTGGCACCAGACCGAGACAGGACTTCGCCGCTTCGAAATCCGTATCGATGCTGTGACCGAAAATCTCGACTTCGCCGCTGGTCTTGTTAACGAGCGAACTGACAATCCCGATCGCTGTGGTTTTGCCAGCTCCATTCGGCCCAAGCAACGCGTAGAAATCACCAGCCGCAACGTTAAGGTTGATACCTTTGAGGGCCTGGTTACCGTTGTCGTAGGTCTTTCTGAGGTTTTTTATTGTCAGGGCATTCATCAGGTCGCGTATTGTACCCGCGCCGCCCTCGAATCGTCACGACTTCTTGTCCAGGACGCGCAATGGACCTGACATCCTGCAGGCTGCGGCGGGGAGCCGCGTGTAGTTATCGAATCCTGAATTTGTCAGCAGCGTTTGCAGCACTGTCAGTTGTGAAGACCTGCGAATCTGACGCCGCGAACTTGTGCCACTGCCCAGTAAGCGCTCGCCCAGTGCAACCGGCTGATCCAGCCGAGAGACCATCAAGTCATCGCGCCCACCGATCCGGTTGAGCAATGTCACCAGAGGCAGACTCGAAATCTTTTCGCACCACTCTATCGTTGCGCCGCTGATAATTCGTGCCGCGTAGGGATTACGACGGGCGAGTTGCCAGAGAAAACTCATCGCTGCAGTCTGTATACGGCGCAATTCCGGACTCTCGTGCTCGGCGACTGCCATCAGGTCGCCCTGACGTTGATCGGCCAGGACACTCGCCCACCATCCGACGTCGTCTTCGCGCAATGAAAACAGCAAGAACGGCGCTGCGGCAAGGCGTCCTCGTTGCGGACCTTTTAGTTCGGATGTTGCTTTGATGAAGGCTGTATTCAAAGCCAGGACGTTGGCGTAGTCATCCGGACTCGGCCCTGGAAATTCGCTGTTGTGCTCCATATTGTCTCCCTTCGGGGCTCTTTTGTCCCCCTTGCAGGCTTTTCTAGCCCGTTTCTCGAATTACTATATGTCGGATTATTCGACCATGTATGGATAATATAGGCTATGGTAATACTATATATGGTCGTTTTCTATCATAAATGGTAAGAAATGACGAGGCTCGGAAAATACTGGAGAGTAAACAATGAGATTCACCGATGACCGCTATTCAGGGGAACGCAGTCAGTTCGAGCTCGCGCTCCGAATGATTCGTCACGAAGCGCGAACTCGTACCATCCGCGAGTGTACGGGGCTCTCCGACGACCGAATACGGAAACTGTACACCACCTACTTCCGCAACAGCGGCACATCCGATGTTAAACGTCGGCGTGGCAAATCGCCCCGCCAGATAAATCGCTTCGTCAAGAACTCAAAGAATCAGATACAGGCAACGACACTCGTTGCCCTTTTCTCGGTCGGGCTTCTCGTGCGTATCGACCAGGATGATTTCGTGCATCCATGCTGGCCACGTCCCGACGTGGAATTCGGACACCGACTCTGTCGTGCCTATGAAACCTATTTGCTATTGCACAAGGAACCACAGTTAAGCTTTGAATGGGCATGGAATCTGTTGCAGTGTATTTCCTATAACGACGAGCTCTATCTCGCGAGCTGCAATCACTGCGAAGCGTATTACGTGCAGGACGCATACGCACTGGATAGCGGCACTTGCCCTGCATGCGAGATCATCAGCAATGCTCACTAGTGGGTTACACTGGCCGGATGGAAAATCACAATGTGTTCGCGGGCGCGTTCGTCGATCGAAGTGGCGAGATGCGCAAGGACGCAGATTGGCTGAACGAAGCGCTAGCCAATTCGGCGACGCGCTTTGTTCCCGTCTGGGGTGATCACTGTCTGGTTGGTGGCGACCCTTTGCAGCTCATGTTGCTTGAGCGACACCAGATCGAGAACTTTCTCGATGAGCACAATCAGATATTTCTTGGGTTGTTCCGTGGCAAACCGGCTTTTGCCGTATCTATTGCCGCCGACGGCAAGCCGCCCTACCCGGAACTCGGCGAGTTTCAAGATCTGCGCTATCTCGGCACAGTACTGCCTGCGGACGAGGCTAATCTTGCGGCGCATGCACGTGGGCTGGTTCTTTGGCACTCCTCGCAACTTTTTTGTGGCCGATGCGGTTCCTCGGCTCGGCCGGATGCTGGTGGCAATTCACGGCGCTGCGTAAATTCGGAGTGTGGCCGCGAGATTTTCCCGCGTGTAGACCCGGCCATCATTGTCCTGGTTGCGGATGGAGACCGTTGTTTGCTCGGTCGACAAACAGGCTGGCCCGAGGGGCTGTACTCCACAATCGCTGGCTTTGTCGAACCTGGCGAAAGTCTTGAGGACGCAGTTCGCCGGGAGGTTTATGAAGAAACCAACGTTCGCGTAGCCGCAGTTAGCTATCACAGCTCGCAGCCCTGGCCATTCCCATCCTCGCTGATGCTCGGTTTCGTTGCTGAAGCCGATACGGCGGTGGCTCAGGAAATCCGTCTTAACGACGGCGAACTTGAAGACGCACGATGGTTCACGCACAAAGAACTGCGCTCGGGGTTTCCGAAGTTGCCATTTAGTATTTCGATCGCGCGCCGCCTGGTCGAAGGCTGGCTTGGCACGGAAACGAAAGAGTAGTCATGTGCCTGGTTGTTCTTGCCTGGCAGCAGCATTCTGAGTTTCCGTTGATTGTTGCGGGCAATCGCGATGAGTTTCACGGTCGCCCCACGGAACACGCGCACTGGTGGTCTGACATTCCGGACATTGCCGGTGGTCGAGATTTACAGGCCGGCGGCACCTGGCTTGCGTTGCATCGTGGCGGGCGGTTTGCGACGGTTACGAATTTTCGGGATGCACAGCTGCCGTCCCCAAAGTACCGCTCACGTGGTCATCTCGTTACCGAATTCCTTAACAGCACGGATTCTCCAGTCGACTACCTGAACGATATTGATGGTGCTAAATACGCGGGATTCAATCTGCTCGTCAGCGATGGTGCGACGCTGGCGTGTCTTTCGAACCGCACCGACGGCGTGCGAACTTTGACGCCGGGCGTTTATGGGCTCAGCAATGCGCTACTGGATTCGCCCTGGCATAAAGTGGTTCGTAGCAAGGCTGCACTTGAAGCGCTGATCCGAAACGACAAGGTGAATGAAACTGAGTTGTTCCGGCTGCTCGACGACCGACAAAAAGCTTCCGTCGATGAGATAGACAATGAACATCTACCGTTCGAAATGGCTCACGCGATCAGCGCAGCGTTTATCGTCCTGCCTGATTACGGCACGCGAAGCTCGAGTGTTGCTTTACTCGATGCTGCCGGTTCGTGGCGATTTCACGAACGACGGTTTGATGCCGACGGCAAGAGAGCAGGCGATTCCACATTTACGACCGCCCCAAAGAATCCGGCCTGATCAGTTGTAGATCGCGGATAACCAATTGCTAATGTCTGCGATCTCCTGTGGACAAACCGCATGCGCCATCGGGTACTCATGCCAGTCGACTGCATACCCGGCTTCGATAAGCCTGTCCGCGGACGATCGACCCCACTCCATACGCAATACCGGATCAAAGCTGCCGTGTGCCATAAAGATCGGCAAATCCTTGCGACTTACGGCGCTCTCCGCATCCTCGGGCAAGGCCATATAAGTAGACAATGCCATGAGACCTGCGATCGGGTGTTCGGTTTGCAGTGCTGTGTGGATCGCTACCGCACCACCTTGTGAAAATCCGGCAACTACAATTTTTTGGGGCGCCACGCCACGTTCGATTTCTCTGGCAATCAGTCCGTCCAGCAAGTCGCTGCTTGCAAGTACTCCAGCCCTGTCTGCCCGGCCCTCGGAATCAAAGCTCACGATGTCGTACCAGGATCGCATCGCCATACCGCCGTTGATCGTCACGGGCTGCACGGGCGCATGCGGAAAAATGAATCGCAGAGACAAATTCGTTGGTAAACGTAACTCCGGAACGATGGGCTCAAAATCGTGGCCGTCGGCGCCCAGACCGTGCAGCCAGATAACGCTGCCCTGGGGATTTTCGCCAGTGGTGACCTCGACGGTCTCAGGTGTCTGCACAATGATGCTCCGGACTCAGCAAAGCGGCGCAGTGTAGCGCAGAAAAAGGCAAAAAACGCGCTCCAGAGCGCTTGACTAAATATGCGCATGGTGTTCAACTTATGCGCATATTTATGCGAGACAGCCCGTGCCCAACGGAAATCACGAACCCAGACGCGACGCGATACGGCGATTGCTGCTTAAGCGACCTGCGGAAACGCAGGGCTCGCTCGTGGCCGCGTTGCAATCCGCGGGCTATGTCGCAACGCAATCCAGCGTCAGTCGTGACCTCAAGGAACTCGGCGCGATCAAGACCGCTGCAGGTTACGAGCTGCCCACTAGCCGCCAGGCCGATGACGACCAGTTTGCTGCTGTCGCCGAGTTACTTCGAACCATCCAGCCAGCGGGCCCCAATCTGCTGGTCGTTAAAACTGCGATTGGCGCCGCACAGCGTGTTGCGCTCGCGTTCGACCGCTGCGACTGGCCCGAAGTAATCGGCAATATTGGCGGCGATGACACCGTATTCGTTGCGACCGAGTCCGGTATCGCACAGAAAAACCTCATTACCCGGATCGAGCACGCAGCTCGTTCCTAGATAATATCGGAGACCCCAGTGAGCAAGGACACATCACCCATTATTCTCGCGTTTTCGGGAGGCCTTGATACATCGTTTTGCGTTCCGTGGCTGAAGGAAAACTACGGCCGCGACGTAATCACAGCCTGTGTTGATACCGGTGGTATCGACGCGGCAGCGGCCATCGCCCTGCAAGAACGCGCCATGGCACTGGGTGCGATTGAACATGTATTAATCGATGCGAAGCTGGATTTCTTCGACACCGTCATCAAACACTTGATCGCCGGCAATGTACTTCGCGGCCAGGCATATCCATTATGCGTCGGCGCAGAGCGTGGACTGCAGGCGGAACGATTGGCCAGGATCGCAACCGATCGTGGCGCAACGACCGTTGCTCACGGCTGTACCGCAGCCGGCAATGACCAGGTTCGTTTCGAAGTCGCTCTGCGGACACTCAACCCCGGGCTCGAAGTCCTTGCGCCGGTGCGTGATAACAACTGGGCACGCGACGAACAGCTCGCCTATCTTGAGAAGCATGACCTGCCATTGCCGGCACAAGGCTCGGCGTACTCAATTAATCGTGGCCTTTGGGGTATTACAATTGGTGGTCAGGAAACTTTGACGTCTGAGAATTCGATCCCCGAATCTGCCTGGGTGCTGTCAGCCAACGCGTTCTCCGAGCCATTGCAAGCTTCCAGCCATACGCTGGAGTTCAACGCAGGCGTGCCTGTTGCGTTGGATGGAGAGGCGCTCGAACCTGTCGAGTTGATCGAAAAACTCGAAGTACTCGCGGGCAGCTATGGCATCGGACGCGGTATACATCTCGGCGATACCGTACTCGGCACCAAGGGTCGCGTTGCGTTCGAGGCACCCGCTGCGATTACACTAATCACGGCTCACCGCGAACTTGAGAAACTGGTTCTCAGCGGACAGCAGAGCCGAATAAAAGACAGCGTATCCGCTGTATACGGCGACCTCGTGCACGAAGGCAAACAACTCGATCTGGCCTGCGACGATATCGAAGCCTTTCTCATGTCATCTCAGAAGCGTGTTACCGGCACGGTTACGTTCGCACTGCGACCGGGGCAGTTGTTCATTGAGGGCACGACATCACCGCACTCATTGTTGGCTGCCACCAAAGGCGTCTACGGCGAATCGGCAGGCGAGTGGACGGCCGGCGATGCCCTCGGCTACGCACGTATCCTTTCGCTACCAGGATCGCTACAAACAAGAGCGGCAGGAGATTGAAATGAAGAGCATCGTTGTCGATAAAGTGGCCTCGGTCGCGCAGCACAATGATCTGGCTTCCGAGCTTCGATTGTCTGCGGACATTCCGTGTGAGGAAGGCGTGCTCATCGCCGTTCGTGTGCTGAATAACAAATCACGTTACAACCAGCTGGAGCTGACATCAGGTCGCATGGCTACGGTCACGATGGGCGACATCGTCGTCGGCGCACTCGGCCATCGCAATGCGCTGCGTGGCTATTCGGGACACCTGCCGACCGAGCTGGCGAAAGGTGATCATTTGCAAATCCTGAATATCGGTGGCGTCATCGGAATATGTGATTCGGCGAATCCGGATGTCGGCGCACCGTTCGACTGCGAAGTACTCGGTACTGTTCTCGAGTTTCCCTATCTTGGCGAGCGCATCGGCGTCCCGGCCCGTGTTGGTTCCGCAACACTCGATAAGGATGCGCAATTGAAAATGAATGGTGTGCCGGTTGTAGCTCTCGCCGGAACCTGCATGGATTCCGGCAAGACCGCAGCAGCCTGTGCCATTGTCGGGCGCTTACGGCACCTGGGACTGAATGTCGCCGCTTGCAAGGCGACGGGTGTTTCATTGCGGCGCGATATACTCGCCATGGAAGACGCTGGCGCCACAGACACGATGATCTTCTCCGATCTTGGGATTGTCACGACTACGGCCGAAAACGGTCCGGCGTTGACGCGCTCGCTGTTGACGGATCTCGGCGCCAAAGCGCCGGATATAATCGTTCTGGAACTCGGCGATGGATTGCTCGGAGCGTACGGTGTCGCCGCCATACTCGCCGACGAGCAAATTCGCGATGCCCTGACCGCCGTCGTGTTGTGTGCCAATGACCCTGTTTCCGCCTGGGGTGGCGCGAAAATCTTACGCGATGAATACAACATCGAACCCGCCGTTGTCACGGGGCCTGCTACGGACAATGATGTTGGGGTACAGCAAATTGCGGAACGTATATCGTTACCGGCAATCAACGCGCTTTCCAATGGCGTAGCGCTGGGTGACAAGATTGCCGCTCTGCTCGGCAGGGAGGCTGCATGAGCTCGCCAATTCAGGCCGTCGTGCTGGGAGCCGGTGGCTATGTGGGTGGTGAATTACTGCGACTTATCACCGGGCATGCTAATTTCGAATTGGCTGCTGCCGTCTCTGACAGTCGGGCTAATCAGGCGATTGCAGACACGTTT
Source organism: Woeseiaceae bacterium (assembly GCA_021773155.1). Taxonomy (GTDB): domain Bacteria; phylum Pseudomonadota; class Gammaproteobacteria; order Steroidobacterales; family Woeseiaceae; genus UBA1847. The sequence continues at coordinate 9,559 of JAJFKQ010000098.1, read as the reverse complement.
GCTCACCTGTCTCAGGCGCTGGCTGGAGTTTCTTTTGTTGCCAGCGATGAATGGCTGAATGCCGTAGAGGATGGCAGCGATGTCGCATTGTTTTCTGCCGCGCCACATGGAGCGTCAGCCGGGATTATCAAAGCAGCGTTAAACGCCGCGAAAAACAAAAACGTGAACATGCATGTTGTGGACTCGTCGGCCGATTTTCGCTACTCCGAACAGGCCGCCTGGGAGTCTGTCTACGGCGGCCAACATGGCGCACCGGAATTGCTGCACGATTTCTCCTGCGCTGTCCCCGAACACCTCGACGCGGTTACTACACCTCACATTGGCCATCCGGGCTGCTTCGCGACGGCGACGTTGCTGGCGACAGTGCCTCTGATGCGCTCAGGCCTGACGATGAGTGAAGTATTTGTCTCCGGTGTAACCGGCAGCACTGGTTCCGGGCGCAGTCCGCAAGCAGGAACGCACCATCCGGAACGCAACAGTAATCTGTATGCCTACAAGCCACTCGCGCACCGTCATTCACCGGAAATTGCCAGACTTGCGACTGCTGCCAGTGGCCGCGACACTACCGTACATTTTGTGCCTCACTCAGGACCGTTTTCGAGAGGTATCCATGTCACGTTACAGGCCAGAGCCAAGGCAACGGTCAGCGAACAACAGCTACGGGAGGTCTATACCTCGGCCTATGCGAATTCGCCATTCGTTGAAATAGTCAGCGCCACTCCCAGGCTCAAGAACGTTGTCGCGAGCAATATGTGCCACATTGGCGTTGCAACAGACGGCGAATCAGTGGTCGTGATGAGCGCGATAGACAATCTTGTCAAGGGCGCTGCGGGCGGCGCTATCCAGTGGATGAACCGTCTCTGGAACCTTCCGGAATCATCCGGTTTAACAGCTGCTGCGCCGGGGTGGACCTGATGTCGACGATTAATGAACAGCTGCTCATGCTCGATCCGCGAATTCGCGAAGCCAGTGTCACTATCCCTGTGTACGGGCAACTACCGTTCGTACCGGAACGAGCCAGTGGCTGCGATATATTTACGAAGGATGGCCGGCGCATACTCGATCTTTACGGCGGCCACGCAGTCGTCGCACTCGGCTATGGTCACCCGCAATTGGTCAAGGCCATAACCGAACAAAGTAACAAACTGTTATTCCAGAGTAATGCCGTGGCTCTGGATATTCGTGCTGAAGCTGCAGAGAAACTTGTCGGCGTTGCGCCGGACGGGCTGGACCGGGTGTTTTTCGTTAACTCAGGCGCGGAAGCGAACGAAAATGCATTGCGCATGGCTTGTATGGCAACGGGTCGCAAGAAAGTGCTCGCTATTACCGAGGGCTTTCACGGACGCACTGCAGCGGCCGCAGCTGTGACCTGGAACTCGGACCGCTGGTACGGCTTTCCGACGAAGCCATTCGAAGTTGATTTCATTCCACGTGATGACATCGCGGCGGCCGAGGAAATGATCGGTACTGATATAGCGGCCGTTATTTTCGAACCCGTTCAGGGTATTGCCGGTGCCTACGATCTTTCGGCAGAATTTATTCACGCGTTACGCGCCGCAACTCAAAAGCACGGTGCACTATTGATTGCCGACGAAGTGCAGTCAGGTATCGGTCGTTGCGGTCATTTCTTCGCGGTGCAGGCACATCAAATTCAACCCGACATCCTGACCAGCGCCAAAGCGCTGGGCGGTGGCATTCCATGTGGTGCCGTAATGTGCAGCCACACGATTGCAGCAAAATTTGGTGCGGGTGACCTCGGCTCAACATTTGGTGGCGGTCCCATCGCTGCAGCCGCGATTTCCGCCACTATCGACGCCATTGAGAACGAAGATTTGCTGATGAATGTACGGCGCTCAGAGATCGCGATTCGCGAGCAATGCGTCGTTGGACCGATCAAGAGGATTCAGGGTATGGGCCTGCTACTTGGACTCGTTTGCGACCGCCCTGCTATCGAGGTTCGCGATGCTTTGCTCGATCACGACATCCTTACAGGCACCAGCAACGATCCCGAAGTTCTCCGAATCCTCGCACCGCTCGTTCTCGAACCCGGACACATTGACCACCTTGCAGGGGCGTTAAAAGATATTGCGCCTGCAATTGACTAAAGGATTTTTTTTGATGGAAGCTTTTAATGATTTGGCCGATTTTTCGAACGAAGAGATACAGGCACTCGTAGAGCTCGCAGGCCGCCTTGACTCGAACCCGGAACCGGAAGCTCTCAAAGGAAAGGTGCTTTCGCTATTGTTTCTAAGTCCGTCTTTGAGAACGCTTGCCTCGTTTCAGGCGGCGATGGTGCGCCTTGGCGGTGGCTCGTTCGTCATCTCACCCGACATGTCTATTCATGGACTCGAAACCCGACCCGGCATCGTCATGGACGGCGCTGCAGCGGAGCATATACGTGAAGCTGTTCCGGTAATTGCGTCCTATGGTGACGCGATTGGCATACGTGCTTTCGCAGAGCGAAAGAGTATTGAGACCGATATGCAGGAGAACGAGTTTACGTCGCTCATAGATCTCATCGATACGCCCTACATCAATATGGAGTCAGCGATGAACCACCCCTGCCAGAACCTCGCAGACTGGAAGACCATGGACGACCTCAAGGTGCCCGCCAACGGTGGCAAGTTTGTGTTGAGCTGGGCCTATCACCCTCGCGCACTACCATTGGCCGTACCGGCGTCGACGCTGCATATGGCTGCGAAGCGAGGCATGGATGTAACGGTATTGCGTCCCGAAGGATTCGAACTGCCTGAAGCATTGATGCAGAAGGCTGCATCAGCGGCTGTTGCGGCTGGCGGCTCAATCAGCGAAACCGATCAACGCAGTGAAGCGATGGAAGGCGCTCATATCATTTACGCGAAGTCATGGTCATCCACGCGGCATTATGGCGACAAACTCAATGACCAAAAACTGCGTGAAAAATATCTGGACTGGTGCGTGGATGAGCCCTGGTTCGCCAACGCAAAAGACAACTGTCGTTTCATGCACTGTTTGCCTGTTCGGCGCGGCGTCGTTGTTGCTGATGACATCCTCGATGGACCACGGAGCATAGTGATTCCGGAGGCGCGCAATCGCATGCTTGCGCAGATGGCGGTACTGCACCAAATGCTTGGAGGACGATCATGAGCACCCAGAAAGATCGTGCGATTGTCGTCTCGGCACTCAAACATGCTGCGCCGTACATTCGGCTCTTCAAGGGCAAGGTTTTTGTTATCAAAGCGGGCGGTGAGGTTTTCGTGGACCGGGAGAAAACCAGGGCCCTGATGGAGCAGGTCGGGATTTTGTATCAGGTCGGTATCCGCGTGGTTCTGATTCATGGCGGTGGACCACAGTCGACTGAACTTGCATCCGCGCTCGGGCTGGAGACGACCTTTGTCGATGGCCGCCGCGTGACAGACGGTGAATCTTTAAACGTCGCGACGATGGTCTTGAACGGTCAGATCAACACCCGCATTCTCGCAACTTGTCGCGATCTGCAGATTCCGGCCGTCGGGATTAGCGGCGTTGACGCGGGCCTGATTCGTGCGCACAAGAGACCGCTGGTCGAACGTGACGGAGAGTCACCAGTCGACTACGGTTTTGTTGGTGATATCGACTCTGTCGACGCGGACATTCTCAAGAAGCAACTCGACAACGGACTGATGCCCGTTGTCAGCCCGTTGTCCTGTGATGAGTCCGGCACGATACTGAATATTAACGCTGATACGGTTGCCGCTGCGATTGCCGCCGAGCTTAATGCCGAGAAACTGCTGATGGCGACCGGTGCTGCGGGCATCCTCGAGGACGTCAACGATCCGACCTCGCTGATCAGTTATATCGATCGTGCGGCACTCAGGAAACTACGGAAATCCGGCAGTCTCGCGGATGGCATGTTGCCAAAGGCGGACGCTATCGACTCAGCAATTGCCAACGGAGTACAACGAGTACACGTCATTTCCAGCAAGTTACCCGACAGTATTCTTTTGGAAGTCTTCACGAATGAAGGCACCGGCACGCTGGTCGTCGATGATATTAGCGGCCTGACGCCGGCCGAGCAAAGTACCGCATCGTGAGCCGGCTCTGGGAAAGGGGTTTGCCACTCGACGAGCGCATACTGCGTTACACGGCTGGAGAAGATCATTTACTCGATGCCCGTCTCATCCCCTATGATGTACGCGGCTCGATCGCGCACGCCGAAATGCTCGCGGATCAGGACTTGATCAGCACGGAGGACTGCGCCGCAATCCGCGACGGTCTGAAGGCCCTGAACAACAGCTTCGCCGCAGGCGACTGGCACATCAGCCTCGCAGACGAAGATGCTCACACCGCGCTCGAAACCCGGTTGACGGATGCAATCGGCCCAGCCGGTGGGCGCCTGCACCTTGGTCGCTCAAGAAACGATCAGGTTCTTACTGCACTCAGAATGTATCTTCGCGATGCGGCCAGCGACCTGGCGTTGCGAGTTACTGAATTGCGTGGCTCGATCAGCGCCTTGAGTGAACGCCAGGGTGAAATTGAACTCCCGGGTTATACCCATATGCAGCATGCGATGCCGTCATCGGTTGCACTGTGGTGCGGCGGATTCGACGAAGGCTTTGCTGACGCCTGTGATGGCCTGCGGCTGGTAAAGAAGCGCATTAACAAGAACCCTCTGGGCAGTGCGGCCGGCTACGGTACACCCGGCTTGCCACTGGATCGGGACGCGACCACCGCCAAACTTGATTTCGATTCGACCCAGAGCCCGGTAACAGCAGCACAACTGTCACGTGGCAAGGCAGAAAGCGCTTTGTTGTTCGAGATCACCCTGCTGCTGCAGGACCTGAGCCGTATGGCCAGTGACCTCCTGATGTTTTACACACAGGAGTTTGCCTACATATCGCTGGCTGCAGAGGTCACCACGGGCTCTTCGATCATGACGCAAAAGCGTAATCCGGATGTACTCGAATTGCTTCGCGCATCATCCGCAACAGCCCAGGCCTGCCTCGACGAATCGTTAATGATCACCGCCAAACTACCATCCGGATACCACCGTGATCTACAGCGTTTGAAATCACCGTTATTTCGCTCTATCGACCTCGCAATCGACAGCGTCGACATCATGGCCTATGTCCTCGAGGGCCTCACTTTTCAGCCCGACAACATCACCCTCGACGACGGAATCTTTGCAACAGCCGAGGCCTATCGCCTGGTTCGCGAAGATGGCATTCCGTTTCGCGATGCTTACCGACAGGTCGCAAAACGCTACGCGAAATGATGCCCCTTTTAGCCGCTGTACCTCTATAATCGGTGGCTCGCTTATTGACACTTCTAAAGGGTTGCTGACATGAAACGCCTGACGTTTTCGATCGCCGTACTCGCATTTATGTTACTTTTTTCAGGCTGCGGCCAAAGTGGCCCACTGTACATTCCCGGCAATCCCAGCAAGATAGCCATCCCGCCGTCGCAGGAAACCGCTGGCGAAGAAGAGCTGGAGGAAGACAGCAGCGAACCATCTGAGATCGACTGAAGATGACCGACCTCGTCCTGATCGACGGGTCATCGTATTTGTATCGCGCTTTTCACGCGCTGCCGCCACTCACCAACGCACAAGGTGAGCCAACCGGCGCGTTGCACGGCGTCCTGACGATGATCCAGAAACTAATCCGTGAAGAGCAGCCACAACACGTCGCCGTTGTGTTCGACGCGCCGGGCAAGACCTTTCGCGATGAACTCTTTACTGAATACAAAGCCCACCGCCCGCCCATGCCCGACGAGCTACGCTCGCAGGTGCAGCCTATTCTGGATGCCGTAGCGGCCATGGGCTTGCCGCTACTGCGTGTCGCAGGCGTCGAAGCAGATGACGTTATTGGGACTTTATGTAAGCAGGCCTCAGCAGCCGGGCTCAGTGTACTCGTGTCGACGGGCGACAAAGACCTTGCGCAACTTGTAAATGACAATGTCACGCTGATCAATACGATGAACAACTCGAGAATGGATCGCGACGGTGTTAAAGAAAAATTCGACGTGTTCCCGGAACAGATCATTGACTATCTGGCCCTCGTTGGGGATACGTCCGACAACATTCCGGGTGTGCCCAAAGTCGGAGCCAAAACGGCGGCAAAATGGTTAAATCTGTATGACACTGCCGACGGTATCGTTGCAAGTGTGGACGAGATCAAGGGCAAGGTGGGCGATAGCCTGCGTGAGAATGTCGAGCAATTACGACTATCGCAGGAACTTGCTACCATCCGTGAAGATCTCGAGCTCGATACTGGCATCGCCGACCTATCACCCGTCGCTGCCGACACGAAGCGCTTGCGAGATCTCTATGGACACTTCGAATTGCGCTCGCTACTCGGTCAACTCGATGAGGAATCCGAGCAACCCGCAGCGCCAGCTGAAGAACCTGAGGAGTCGAACTACGAAACCGTCCTGACCTGGGACGCGTTTAATCAGTGGTTTGAGAAAATCGAGCAGGCCAAGCTTACGGCCTTCGATACCGAGACGACCAGCATCAATTACATGAAAGCCGAGATCGTCGGCTTCTCCCTTTCTGTTACGGCTAATGAGGCCGCCTACATTCCGCTCGCACATGATTATCCGGGCGCGCCGGATCAACTGCCGCGCGATGAAGTGCTGCAAAAACTCCGTGGCTGGATGGAAGATGACAACAAGAAAAAAGTCGGTCATCACCTCAAATATGACGCCCACATACTGGCCCGTTACGATATCGCGCTGGCCGGCATGCAGTTCGATTCGATGCTCGAGTCCTATGTTTTGAACAGTGTCGCCACAAGACACGATATGGATTCAGTGGCTCGCCACTACCTGGGTCGCGAAACCATTCATTACGAAGATGTAGCCGGTAAAGGCGTCAAACAACTGACATTCAACCAGGTTGATCTTGAGACCGCTGCACCGTATGCAGCCGAAGATGCCGACATAACATTGCAATTACATCAAACACTTTGGCAGCAGTTAAGCGAGCTTGCCACGCTCAAGAGCGTCTACGAGGATATTGAACAACCACTGGTTCCAATATTGCTTGAGATGGAAGAGACCGGCGTGCTTGTCGATCGAAAGATGCTCAACACCCAAAGTGGCGAGCTCGCCAGGAAAATGATCGAGCTGGAAGCCAAAGCGCATAAGCTGGCCGGTGGCCCGTTCAATCTCAGCTCCCCAAAACAACTACAACAGATCTTGTTCGAACAACTCGGCCTGCCAGTTATCCGCAAGACCCCAAAAGGACAACCTTCAACCGCCGAGGATGTCCTGGTTGAGCTCGCGGGCGACTACGAACTGCCGGCCGTGATCATCGATTACCGCAGTGTTAGTAAACTGAAAAGCACTTACACGGACAAGCTGCCCCTGCAGATTGCGGAGAGCACCGGGCGTATTCACACGTCCTATCATCAGGCCGTTACGGCAACCGGACGCTTATCGTCAACAGATCCGAATCTTCAGAACATCCCGATACGGACACCGGAAGGCCGCCGCATCCGCCAGGCTTTTGTAGCGCCAGAGGGTCAGGTACTGCTTGCCGCCGACTACTCGCAGATTGAATTGCGCATCATGGCGCACTTGTCCGCCGATCCGGGGCTCATGAAAGCTTTTGCCGACGAGCAGGATGTACATCGTGCGACCGCTGCCGAGGTCTTCGGCATGGCACTGGATGAGGTCACAGACGATCAACGGCGTTCGGCCAAAGCGATCAACTTCGGCTTGATGTACGGCATGTCCGCATTCGGTCTCGCCAAGCAACTCAGCATCGCGCGCGGTGAAGCCCAGGAATATGTCGATCTGTATTTCGACCGCTATCCCGGCGTCAAAACATACATGGATGATATTCGCGAGAAGGCCAGCGCAAACGGATTTGTCGAAACAGTATTTGGGCGTCGCCTGTATTTACCGGAAATCAACGCTCGCAATGCGAATCGTCGCCAATACGCCGAACGCACTGCTATCAACGCACCAATGCAGGGAACGGCCGCCGACATCATCAAGAAAGCAATGATTGCGGTCCATCAGTGGCTGCACGATGAACACCCAGGTGCCCGCATGATCATGCAGGTGCACGATGAACTCGTCTTCGAAGTCGATAAAGACGAAGTCGAGCCTGTCCGTGAGCGCGTCATCGAGTTGATGAACGGCGCCGCTACACTTTCTGTCCCACTAAGGGTGGACGCTGGTGTCGGAGCAAACTGGGACGAGGCGCACTAGGCCTAATGTCAGAGGAGAATGGCGAATGCTCGGCGCAAGGATGCGGCTGATACGCCAATGACTTCTCCACGACACACAGTCGAATTCATTGGCGCATCAGCCGCATCTCGTCAGTCGGTCACGTAACTCGTCTAACCGTTGAGCATTGAGCAGGTGTTGGTCCGGGATAGTCGGTGCCGGTGACTGTGGGTCGTGGAGCCGGCGTCGACTATCCCGGACCGACACCGGATTAGAAACTTCGCCGCTAACTAACATTGTCACACCAACACGACTCTGGCTTCCCAGATCTGTTTCAGATTATTTATCTATAATTATCAACGCCTTGTGATTTTTCGTGAACTCATGACGGTTTCTACCCTCTAATCCCTTGAGTGCATAAGTCACTCGCCTGTTTACCTCCCTAGACAGGCGTGCAATGCGGCAACCCCAAGTCGCTTGCTTTTTCTGGCCCCGGGCTAGCGGCTACAACCGCTACTTCGGGGTTATTTTATTCCGCCCCCGGCAAGGCCAGAAACTCGTTGAGTTTCGCGCGGGCTTCGTCTTCTCCCAGACGCGTCAACGCTGAAAAATGCTGTGCGGTGGCAACGTCCCCAAGGTCGCGGCGCACTTCAAGTAATGCTTTTGCGGCTTGTCCGCGCTTCAGCTTGTCAGTCTTGGTCAGCAGCACGTGTGTTGGCAGCGATACTTGCTCCGCAAATGCCAGCATCTGCTCATCGAACGCTGTGAGTTGTCTCCGGATATCGACGATCAGAAACAGCCCCCGCAAGCTCTGTCGGGCTTCGAAATAGTCGGCCATGAGATCGCGCCAGTGCGCACGCTTCTTGACCGACACCTTTGCGAATCCATAGCCAGGCAGGTCAATGAGGCGCTGCTCGTCCCGCAGGCTGAAGAAGTTCACGAGCTGCGTACGGCCCGGCGTTTTGCTCGTACGTGCAAACTGCCGTCGGTTGACAATAACGTTGATCGCGCTCGACTTGCCGGCATTCGAGCGCCCGGCAACAGCAACCTCCGCACCCGTATCCGGAACGAACTGGCTCAGCGCGTTTGCGCTCTTTATGAAGTGGGCTTCTGGGTATTGCGACATGGGGTACGCCTTCCGGATAACGTGTATAATTTTAAGATAATACCCAACGCAGGGAAGTAACGGTTACACGATATGAAAATGAAGCTCTCAACGCTGTTCACTCTCGCCGGCCTCGCACTGGCAAGCACCCAAATTCATGCAGAAAGTCTCGTCGACGGGTCGGCAGAAGCCGGCAAGGCACGAGCGCTAACCTGTGGCGCGTGCCACGGTGCCGACGGCAACAGCGCAAGCCCGGTGTGGCCAAATCTTGCCGGTCAGAATGCACCCTATATTTTGGCGCAACTGCAAGCCTTTAAG
>JAJFKQ010000097.1 GCA_021773155.1 Woeseiaceae bacterium | reverse complement strand
ACGATCGGCGGCGGTCAGCTCGAGTTTCAGAGTGCGCATGTTGCGGTCGAAATGCTCGATGATCAACAGACAACATTGCGGAGCTTTCCGCTCGGGTCTTCGATGGGTCAGTGTTGTGGTGGCGTCGTGGAAATTCTATTCGAACCCATTGCCGACGGCATGCCGGGTTGGTTGCGAGATATTGCTGCACTGCACGGGCAACACGAGCCCGCGATCATCGCGACGCGAATTTCCAGATCAAACCCTGCAAAACTGATCATCACGGCGACAGATATATTCGGAGCCAACGCGGAGCAGGACGATTCGTCACTGGTGAGCAAAGCCCGTCAACTCCTGGCGGACAATCCGGTTACGACTCGCAATGTGCAGGAGCTTTTCGAGCCCGTCGTCGTATCAGATCTGAACATAGCAGTGTTTGGAGCAGGGCATGTTGGTTCGGCCGTAGTGAGTGCACTCGCAGGTCTTGATTGCAATATTCGCTGGATCGACAGTCGGCGAAAAATGTTTCGCAAAGTGCCGACCAACGTCCGCGCGATAGAGGCGTCAGACCCGGCGCTGGAGGTCGCTGCGATGCCGGTAGACAGTTTCTATCTTGTGATGACGCACAGTCACGCGATGGACTTCGATATTTGTGATCGAATACTTCGGCGACGCGATGCCCGCTACTGTGGATTAATTGGCTCAAAGTCCAAGCGGCGACGTTTTGAGAAACGTTATCGGCAACAAGGCATGCCACAATCGGTCATTGATCAGTTAATTTGCCCGATCGGCGTTGACGGCATCAGCGGCAAGAAGCCAGCCGAAATCGCTGTCGCGGCGGCTGCAGAAATTCTTGAAGTTCGTGAACGAGCGGTGGCACCCGTCGAGCAAGACTATCCCGACAACGTGCGGCCGATCTGGAGATAGCTCTGAACCCGTTAATATCATGTTGAAAGAGTACTAACGTGGAAGCATATTTACTTGATTGGTTGAATATCTTCGTGCGCTGGCTGCACTTCATTACCGGTGTCGCGTGGATCGGCTCGTCCCTCTATTTCATCTGGCTGGATAATCACCTCGAAGAGCCGCACGATTCGAGCGACTCCGAAAAGGGCGTGGGCGGAGAGCTGTGGTCCGTGCACGGTGGCGGTTTCTATCACGCACAAAAGTACAAAGTTGCGCCGGTAGTTCTGCCGGATACTTTGCACTGGTTCAAGTGGGAAGCGTATTCGACATGGCTGTCGGGAATATTCCTGCTGGGTCTCGTCTATTTTATGGGCGCCGAGATTTACCTGATTGATCGCTCAGTCGCTGAGCTGTCCGTCGTCATGGCAATCAGTATCTCTATAGGGTTCATTGCCGGTGGCTGGTTCGTCTACGACCTGATGTGCAAGTCGCCGCTGGCGAAATATGACACGGCATTTGCAATTGCACTGTTGTTGATGAGCAGTGCTCTGGCGTGGAGTTTGTGCCATTTATTCAGTGGCCGGGCTGCGTTTATCTTGTTCGGCGCCACGCTCGGTACGATCATGGTCGCGAACGTATTTTTCGTGATTATTCCTGGGCAGAAAAGAATGGTCGGAGCGGCCGAGCGCAGTGAAGCGCCTGATCCGGCGGATGGTCAACGCGCGAAGCTACGCTCTGTACACAACACCTACTTCACATTGCCGGTGTTGTTCGTCATGACAAGCAATCATTACGCGATGACGTACAGCCATGAGTACAACTGGGCGATACTGATTGCAATCTCACTGGCGGGTGCGTTGATTCGGATTTACTTCGTCGCCCGGCATAAAGGCAGTGCATCACCGCTGCCGGTCGTGATCGCTGTTGTTTTGCTGGCAGCGGCCGCCGCTCTGATAGCCCCGCGGTCTCAGGGGGAAGCTGCAAATGCCACAACCTTCTCGCAGGTCCGCAATGTGATTAATGCTCGCTGCACGAGCTGCCATTCGTCAGCGCCAGTACATCCTGCGTTTCCGGCGGCACCGCTCGGTGTGACGTTTGATACCGACGAGCAGATTCTCGCTGAGGCGGATCGTATCCATCTGCAAACTGTCGTAACACGCGTGATGCCGATTGGAAATTTGACGGCCATAACGGATGAGGAACGTGAAATTATCGCCCAGTGGTATCGATCGCTCGAGAGTGAGCAATGACAGAGTACCCAAGAGACCTGTTCGGATACGGCCAGCACCCACCTGCCGCGGACTGGCCTGGTGCTGCGCGCACGGCGGTGCAATTTGTTATCAACTATGAGGAAGGCGCGGAAAACTGTGTCTTGCATGGTGACTCATCGTCCGAAGCTTTTCTTTCGGAAATCGTTGGTGCTGAAGCTATAGAAGGGCAGCGCCACATGAACATGGAGTCGATGTACGAGTATGGCGCTCGAGCCGGATTCTGGCGATTGCATCGCCTGTTTGCCGGACAGAATATTCCGGTCACGGTGTTCGGGGTCGCGATGGCTTTGCAGCGTAACCCGGAAGCCGTCGCTGCGATGCAGTCTGCGAATTGGGAGATTGCCAGTCATGGCTTCCGCTGGATTGATTATCAATTCATCGATGAAGCAACCGAACGCAAGCATATGCGGGAGGCGTTAGAGATTCACGCGCAAGTCACGGGTGAGCGACCTGCAGGATGGTATCTGGGACGCTGTAGTCCGCAGAGTCATCGCATCGCGGCGGAGGACGGCGAGTTTATTTATAACTCCGATACTTATGCAGACGATGTGCCGTACTGGAATTACAGTTTCGATTCGCCACAGTTGATGGTGCCGTACACGTTGGATGCGAACGACATGCGCTTTGCGACGGCGCAGGGCTTTAATTCCGGGCAACAGTTTTTCGACTATCTAAAGGACAGCTTTGATGTCCTGCACGCTGAGGGCGGCCGCATGATGTCGATCGGTTTGCACTGTCGCCTCGCAGGTCGGCCGGGGCGCACCGCAGCAGTCGCAAGATTTCTCGACTATGTGATGTCGCAGGAAGACGCATGGATAGCTACCCGACTCGATATCGCAAGGCACTGGCGTGAACGACATCCACCCAAAGGTAATGAGTAATGAGCGCTGATGATTTCATTGACCGCTACGGCGGTATCTACGAACACTCCCCCTGGGTCGCGGAGCGTGTGAAATTGTTGCTCGAAGATTCGGTTGCGGATACGGAGCTGCTGGCGAGCTTAATGGCGGACTGTGTCGACAACGCTTCCGTAGAAACCCAGCTTGAACTCATTCGGGCGCACCCCGACCTGGCCGGCAAAGCGCAGCTCGCCGGCGAGCTCACCGCCGATTCAACCGAGGAACAATCCAAAGCAGGACTCGATCAATGCACGGCCGACGAGTTCGAAAAGTTCCAATCGTTGAATACCTCGTACAAGAAAAAGTTCGGCTTTCCGTTCATAATGGCGGTACGCGAGAGTAACCGTTCGCAGATACTCGGCGCGTTCGCGACTCGCCTTGATAATGACTACAGCGAAGAATTTGAAACCGCGCTTCAGGAAATTCACAAGATTGCCCGATTGAGACTGACCGCTTTGGAGGGTCCACAGTGAGTCAAACGCATCCTTTTTATCATTGGGTACAGTTGCAGCGGCCACGACTGGGCACTCGCGTTACGTTTGCGACGGATGATTTCTTCGCGGCGAAGGAGCGAGTCATTGATTTTGCCGAACCTGTCTTTATCGATGATAAGTACGACGACCATGGCAAATGGATGGACGGCTGGGAAAGTCGCCGCAAACGGACTGTGGGACACGACTTTTGCGTCATCCGACTCGGTGTACCGGGTGTGATACGCGGCTTCGATATCGACACATCGCACTTCACTGGAAACTATCCACCGCAAGCCTCGATCGAAGCCTGTGTCAGCGATGCGGACACACCTGAAGAGGAGTGGGTGGAGTTGCTGGCGAAAACTGACCTGTCTGGTGACGCGCACCATTATCTTGAAATTGACAGTGAGCAAGTCTGGACGCATGTGCGACTGCATATCTACCCGGATGGCGGAATCGCCCGGTTACGAATTTTCGGTGAGGTCATTGCCGACTTCACTGACGTTGAGGGATTCGTCGATCTGGCTGCCATCGAAAACGGCGGTCGCGCACTTGCCTGCAGTGATGAGCACTTTGGCAGCATGCACAACCTCAACGCGCCAGGTCGCGGTGTGAATATGGGTGATGGTTGGGAGACGGCCCGCCGACGCGGCCCTGGCAATGACTGGGTTATTCTCGCACTGGCGCAGCCGGGTGTTATCGAGCGTGTCGAGGTCGATACAGCACACTTCAAAGGTAACTACCCGGACAGGGTATCGCTGGAGGCCGGCGTATTCGAGAGTGATGACCTTGCGACACCGGATTCGTCGCGCTGGCAGACACTGCTGCCTGAAACAAAACTGAAAATGGATCAGCAACATTATTTTGAGGCACTCGAGGCGTTGGGCGATGTGTCGCATGTTCGCATGTCGATCTACCCGGATGGTGGCGTCAGCAGGCTACGATTATTCGGTCGTGTCGGAGGTGCTGAATAATGACCATTACCTTGAAAGCAGTGCCGTTGACCGCAAAGCGTTTCGCTCCGTACGGTGAAGTCATCGAAACCTCACGCGATACGTCGGATGCTATGAACGCCGCGAGATTTGAGCGCTTTGATGATCTCTGCAATGTTGACCTGATCAACGCTGGCCGGGTTTCGGTCAGTATTGCGCGCTGCCGCACGCCGACGTCATTGCCGCTGCGACTGGATATGGTTGAACGTCACCCGCTGGGCAGCCAGGCGTTCATACCGCTTAGTCCCTGCAAGATGGTCGTTGTCGTCGCGCCGCCGGAGGAGTCGGTTGACGCTGATGCGCTGCGCGCGTTTGTCAGTAACGGCCGGCAGGGCATTAATTATCGCCGTGGCACCTGGCATATGCCGCTGATCTCGTTTACGGCGGGTCAGGAGTTTCTGATCATCGACCGCGGCGGTAATGAACCCAACTGTGAAGAACACACACTCGACGACGCCATTGTTCTGGAAGCTGATTGACGACTATGCGTGAGGCTTATAGAGCATCGTTGCTGCACTGTCTTGCAGATCCCGGTGAAGAAGCGGAGTCATCTGCTCTTGAGTATTTCGAAGACGGCCTGCTGATTGTTGAGGATGGCGTTGTTGTAGAAGCGGGCGATGCGCCAACATTGCTGGCACAATTATCCGATGACACTGCAGTAACAGACTTCTCCGGGAAAATCATCGTGCCAGGCTTCATCGATTGCCACGTCCATTTTCCACAGCTCGATATCATCGCGTCTTACGGAGAACAGTTGCTCGATTGGTTGAATCGCTATGCTTATCCCGCCGAAGCGCGTTTTGCCGACGAGATTTACGCGCGCGAGATCGCCAACGTATTCCTCAACGAGTTACTCAGGAACGGCACGACGACCGCACTTGTATTCGGGACGGTGCATGCGCATTCGGCGGACGCGATTCTCGAAGCAGCTGAGTCGCGTGGTATGCGGTTGATCGCCGGCAAGGTGCTGATGGATATTAATTGTCCGGACGAACTGCAGGACACTCCGGAATCCGCGTACGCGGATAGCAAAGCGCTGATTGAGCGCTGGCACGGGAAGGACCGCCTTGGTTATGCCATCACGCCGCGATTTGCGCTGACCTCCAGCGAGGAACAGCTCGCCGCAGCCGGTCGACTCGCCAATGAGTACCCGGATGTCTGGATCCACACACATCTTGCTGAGAATAAAGCGGAGGTCGAGGAGATTGCCCGACAGTTTCCGGGGAGCCGTAGTTATCTCGATGTCTACGATCAGTTCGGATTGCTACGTGAGCGATCCGTCTTTGCCCATTGTCTGCACATGGACGATGAAGATCGCTCGTGCATGGCGGCGAAGGGTGGTGCGGCTGCCTTCTGCCCGACATCAAACCTGTTTCTGGGCAGCGGCTTGTTCAATTTACGGGCAATGCGTGCAGCGAACGTACGCGTTGGTCTTGGAACGGATGTTGGCGGTGGCACGAGCTTGTCATTATTAAGAACGGCGAGTGAGGCTTACAAGGTTTTGCACCTGCAGAATCAGGCATTGCCGGCGACGAGAGCGTTATACCTCGCAACGCTCGGTGCTGCCGAAGCGCTGTACCTCGACGACAAAGTGGGCAACTTCGAGCCCGGCAAGGAAGCAGATTTTGTTGTGCTTGATCCGGCTGGATCATCACTTAGCGAACGACGCACCCGCGTGGCCGCGTCGATTGAGGAAGCATTGTTTGCGATCACAATGCTTGCGGACGACAGACATGTCGCCGCAACCTACATTGCTGGAACTCGATCCGTAATCAGATAGCGTCGATTATCGCGTTCAACGTCGTGCTGGGACGCATCGCATCCGATGCCAGCGCTTCGTTCGGCTGGTAGTAACCGCCAATGTCCACCGCTGAACCCTGTGCAGCAAGCAATTCTGAATTAATCGCGTCCTCGGCGGCAGCCAACGCCTTGGCCGGGCCGGAGAACTTGTCAGCAAGTGCCTGATCGCTGACGTTCGCAGCCAGTGCTTCTGCCCAGTACATCGCGAGATAAAAATGGCTACCCCGATTGTCATGCTCATTGCCCTTGCGCGACGGTGACCTGTTGTTATCCAGATAACGACCGTTAGCGATGTTTAAAGCCGCGGCGACAACATGAGCCGGATCGTTGTTTGTCCTTTCTGCGATATCTTCGATAGAAACCGCCAGAGCAAGGAACTCACCCAGCGAGTCCCAGCGCAAGTGACCTTCCGCAAGAAACTGCTGAGCGTGCTTTGGTGCGGAACCGCCAGCACCGGTTTCGAACAAACCACCGCCCGCGAGCAAAGGAACGATCGACAGCATCTTCGCGCTGGTTCCGAGTTCCAGAATCGGGAAAAGGTCTGTCAGGTAATCACGCAAGACGTTGCCGGTAACAGAAATGGTGTCTTCACCATTCTTGACACGTTCGAGCGTTACCCGCATCGCGTCGACCGGCGACAGAATTCGAATGTCGAGTCCGTCCGTGTCGTGGTCTTGCAGGTAGCTGGTTATTTTTTCGATGAGCTGTCTATCGTGTGCCCGATTTTCATCAAGCCAGAAGATTGAAGGTGAGCCGGTCTGGCGAGCGCGATGCACGGCGAGCTTCACCCAGTCGCGTATCGGCAGATCTTTGGTCTGACACATACGCCAGATGTCGCCAGCATTAACAGCGTGCTCCAATAGCACATCGCCGGCAGCGTCAGTAACACGCACGGTTCCCGAAGACGCGATCTCGAAAGTCTTGTCGTGCGAGCCATACTCCTCGGCCTTCTGTGCCATCAGGCCGACGTTGCAAACATTGCCCATGGACGTTACATCGAATGCGCCATTCTCCCTGCAGAAGTCGATGACCTCATCATAGATGCCAGCGTAACAACGATCCGGGACCATCGCCTTGGTATCCGCCAGCTTTCCGTCCGGGCCCCACATCTGTCCGGAAGAGCGAATAGCGGCAGGCATAGAGGCATCAATAATTACGTCGCTCGGGACATGCAGGTTCGTTATGCCTTTATCGGAGTTGACCATTGCCAGTGCTGGTCGAGTTTCATACACAGCGGCAAGATCAGCTTCAATCGCGGTGCGTTGTTCCTCAGGCAGATCGGTGATCTTCGCATATACGTCACCGACACCATTGTTCGCGTCGACACCGATCTCATCAAATACGTCAGCGTATTTTTCGAAGACGTCTTTGTAATAAACCTTCACCGCATGGCCGAACATGATCGGGTCGGACACTTTCATCATGGTCGCTTTGAGGTGCAGTGAAAGAAGTATGCCCTCGCTCTTGGCCGCATCCATTTCTTTGGCGAAGAATACGCTCAAGGCGGCGCAGTCCATGCGTGTTGCATCAACAACTTCGTCTTTTAGAACCGGCACATTGTCGCGAAGTACAGTTTCGCCACCATCGTCCGCGTGCAATGTAATCGTCAAGCCACCATCGGCGGACACCACGGCTGATTGTTCACTGGAATAGAAGTCGCCGTCCTCCATGTGCACCACGTGCGACTTCGAATCCGTGCTCCAGGCACCCATTGAATGCGGATGTTGCCTGGCAAAAGCTTTCACGGCCGTTGCTACGCGCCGGTCCGAGTTGCCCTCGCGGAGAACAGGGTTTACGGCGCTGCCGAGCACTTTGGCGTAACGCGAGTGGGTATCTTTCTCAGCATCCGTCCGTGGTTCTTCGGGATAGACGGGAATGTCATAGCCGTGCGATTGCAATTCAGCAATGGCTTCGTGTAACTGCGGAACAGACGCACTGATGTTCGGCAGCTTGATGATGTTGGCTTCTGGCGTCTTGGCTAGTTCGCCCAACTCGGCGAGAGCGTCACTCTGTTGTTGATCGGCTGTCAGATTTTCCGGAAAATTGGCGAGGATTCGTCCCGCCAGAGAGATATCGCGAGTCTCTACAACGATGCCGGCAGCGTCCGTGAATGCCTTGACAATTGGCAGAAACGAATAGGTTGCCAGTGCCGGAGCTTCGTCTGTCTTCGTATAGATGATCTTCGCAGTGCTCATGCTTTTCCTTGATTATCAGTATTTTTCGTGCGCGCCAGTGCCGCGCGGGCGGAGCATTATAATGCGCCCGGCGGCAAATCTCTCGTATAGATTTTGCGGCTTTAGCCTGCGCTTACGCGGACTGTGGCTTCAAGATGTGACCCGGCTTTTAAGGAGTTTGTTATGAGGCACACCTGTTCGGCCTTTTCGAGCAAGCGATGGGCCTTGCTTTCATCAGTTCCTGGCGGAACGCCGAGCGTCGCAGTTACGTTGAAGGCGGTAAATTGGGTAACCCTGTCAACGCGCTCCAGAACGCCTTCGGCGCTGCACGTAAGCGAGTCCCATTCCAGCTTAGAAGCTCTGGCGATTGCACGGAACGCCAATATAAAGCAGTCAGCAACGGCAGCCACCAGCAGCGTTTCGGGTGACCATTGATCCCCGGGGCCACCGAACTCAGCCGGTGCTGCGGAGACGAGATCGTCTACGCCGGAACTTGAAAGAACAACATTTCCGACGGCATTTGCGTCGGCAGATACAACGTAATGATGGGGGAGGTCTTGCATGTCTCGTCCTTGAATTAGTTTCGGGATCCGGCATCCGCTTTTACGTGCGGTGCCAGGCGGTCAATAAGCCCCAGCATCTCGGGCCGGTTCTTGCGCAGCTCGTCTATCGAAAATCCCGAGAGCTCATAGGGCAGCACGAGCCAGTCATCGGTCTCGTGTACAAAATAGTCCGGCGTGCGCAGGGTTTTTTCCGTTGGTCGATACCACACTGTTGCGATCCGGATGTCCTGTGGCAGGTTTCGACGGGTCTTCTGCGCCAGCTGCTTGATGACCGCGTTGACGCTGGAGCCCGTGCTATATACGTCATCGACAATCAAGAGCGAATGATGGGCGCTCAGGTTTTCGAGTAGATATTGCAGGCCGTGGACCCTGATGGCGTCCGCCTTATTAACCATCTGCGAATACCCCGGCGCACCCGTGTACGAGGTGCGGATGGCGATGTGGTCTGTCTTGGTGCCGAAATAATCCAGGCCTTCCTGGACCGCGATACCGACAGCGCTGCCGCCACGCCAGAGGCCCACCAGAAAATCAGGTTCGAAATCCGCTTCGTAGATGTTTGCGGCCAGCTGAAACGAGTCCCGGAGCAGGTCGTCTGCAGCGATAAATCGCTCACTCATTATTGTTATTCCCAGGTCTTACTGCGCTAGAATTGGAGTCCGACATTATACCGCCAGTGTCCTCCGACAAGAGAATAATAATGGACAAGACAGTACTTTCCGCACAAGACCTGCTCGAGGACTCTATCGAGCTCGGTATCAAGGTTCTTGAGAGTGGCTTCAAGCCCACCATGATTATCGCTATTTGGCGCGGTGGCACGCCCGTAGGCATGGCGCTCCAGGAGACGTTGTCGTATTGCGGTGTGGAGTCGGACCACATCGCCATTCGCACCTCGTCATATATCGGTGTTGACGAACGCGGCAAGGTCGCTGTTCACGGATTGAACTACATCATCAAGAAAATATGCCATGACGATCGCGTGCTCATTGTCGATGACGTTTTCGATACTGGCAATACCATCGTTGCCGTCATCGCGGAGCTGACTCGACGCGCACGCGGCAATACACCGCAAGACATTCGCGTTGCAGTACCGTGGTTCAAGCCGAGTCGCAACGAAACCGACGTTACGCCTGATTACTATCTACACGAAACCGCGGAATGGCTCGTTTTCCCACATGAGCTTGATGCCCTCACACCCGAGGAGTTACGCGAGTGCCGCCCCGAGATCGCGGCGATTGTGCAGAGCGTCAAACCCAAAGCGAAAATGGCGTAGCGGTAATTCGGATGCCAAGAATTTGTGTGTACTGTGGCTCCAACTCAGGCGGCCGTCCCGTTTACGCTGAAGCAGCGCGAGAACTCGCCGACGTTTTGGTGCGGCATGACTTTGAGCTTGTTTACGGCGGTGCTGACAAAGGCACCATGGGTGTAATCGCTGACGCCGTGCTGGGACAGGGCGGCAAGGTACATGGTGTCATTCCAAAGATGCTGTGTGAAAAGGAACTCGCGCACCAGAACCTGACGGAGCTCCACGTCGTCGGATCTATGCATGAACGTAAAACGATGATGGCTGCACTGTCAGATGGCTTTATCGCAATGCCAGGCGGCTACGGCACTCTGGAAGAGATCATCGAGATAATTACCTGGGGCCAGTTGAAGTTTCACGAGAAGCCCTGCGGACTGCTGAATGTCGGCGGTTACTTCGATCATTTACTAGCCTATTTCAACCATGCGACAGCAGAGGGTTTCTTACGAATCGAAAACCGAAAAATGCTGTTGTGTGACGACACCGCAGCAGGACTCGTGCAGCAGTTTGAAGCGTACTCGGCGCCTAAAGTCGAGAAGTGGACCGACTAAGCGGCGGATTCGCCTGTCGAAGCACCGTACTGGGTTCTGCTGGTACAGGATCTTTGAGCGGGTGAAGGGAATCGAACCCTCATTCTCAGCTTGGGAAGCTGATGTTCTACCGTTGAACTACACCCGCACAGGCGATTGAATGTCATTCCGACCGGGGGCTGCTAACATCGGCGTGCCGTCATCGGGCATCGCGACATAATGCGGTAGCCTTGGCACGACGCGAGTTTTTCCTCAAAAAAAGCAACGAGAATAACGTGATCAAGAGATTAGTGCTGGTACTGCTTTTTCTTACGGTGTTGTTTGGCGCTATCTTCGGCTGGAAGTACTTGCAGATACAGCAGGAGACGGCAACCAGGGGTGGTCCGCCGCAGCCCGTCGTGTCAACTCGCACCGTCACGCGCGAAAGCTGGCAACCGGCGCTGAAGGCGGTGGGTAGTATTACGCCGGTACGCGGCGTGGTCGTCTCGGCAGAAGTGCCGGGAGTTATTCGCAAGATTCACTTCGATTCCAGTGACCAGGTGCCAGATGGCGAACTGCTGGTTGAACTCGATGCCGAAGTCGATCTGGCCGAGCTGGCCGCATTGCGGGCGGACCGCCGTCTTGCCGAAATTACCCGGGATCGTTTCGCACAAATCTTGACCCAGAACCTGGGGTCGCGCTCCGACCTCGACCAGGCGCAGGCGACGCTTGATCGCGCCGACGCCGAAATTGCTGCCAAGGAAGCAATGATCCGCAAGAAAGCCGTGCGCGCACCATTTGCCGGCGAGCTCGGAATCCGGCGAATCAATCCAGGGCAGTATCTTGATACGGGCGAAGCTATTTCGGATCTCGTCGCGCTCGATCCGGTTTACGCCGAATACGCGCTTCCCGAAAGATTTCTTGCGGAGCTCGCGCTCGGCCAGTCCGTTATGGTGCGCGTGCAGTCGTATCCGGATCGCGTGTTCGAAGGTAAGATTCACGCCATCAGCCCCAACGTGCAGGCGGCGTCGCGAAGCGTTTTGGTACGTGCGCTGATCGCGAATCCGGATCGCCAGTTGCGACCCGGTATGTTCGCCGAGGTCGAAACGCTTCAGCCGGTTCGGGAAAACGTACTGACACTGCCCGAGCGGGCGGTGACCTACAACACCTACGGTGAGTCGGTTTTCGTCGTGGAAGAAGCCGACGGCGGCCGCATGGTCCGGCTCGTGCAGATTGAAACCGGTGAGGTGCATAATGGCCGTGTCGAAATAAAGCGCGGCCTCGAGGCGGGTACCGAGGTTGTGAGTGACGGCCATAACAAGTTGCGCAACGGCCAGTCGATCAACATCGACAATTCTGTGAATCCGGATGCCGCGGACCCGCGTGCATGAAATTCACTGATCTGTTCATCCAGCGTCCGGTGCTGGCCAGTGTCATTAGCTTGCTGATCCTGGTTGTCGGGCTGCGCTCCATTACTGCGCTCGAACTGCGCGAATTTCCGGAACTCAGCAACACCGTTGTTTCGGTCACGACCGTCTATCCCGGCGCCAGCAGTGAATTGATGCAGGGTTTTATCACCACGCCGCTGCAGCAGGCGATCGCTGAGGCCAGCGGCATTGACTTCCTCGTTTCGCGAAGCTCGCAGGGTGTTTCGGTCATCGAAGCACACATGGAGCTGGACTACGACCCTAATGCGGCCGTTGCCGAGATCCAGGCGAAAGTGGCCAGCCAGCGCAGTATCCTGCCGGCGGAATCTGAAGATCCGGTGATCGACTCCACGACCGGCGACCAGACGGCGCTGATGTATATCGTCTTTTACAGTGAGCAGATGAGCTTTTCTCAAACGACGGACTACCTGTTACGCGTGGTGCGGCCGAAACTGCAGGCAATCCCGGGAGTCGCCAAAGCCCAGCTGTTCGGCGGCGGGTCTTTTGCGATGCGCATCTGGCTCGACCCTGATCGTATGACTGCGCTCAATGTGTCCGCGCTCGATGTCGCGGATGTACTGCGCGCGAATAACTTTCTCGCAGCCGTGGGCCAGACCAAGGGGACCTATGTACTGACTAACATGTCGGCGACGACGGATATCGCGACCGAGAGTGATTTTCGCCGTCTCATCGTCCGCAAGGATGGGGCGACGATTATCCGTCTTGAAGACCTTGCCCGCATCGAACTGGGGTCGGAAAGCTACGATTCGATCAGTTGGTTCGACGGCACTCCGGGCACGGTTGTCGCTATCGAGCCCGCCCCGGGTTCGAATCCGTTGACGGTTGCACAACGCGTTCGCAACGAGATGGAGGAAGTCAAGGCACAGTTGCCCGCCGTGCTCACCGCGAACGTGGCCTACGATGCCAGTGTCTATATTGAGGATTCGATCACGGAGGTGTTTAAGACCCTCTTCGAAGCCCTGTTTATCGTGCTCGTCGTAATCTACCTGTCGCTGGGTTCTGTTCGCGCCGCTATTGTGCCGGCGCTGGCCGTGCCCTTGTCCCTGGTCGGCGGTGCATTCCTGATGCTGTTGATGGGGTTTTCGATCAATCTACTCACGCTGCTTGCACTGGTGCTCGCCATCGGCCTCGTCGTCGATGACGCCATAATCGTCGTTGAGAACGTCCATCGGCATGTGGAAATGGGCAAGTCTCGTTTCCAGGCGGCCATTGATGGCGCCCGCGAAATCGGCATGCCGATCATTGCCATGACAACGACATTGATTGCCGTGTATGCGCCTATCGGATTTATGGGAGGGTTGGTCGGCACGTTGTTTACGGAGTTTGCATTTGCACTTGCCGGTGCCGTGCTGGTGTCCGGCGTCGTCGCATTGACGCTGTCGCCAATGTTGTCCGGCAAGGTGTTGCATCGCAAGGGCGAGCCGGGCCGCTTCGAGGCGGCCGTGGAGCGCTTCTTCCAAAGGCTCGCCAATGCTTACCAGCGCAGGCTGAGCCAAACCCTGGATTTTATTCCTGTGACAATGGTTTTCGCGGGCGTCGTTCTGGTCAGCATCTATTTCATGTTTGTCAGCACGCCCAATGAGCTGGCACCTGTCGAGGACCAGAGCATCCTTTTCATGTCGGGCCGGATGCCGCAGACCGCGACGATCGAATACAACGAAATCTATACCGGGGAGCTGATCAAGGCACTAGACACACTGCCCGAGGAGCACAGGACTTTCCTGTTTATGGGTTTGGCCGGGGCCAACACCGTATTCGGCGGATTCAAGATGCTGCCACCCTCGCAGCGTGAGCGCTTCATTCTGGAGGTGCTGCCCGACTTACAGGAAGCTGTGAGTGGCATTGCCGGCATGCAGGTCGCGGCTTTTCCGCGGCCCAGCCTGCCGGGCAACCGCGGTGGGCTACCCGTGCAATTCGTGATTCAGTCGAACGAAGATTTCGGTGCCCTGGACAGTATTGCCGATGAACTCATCGGTGCCGCGATGCAAAGCGGCCAGTTCGGCTTCCTGCAAAAGAGTATCGAGTTTTCGCGCCCAAGGACAACCTTGGTTGTCGATCGCGATCGCGCGGGAGACCTCGGAATAACGATGGCGGAGATCGGGCGCATGCTCTCCACCTTGCTCGGTGAGGGCTATGTCAATCGATTCAACCTCGAAGGACGCAGCTACAAGGTCATTCCGCAGCTCGAACGCGACTTTCGGCTCACCACCGGGGCGCTCAGGGATTACTATTTGCCGACGGCAGCGGGTGGGCAGGTTCCGTTGTCAGCGCTGGTTGCGCTGGAACGGTCCGTGGAGCCCAGCCAGCGCACACAGTTCCAGCAACTGAACGCGGTCACCGTGCAGGGCACGACGGCGCCCGGGGTTGCGCTGGGCCAGGCGCTCGACTATCTGGATACGCAAGCGGCGGTGCTTTTTCCGAGTGGCTTCACCGTCGATTACGACGGCGAGTCGCGTCAGTACGCCGAGCAAGGCAGTGCGCTGCTGATCACCTTCTTCCTCGCATTGATCATTATCTACCTGGTGCTGGCCGCGCAGTTCGAGAGCTGGCGAGACCCGATTATTATTCTCGTCTCAGTGCCGATGTCGATCGCCGGAGCGCTGATCTTCATGACGCTGGGGCTGGCGACCGTGAATATTTATACGCAGGTTGGCCTGATTACGCTGATCGGGCTGATTTCCAAAAACGGAATCCTGATCGTGGAGTTCGCAAACCAGCTGCGTGAGCGGGACGGACTCGGGCGACGCGAGGCGATCGAGAAAGCAGCCGCGATCCGCCTGCGACCCATTCTCATGACGACCGTCGCGATGATCGTCGCGATGGTTCCACTGCTGTTGGCCAGTGGACCGGGTGCTGTCAGTCGTTTCGACATTGGGTTGGTCATCGCGACCGGGCTGGGCGTTGGCACACTGTTCACATTGTTTGTCGTACCGGCGGTGTACACGGTGCTCTCGTCAGAACACAGAGGACGGGCGCCGAGTTTAGCGAATTGGAGCGGGTGAAGGGAATCGAACCCTCATTCTCAGCTTGGGAAGCTGATGTTCTACCGTTGAACTACACCCGCGACGATAATGGT
>JAJFKQ010000096.1 GCA_021773155.1 Woeseiaceae bacterium | reverse complement strand
GACAGTGATATTCCGGGCTTTGGCATATCGATTGCCTTCGTTGTGGTACTGGCGTCGGTCTTTGCCTTGTTGTTTATCTGGCTCATCAGCTACCTGCTGAAATTGCGTAAGCGCGGCGCCGTTTCAGGCAAGGATTCCATTGTCGGCGGCATTGGCACGGCGATGCAGGCCTTCAGAGGTGAAGGCAAAGTCTGGCTCGAAGGTGAAGCCTGGGCCGCTCGAAGCAGCGTCGCCATTGAGAAAGACCAGGACGTTGTCGTTCGCGCGTTGGACGGTCTGACACTCGAGATTGAGCCGGTGGCCGAACAGAATGCCAATGATGAAGGCCTGCAAACGTGAACGATATTCTACCTGAGGAGATTCTGATGGAGTACTACGCCACTCTTGGAATGGTTGTTTCGCTGCTGATCGTGATTCTTTACAACACGATCAAAATCCTGAAGGAATACGAGCGTGGCGTTATCTTTTTGCTGGGGCGCTTCCAAAAGGTGAAGGGTCCGGGATTGATTATCCTGTTTCCCGGCATCCAAAAAATGACCAAGGTTGATCTGCGTGTCATCGTCATGGATGTACCGACACAGGACGTGATCTCAAGAGACAACGTTTCGGTCAAGGTGAATGCCGTCATCTATTTCCGAATTGTTGATCCGGAAAAAGCCGTGATTCGTGTCGCTGATGTTTTCGAAGCGACCAGTCAGCTTTCACAGACGACCCTGCGTTCTGTGCTTGGGCAGCACGAGCTCGACGATATGCTTGCCGAACGTGAGAAGCTGAATACGGATATTCAGGGACTGCTGGATCAGCGCACCGACAACTGGGGCATTAAGGTCGCGAATGTCGAGATCAAACACGTCGATCTTGACGAGAGCATGATCCGCGCGATCGCACAGCAGGCCGAAGCCGAGCGTGCGCGCCGCGCCAAGATCATCAACGCCGAGGCCGAGAAGCAGGCGGCAACGATGCTGTCTGAAGCAGCCCATATACTGGCCGGGGAAGAGCAGGCCTTGCAGTTACGCTACCTGCAAACGCTGAAAGAAATTTCGAACGAAAGAACGAATACAATAGTGTTCCCAATGCCGCTTGAATTCATCGAGCCGATCTTAAGCGTGACCAGGAAAAAAACGCAGGCGTAGCCCGTTATGGCCCGGTGACCGGGAGCGCTCAGGCCTGGTTTTCAGACTCGTCGAGAATATCTGACAGTGTCTTGTCCGAGAGTGTGTCCGCAACGGCATCGTCAAGTTTCTTGCCTAGTCTCTCAATTGCGCTGTTCCACCTGGGGTCTCGATGCGAGCCAGTTTCGCCATCGCGACGCACGACCGCCAAAATGTCCTGAAGCGTAATTCGCGACATTTCACGCCCTGGCAGTAACGCTTCATTTTCGTTGGTCGTTATAAGGCCACTGGCCTCAAGTCCTGCCGCAATCGGCGCCAGCGTTATCGACGGGATGCGTAATGAACGACTCAGGCTGCTGAGATTTACGCCCAGCACAGGATCGCGGAATTCCCTGCCAACCAGAAACATGATGTTGAGCGCGACGCGTTCACGCATGGCATTGGACAGACGAGGCTCACGCCGTCCGATGCGAAGGTAGGCGGGATTCTGAAAATAAAATGCGATCTGTGAACCGATTAAGAGAATCAGCCAGTTGAGGTACAACCAGATCAGTGTGGTGATCGCGATTGCGAAGCCGGCGTAAATAGCCTGGGTCCGTGCGGAGTTTGCAAGGAACGCGGCGAATATCATGCCGAGCGTTGCCCACATGATTCCGCCCGACAGGCCGCCCACAAGTGCAGAGCGAATCTTTACTTTTGTGTTGGGCATATACCAGTAGAGGAACGTGAACACGCCTGTGATCAGCAGGTATGGCGTCAATTGACTGGTGGCGGAGAATATCGGCCCAAAGACCGAGTTCTGCGACAGCCAAATTACGACCGATTCATTGCCGACCGACGCAATGGCACCGAGCGCAAGGGCAATTACGAGCGGGCCGATCAGCAGCACCAGCATGTATTCTGTGAAACGTTTCGCGAAGCTGCGCGGTTTCGTGACATACCAGACGTAATTAAAGGCACCCTCGATTTTTTGCACCATTGTGATCGCGATGAAGATGAAGAATGAGAGGCCGATGCCGCCAAGGACACTGCCGTTGACGTTGTGCACGATGTCCATGACCTGGTCTGTGATCTCGACGCCTTTGTCGCCCAGTGGCTCGAGAATCGTATAGAGTTTTTCTTCCAGTTCCTTATGGACGCCGAGGCCTTTCAGCACCGAAAAACTAAAAGCGATCAGTGGCACCACTGACAGCAACGTGGTGTAGACAAGGCTCATTGCCCGCAGGGTCAGTTGTCCGGAAACAATGTCCCGAATCACAGCGTAGGCATTACGCAATACACCGACGACAACACGGCCAGGCAGGCCGTACTTCTGCAGCATATCGCCCCAGATAAGTGCTTCGACCCAGTTGTTCAACCTGCGCATCATGCGGACATTGTTCCCCTTATTACGAGGTCATGCGATCGAACGCTTCACGATATTTCGCGGTGGTTTGTTCGAGTAGCTCCGTCGGCAGGTTGGGGCCGGGCGCTGTCTTGTCCCAATCGAGGGTGTCGAGGTAGTCACGCACAAACTGCTTGTCAAAACTCGGTGGGCTGGTGCCGACTTCGTATTCGTCTACCGGCCAGAATCGTGAAGAATCCGGTGTCAGTACCTCGTCGATAATGTGCAAACGGCCTTCGTCGTCGAGACCGAACTCGAATTTCGTATCGGCGATAATAATGCCGCGCTTCCGCGCATAGGCGGCTGCGCGCTCGTAGATTTGTATCGAGACATCTCGAACCTTGTTGGCCAGATTCTCGCCAATCAGGTCGACGACCTGATCGAAGCTGATGTTTTCATCGTGGTCACCGGCTGCGGCTTTGCTTGCCGGCGTAAACAATGTCTGCGGCAGTTTCTCAGCTTGCTGTAACCCCGTTGGCAGGTCGATGCCGCAAACCTGACCCGTCTCAAGGTAGTCGCGCCAACCGGAACCTATCAGGTAACCACGAACAACGGCTTCGATCGGCAGAGGCCTGAGTCGCATTACTACCAGTGCCTGATCGCGGAGCTGGTCGCACAAATCCTCGTCATCGATGACGTCGTCTATGCTTAATTCCGCCAATTGGTTGTCAATAATGTCAGCCATCATGCCAAACCAGAACAAAGAGATCTTCGTGAGGATTTCGCCTTTACCCGGAATCGGGTCGGGCAAAATGACGTCATATGCGGACAAGCGATCCGTCGTAACGATCAACAAATGCTTGTCATCCACGCTGTAAATGTCCCTCACTTTGCCGCGACCGATCATCGGCAGGTCGGGAATGGCAGTCTCAAACAATACGTCGCTGGAATTCATGCAGCGATGATCGCCGTTCCGGCCGGGACAGGCAAGCCTCGGTGATGGGAATGGCCGCTGACACACGTTAGGATTGCTGTTCTTCTCATCGCCCAAGGGCGGAATTTCGATTGTACTGGGGCAAGATTATCGGCACTTTGGCCGGACTCGCGATGCGCAACCCGTGGGCGGCGGCGGCGGGTTTCATTCTCGGCCACCAGTTTGACCGCGGTTTTGCCGATCGTTATCGCCTGTTTGAGAAGCAGGGCGCGGATATTTCCCGGGTCTCTGAAGATTTCGTGCAGGCGCTGTTTCAGACCATGGGGCATCTCACCAAAATCGACGGGCGGGTCAGCGAGGACGAGATTCGCTCCGCACGTATGGTCATGCACCGCCTCAGTCTGAATCCCGCCCAGGTCAGGCGCGCCATTGGCTGGTTCGACGCCGGCAAGCGACCGGGATTCCCTCTCGTACAAAAAATGCGTGAATTGCGCCGCGTGAGTGCGCGCAGCGCAGCCGATCGTCTGACGTTTGTGCGTTTGTTGCTCGAAGTGGTACTGGCGAAGGACAGGCTGAAAAAGGAAGAGCGTGCTCTGATCTGGAAGATTTGCACTGAGCTCGGCATCGGGCGGGTGGAACTCGCGCAGCTCGAAGCCATGATTCGGGCGCAAAAGGGCTTCAAACGATCGCCGGCTGGCGACGCAGATGCCGTGCGCGTGCGACAAGCTTACGACGCGCTCGGCGTGTCATCGGACGCGACCAATGATGAAGTTAAGAAGGCTTACCGCAGGCTGATGAACAAGAATCACCCGGACAAGATATCCGGCAGTAATCCGGGTGCGGACGTGATTGCCGAGGCCGAGCGCCGAACACGCGAGGTTCGCAGCGCCTACGAAATGCTGAAAGCTCGCCGATCGATACGTTGAGGTGTTGATCGGGCGAAGCCTGATGTACAGTTGCCAAAAAACCGGAGGATGATCGTGAAACCACTAATAGCGCCTTCAATTCTGTCTGCCGATTTCGCCTGTTTGGGTGACGACGTCAAAGCCGTGCTCGACGCCGGTGCCGACATCGTACATTTCGATGTGATGGACAATCACTTCGTGCCAAACCTGACGATCGGTCCAACGATCTGCGATGCACTACGCAACTACGGCATTGAGGCACCCATCGACGTGCATCTGATGGTCGAACCCGTCGACAGCATCATCCCTGATTTCGCGAATGCCGGTGCCAACTACATCACCTTCCACCCGGAAGCGAGCCGCCACGTTGATCGTTCGCTGGCACTGATTCAGGAGTCCGGCTGCAAGTCAGGCCTCGTATTCAGCCCCGCAACACCGCTCGATTGGCTAACCCATGTTATCGACAAAGTCGACATGGTGCTGTTGATGTCCGTGAACCCAGGATTTGGCGGTCAGAGCTTCATCCCGTCCGCGTTGAGCAAGCTCACCCAGGCACGGCAAATCATCGAAGCAAGCGGCCGCGAAATCCGCCTCGAAATCGACGGCGGCGTTAAAGTAGACAATATTGGTGAGATTGCGGCAGCTGGCGCAGACACCTTCGTCGCAGGCTCAGCCATATTCGGCAGCGATGACTATGCAACGACAATTGCGACGATGAAGTCGGAGATCGCCAAAAACACATAAGCTCCAAACGCCACTGCATAACGCAAAAAGGCCTGTCCCGAAACTTGTTGATTCGCGCCTGTGTTTCGTGAAGCGACTCAACAAGTTCCGGGACAGGCCCTTGTGACCATCTACAAGTTGCGGTTTGGCCTTGCCCCAAACACAACAATGGTCTTGCCACTAGCCGATACCAGTCCCTGTTCCTCAAGTACTTTGAGGACTCGACCAGCCATCTCACGTGAGCAGCCCACAAGGCGACTGAGTTCCTGACGGCTAACCTTGATCTGCATACCGTCCGGATGCGTCATCGCATCGGGCTCGTTGCAAAGATCCATGATCGCGTGAGCGACACGGCCGGTAACGTCGACAAATGCCAGGTCACCCAGCTTGCGGTTGGTCCGGTCAAGTCGAGTAGCCAGTTGCGTGGCCAGTTCAAACACGAGGCCAGGGCTTTCACTCGCAATCTGGCGAAAACGCGGGTAGGTCATTTCGGCGATTTCGCACTCGGTCCGCGTTCGAACCCAGGCACTGCGGGTCGGTTGTTCGTAGAAAAGCCCCATCTCACCGAAGAATTGTCCCTTGTTCAGGTAAGCCAGCACCATTTCGTTGCCGTCTTCGTCCTCGATCATGACTTCAACCGATCCATCGACGATGTAATACAAAACATCCGGCAAATCGCCCGCATGAATCATCACAGTCTTTGATGGAACAGTCCGTACGCGGCAGTAACTTAAGAAGCGGTTAATCGCCGGTACATCGCTCAGGTTCTTGGCTGTTGTCTGCATTGATAAATCCTCGCCCCAATTGCGGACTACTTGTAATACAGAATGCCGGTGAGGGCAAGCTAAGTACGTGTTTTAAGGCGTTTTTACCTTACGGAAGGGTTTCTAAACCCAATACGCCGTTTTTGTCATAACTTTGGCCGTCGCCCGCATCAATCGAATAATCGGACGGGGTAAAACGGCCGCACCGGCATCGACGGCATTTTCGCCGTGTTCTTCTTCTTCGTCGCGCATCTGTTTGACGATCGCACGGCTCTTCGCATCTTCTTCCGGCAGTTGCTCAAGGTGACTGTCGAGGTGCGAGCAAACCTGTTTTTCAGTTTCGGCGATGAAGCCGAGACTCCATTTGTCGCCCAATACCCCGCTGGCGGCACCGATCGCATAGGCACCCGCATACCACAGTGGACTCAGGCGACTGGGCTGAAAACCCAGTTCGTGAATGCGTTGTTCGCACCAGGCGAGATGATCAAATTCCTCGTCAGCGGCGCGCTGCATCTGGTCTTCAATATCCTTGTCACGGGCTACGGTCGCATGCCCTTGATACAAGGCCTGGGCCGCAACCTCTCCCGCGTGATTGACCCGCATGAGTCCGGCGGCGTGTGCTTTTGTTTTCGCGTCGAGGTTAGCATCTGCAATTTTCTCTGCAGGATTGCTGCGGGAGGGGCGACCCGCCGGGGCCGCTACAGTGCGTAATGCATTGTTTGCGCCGACGAGCAATTTGTCCAGTGGGGAAAGTTCACGATGTTCCATGCAGCGAATTATAGCGCTGTGCGGCGATCAGGCGGTATACTCCGCGGCCAATTTTTGCCGGGTGAGCGCCCAATCCAGGAGACCGTGAATGAAATTTCGTCTGATAAAATTTAATCTGACGATGATAGTCGCACTGGCTATCACGCCGTTGTCGCTGTTCGCTGAAGAGGCTGAAGAGCAAAGCCCGTGGGCGGGTAAGGCCACCCTGGGCTATCTGGCAACATCGGGTAACACGGAAAACTCCACTTTGAACACAGGATTTGAGGTCGGCTACACATCCGGTCAGTGGGCACACTTACTTGAAGCAGCGGCCATCTCTGCTTCAGAGGACGAGGTGACCACGGCCGAAGCCTATGATCTGGGCTGGAAAAGCGAGCGCAAGATTACCGATCACGACTTCCTGTTTGGCCGCTTGCAATGGCGCAAAGACAATTTCGGCGCCTTCGACACGCAGTTTTCTCAGTCTGTGGGTTATGGACGTCGATTGATCGAAAACGACAAACACAAACTGAACGCTGAGCTGGGTGTTGGTGCGCGCCAATCTGAGTTACAACTCGGCGGCAAGGAAGATGAAACGATTTTCACGGCGGGCGCGTACTACAAGTGGGAGCTCAGCGAAACGGCTGAATTTCGTCAGGATCTGACCGTTGAGGCGGGTGACGAGAACACCTACACAGAGTCTGTAACCGCGATATCGGCGAAGCTCCTGGGCGAGCTTGCGCTGGTGGCCTCCTACACGATCAAGAACAACTCTGACGTGCCGCCGCTGGCCGAAAAAACCGATACTTACACGGCTTTGTCTCTCGAATACACGTTCTGACGATTT
>JAJFKQ010000095.1 GCA_021773155.1 Woeseiaceae bacterium | reverse complement strand
TTCAGCGCAGTAACATCAGGCGCGTCGAATGTTGGTTGCGAGGCAGTCGTTGAGCTGAGCGTCACCGTCGTGCCCGCGGTCTGCGACCATGAGTAGGTCAGAGACGTGCCGGCATCGGGATCTGATGAGGTGCTACCGTCCAGTGTCACTGCCGAAAGCTCATCAACAGTCTGGTTAATGCCGGCAGCAGCTAACGGCGCCCGATTGGTCGGAGGAGGAGGACTCGATGAATCTGAACC
Organism: Woeseiaceae bacterium; assembly: GCA_021773155.1. Taxonomy (GTDB): domain Bacteria; phylum Pseudomonadota; class Gammaproteobacteria; order Steroidobacterales; family Woeseiaceae; genus UBA1847. Next base: position 10,841 of record JAJFKQ010000095.1, on the reverse strand, counting down.
TCCGCCACCGCATGCTGCCATGAGTAACGAAGTCGACAAGACTACAGTGCTTTTGTACCGACTGATCAATATCATATCCCTGATGCGCCCATGGTTGGATGTGCGAATAATACCCGGTGTAGCTGAACCTAAACAGAACTTATGGTGTGCGAAATTGGCGACAGTGCGATCCAGGTCCGTACTCCGCGGACAAGTATTGTTAAACTTTGTCCTCTTAAATAGCATACCGTTCACAATTCTTGTGAAAAGACACAGGGAAGAGATAAAACGTGATTGAAAACAAAAAGATACTGGTAACCGGCGGAGCCGGATATATCGGCAGCCACGTTGCCAGGCAGCTCGGGTTAGCGGATGAACGCGTCGTTACACTGGATAATCTGTCAACGGGATTTGAAGCTGCCGTCACGGGAGGTGACTTCATTCGCGGAAATACCGGCGATGCTGCCCTGCTCGAAAAGATATTCGGTGAGCACGATATCGACACTGTAATGCACTTTGCTGCGCACACTGTGGTTCCGGAATCGGTCAGTGATCCGCTCAAGTACTACCGCAATAACACCGCTTCGAGCCGTACATTGCTCGAGGCCGCTGCGAATCATGGCGTCAAGAACTTCGTCTTTTCCTCCACGGCTGCGGTTTACGGTATTCCAGACGGCGGCAAGGCGTCTGAAGATTCAGCAACACAACCCATCAACCCGTACGGCACAGCGAAACTCATGACCGAGTGGATGCTGCGCGACCTCGCCGCCGCAGGTGGACCGAACTATGTAGCGCTGCGCTATTTCAATGTCGCAGGCTGTGAGCCCTCTGGCACGATCGGGCAATCAACACCGAAGGCGACGTTACTCGTCAAAGTGGCTTGCGAAGCCGCTACGGGACGTCGACCGGGTGTGTCGATTTTTGGCACCGACTTCCCCACCCCCGATGGCACCGGGCTGCGTGACTACATACACGTTGAAGACCTGGCGACAGCCCATCTGGACGCACTGCGATATCTGCGCAACGGCGGTGACTCGACCGTGCTCAATTGCGGCTACGGACATGGCTACAGTGTGCGCGAAGTGCTGGCCGCGGTTGAAAAGGCAAACGGAGAAAAACTGAAAATCGCTGAAGAGCCACGCCGTGCAGGCGATCCGCCCGAGTTGATCGCGGTTGCAAATCGCGTTCGCGAAGTACTCGGCTGGTCTCCGAAGTTTGATGACCTTGATACTATTGTCAGCACGAGCCTTGCCTGGGAGCGTAAAATCGCTTCCAGGGACCCGAGCGCATACTGGGCCGCCTGAGGACCAACACCTGCTATCCGGTGTAAACTTTCGCTATGAGATTTCCTCGCCCACGATCGCTCAACGGACTGATTCTCGTCGGCTTCGGGCTGGTTGCATTGCCGCTGTTGCTCGCCGTAGTCTGGGCGCTTGTGAATCTCGATCGAGTCGCCGAGCAAAGCGAACAGCTGGTGTCGACAGGCGTCGCTGCAGCGGAGAACAACCGACGCATTAACGAACAATTGAGTTCGCTTGAACGCGTCGCACGTCAGTATCAAATTCTAAAAAACCCTGACAGCCTGCAATTAATGACGCAGGATTTGCAAACTTTCGAAACCTTACTTTTGAGTATGGCGCCATTGGTCGAAGAAGTCGGTGCAACCGATCTTGCGGCCGCATTGGGTGTGGAAGCGCGCGACATAGTGAGAGAGTTGTCGAACTTAAACGCGGCCGACGCGACGCTGGTTGCAGCTATCGCGCGATTTGCGCCACTGCGACAGAATGTCGATCAATTAACCAGCGCTTTGACCGCCTACGTCGACACGAAGTTATTGGCACTGCAAGAGACCGCACGTGACGCACAACGGGTTTCCGCCTGGCAGGTCGCAGCCCTGGTACCAGGCACCTTGATACTCATCCTTATTTTCACAATACTGGTCGCCCGCCCTATCCGCCAGATTGACCGTGCCATCGGGCAACTGGGTGAGAGCGGCTTCTCACGTCCTATCGAAATTAAGGGCCCGACCGATTTACAACGTCTTGGGCGGCAGCTCGACTGGTTGCGATTGCGTCTATTGGAGCTTGCACAGGAAAAGAACAAATTCCTGCGCCACATGTCTCATGAACTGAAGACACCGCTGGCGAATATTCGTGAAGGTACTGAGCTGTTGCTGGACGGGTCGGTTGGCGAACTCCAGGGTCCGCAGCGCGAGGTAACGGATATTTTGCGCATGAACGGGCTAAAACTGCAGCAACTCATTGAGAACCTCTTGAGCTTTAGTGCCTGGCAAACTAAAAGCGAGATATTGACGCTGTCCGATTTCGAACTGCGAAAACAGGTCATTTCGATCGCCCGGGCACAGCGATTGGCCCTGAAAGCGGCCAATATTCAGCTAAAACTGGAGGTTGATGACATTATTGTGAACGCGGATCAGGACAAAATCCGCACAGTGCTTGATAATCTCCTGTCGAATGCGGTCAAGTTCACTCCGCGGGGCGGTTTGATCACGATCCGGGCACATCGATTACCGAATAGCATTGTTTTGGAGTTCGGCGACACGGGACCCGGGATTCCGGACAGCGAAAGACCACGAATTTTCGAGGCCTTCTTTCAAGGTGCCAGCGAACAAGGTGGACAGGTAGGCGGAACGGGAATTGGATTGTCGGTCGTGCTGGAATGTATCCAGGCGCACGATGGTTCGGCGGAATTGGTCGACTCGGATGAATTTTCGGGCGCGCATTTCAGGATTTACATTCCGCAACAGCAGGATGTGGGACGACAGAAGCTGGCAGCCAATGGTTAATGGCAAACTGACAACGAGAGTACGTGCATTCACGATGATCGCAGCGGTCGCTGCGGCGTTGTCTGCTTGTGGCGGAACCACTGACTGGATCAAGGGACGTATCGCATCGAGTTCCGAAGACCCAGAGCTCGTGGGCGCTCCAGAGATTGAGGTGTATGTCACGGAGCTCAGCAGAATCGCCAGCGGCGATCCGGCTGCACAAGCCGAGAGTTTTGCAGATGCGACAGCCGCGGCCCAGCTGACACCATCGCCATCGACCAATTTACGGCTGGGACTGGTACTATCGATCCCGGGCCACCCGGAATCGGATCCGGAACAGGCGCAAAGTATTTTGCGCGAAGTGCTGACTCAGACGATTCTACTGACGCCGGCCGAAATTTCGCTGGCGGTCATTCACTTGAATAATGCGGAGCGGCAGATCGTTGCCAATTCCGAGTCGCGCCGGCTACGAGCGTCATCATCACGTGCGGCGCAAACTCAGCAACAGGCTTCGAGCCAACGTCTGGCAACTGTTGAAGCCGAAAATCGGCAGCTACGGCGCGATCTTGAAGAGGCCGAACAAAAGCTCGAGGCAATCACCTCGATTGAACGCTCGATCCGCGAGCAAGAATGATCTAACCTGTGCGGACATTATGGTAAACAAGCAAACTCAGGCTAACGGCAAGATCCTGCTCGTTGATGACGACCCAGGCCTGCTGCGCCTGTTGAGCATCCGGCTGCGCGCCGAAGGTTACGACGTCGAAGCCGTGGAGTCAGCGCACAAGGCACTGGCCGTTTTGAATCGATTTAGCCCCGACCTGGTCATCACTGACCTGCGCATGGACAAAATGGACGGTATCGGGCTTCTTAGGGAGCTGCAGACCCGCTCTCCGGGCTTGCGGGTCATCATTATTACGGCGCACGGCACTATCCCGGACGCTGTCACAGCAACACAGCACGGTGCATTCGGGTTCCTGACAAAACCGATCGAAAAAGATGAACTGATGTCGCTGGTCGAGCGCGCTCTGAAGGTCTCTGGCTCGGCCGAAGTTGGCGAAGATTGGGCCTCCCGGATCATCACCCGCAATCAGGTGATGAAAGAGGTGATGCAGCAAGCCAAGATGGTTGCGGCGACTGACGCGCGCGTTTTGATAACCGGTGAGAGCGGCACCGGCAAAGAATTACTCGCGCAGGCGATTCACAATGCGAGTGACCGTCGTAACAAACCGTTTGTTGCGATCAACTGCAGCGCGATGGCGGAGAACCTTCTCGAGTCTGAATTATTCGGTCATGAGAAAGGCGCATTCACGGGCGCGACCCGAAGCCACGACGGCCTGTTCCGGTCTGCCGAAGGCGGCACCTTGATGCTCGACGAGATTGGTGACATGCCAATGCGTTTGCAGGTCAAATTACTGCGTGTATTACAAGAGAGTCAGATTCGCCCGGTTGGCAGTACCGAGGCGGTGCAGATTGATGTCCGGGTAATCTCCGCAACTCATCGCGACTTACAGGACCTGATGGGCGAGGGAAAATTCCGCGAGGATCTTTACTACCGACTAAATGTCGTCAATATCAAAATGCCGACACTGGACGACCGCCGCGAAGATATTCCGCTACTGGTTGCTCACTTTCTGCAGCAAATCTCGCGCGAGTCAGATCAGGAAAGAAAAGTGTATGCGCCGGAGGCTGTCGAAATGCTCGTTACGGCAGAATGGCCTGGCAATGTGCGACAGCTATTTAACGTAGTACGACAAAACGTCGCGCTGTCGCGTTCGCCTGTGATCAGCGGTGCGCTCGTGCAGCAATCGTTAGGAGAGCATGCGGGCAAACTGGCATCGTTTTCCGATGCGCGCGATGAATTTACGCGCAACTACCTGTCGCAGATTCTGCAAATAACGATGGGCAATGTTAGCCAGGCCGCCCGCCTTGCGAAACGCAATCGCACAGATTTTTACAAACTCCTGTCACGCCATGAACTGAATCCGGACGCGTTCAAGAACCGGTAGGAGCGCACCCTGCGCGCGACGAGCCTCCCGTAGGAGCGCGCCCTGTGCGCGACCACCTCTTCCGTAAATACCCATAAACGCCCCCATTTCTCCTACTGACCCCCCAGCCCGCAACAGGCAATCTACGGTAGATGAAGGGGCAGTCGCAATTGCGCAAGGGTCGATGCAGTATCGCAAATCAGATCTACCACGTTTCAACCGCCACGCATGACTGGCATCCGCTATTTGAGGATCTGACCTGTGGCCGCGCCGTTGTCGATTCGCTCCGTAAGGAACATGATGCTGGCCACGTTGAATCACTCGCGTTTGTAGTCATGCCCGATCATCTTCACTGGCTGTTTTCGCTGTCCGGGTCTCGACCGCTGCATACTTGCATCAATAACGTAAAAGCCTTTTCGGCGAAAAGGGTCAACAAGATTATCGGGCGAAGCGGAAAAATATGGCGATCAGGCTATTACGACCGAGCGATTCGTCGTGAGGAGGACCTTACATGTGTTGCTCGCTACATTGTAGCCAACCCTCTCAGGGCGGGGATAGTGAAGTCGGTTTGCAACTATCCACTGTGGGACGCCAAATGGCTGTGATAAACCTGTGCTCGACGAATCCGCCGTTCGGCCGATGCCAGTCGCGCGTAAGACGCGCTCCTACGTGCGGTGGGCGGCGACTGCCGCGACAATCATCGTTCCCGGAATCGTGATCAAGGCAGCAATCGCTGCCGTTACGCCCGGATTGCCGAACACCAGTTTTGAGTTTGGGAACAACTCGGCACCGTTAAAAAACAATCCAAAGTGAATGACCAGCGCGGCTATCGAACCAGACCATGCCAGCGAAATTGAGATACGTCGAAAAGAAACGCCCAGTAATAACGGGACCGCCGTTGCTGCGGTCAGGCCGTACACACCGGTCTGCCCGAATATGCCAAGCAGCTTTGGTGGTTGAATATTTATCAAAAAGGCGGCAATCGCGATGACAACCAGCACGACATGGCTGACTTTTAATGCGAACGCCATTTGTTGCTCTTCGCTGAGATGTTCGCGACGCCGTTTCCCGATGACGTTCAAGACCAGGTCATTGGCCGTAATTGTCGAGACTGACACCAGCAATCCATCCAAGGTCGACATCGCCGCTGCCAGCAAGACTACGCTCACGAAGGTGAACATCGCTTCCGGAAAGATTGTCTTCAGATACATCGTCATGACGAGATCCTGGCGAAACTCTCCTGTTGCGGCATCGACCAGTGCCTCATCAGGTACAACCAGATGGGCGAAAAATCCGACCGTACCGAGTAACTGGAACAAAGCGAATACAATCGCGAAGACAAACAGGAACTGCTTCACCGCACGATCATCCTTTACGTACAGCGCTTTGGTCAGAATATGCGGCTGGCAAACGATAATGGCGCCAACCACAAACCCTGCAACGTAGATCGAAAACACATCGTTGAATAACTTTCCGTTTTCGTTGATCGGGGCAACGAGATTCGCATCGATTGCCCGTAGCGCTTCAACGGTTGAACCGGGCTGTTGATACGCAACCCAGACGCATGACGCGAGCACAACCAGCGTCACGATAATCATCAAACTGCCTTGCAACATATTCGTCAAAACGTGCGCGTAGGTGCCACCGATAAACACATAACCAGTAACGAACGTAAGCGTAATCGCCAATGCAGCCGTATTGGAAATACCAAGCAAAGATTGCATGACGATCGAGATACCGCCGACTAACAATACGATAAAGGCGAAAGACAGCAGATTCAGCAGCGAGAAGAACAACGCAAAATTTCGTGACCCGTAACGTTTCCCGATCCAGTCCGGAATCGTCAATGCGCCCTGCTCCGCACCAATACGTCGGAACCGAAAAGACAAGACCGCGAGCATTGTCGTGAAACTGACTCCGACTGCGATGACGAAATGAAAATAGGCGCTAAACCCGTCAACGAATATGAAACCGGGATTAATGATAAAAGTCGCCGCAGACGACACGCTCGCAGCAAGGATAATACCGACAACAATCGGATTCATTTCGCGATCGCCGACCGCAAATGTGCTAAATCCGGTTGTCCTGCGATACCCCAGCCAACCAAGCCAGGCAGTGCCGACCAGGTAGACGAGAAATAAGGTCCAGGCGAGCACTAAAGCGTCGTCCCCGCCAGAGCATCCAGTGTCGCCTTGATCACCATGACTTGCGACCCTTTCTTGGTTGCGTAGTTCTCACCTGTATAACCCCACCAGTCCCAGCATCCGTAAGGATTCATCGGTGCAAGCTTGCTACTCGCAACCTGCGGATAGAGCACCAGCAGGTCATTCGAATCTGCCCATTCATTAAACCCTGCGCCAGCCGCGAAGGCATCAGCAATGAAAGCGGACGATTGCGAACAACCGTGAACGACCACATGAATCCCGCAAGCTGCACCAGCGGCACAGGATTCGGGTACATATAAGTAGGCTTGCGGCAACATCTCGGCAGCGTCGAATCCGGGCTGCGCGATTGTCAGCAATTCGCCACCTGCAGTGCTTCGCTCGTTCAAATCGCCATACAGTGTTCTGAGAATTTCGCCGGCCGCGTCGTAGTCACAAGCATTCAGGAACGGCTGACCAAACGCATCGCACGGCATACCGGAACTCAAAGTCGGAAAACCGTGAACGACGGCGACATCGGTAACAAGCTTGACTGCATCTTCGGAAATCAGCTCGGCATACAAAGACGCAGCAACCACCGACGAACTTTGATCGACAACTGAGTCCAGTGCGCCGTGAAAAATCCAGGCGTAGTCATCATCGAGATTGGCGAGGTCATCGATATTACCGGCGGCGGCCGCAGTTCGTGCGTATTCCAGCAATGGCTTCAGATCAAGTTTCCCACCTTTCAAGCAAGGTCCAGGGCCACGCGAAAGCTCACCCATTGCACAGTAGTACGGACCACCTGCGACGACTGCCACACCGTTGAAAATCGACGAGTGAGCCAGGTGCAGCTGGCCCGCCATGTACCCTCCCGATGACATGCCGGACACGCTGATACGGATCGGGTCAATATTGTAGGCAGTCGTTTCCGGATTTGGCTCGAGCGCTTCATTGCCACACGCAGCGAGCACGATGAGCAAGAACGGCAGGTACCTGATGTTCAAGCTACGCTCTCGAGAAACGCATCAATTGCCCGCAGAGACTCGGGTTCATCAAGTAACGGCACATGACCGCGATCTGCCACAGGTACGACCTCAAGATCAGGTTTTACCGTTTTCATTTCCTCGATGATGTCTGCCGTCAAAATGTCCGACAGTACGCCCCAGAGCAAAGTGACGGGCGTATCAATCAGTGCCGAATATAATTTCCAGGGATCACCCTTTTGCGGCCCGACCTCACGAACTGCACGTCCGATGTTGATGTCCATATCGAGACGCGGACTATCGTTTTCTATTTCGCGAAAAGCGCGCCGCGCCATGCGCATGAAATCATCGTCGCTGAATCCCGGCAGCCACTCACCGTAGATATCCTTGGTTTGCTGCGCAGCCTCTGCCCAGGTTGTCACCGGGGCCGCTCGCCCTGTGTACTCTGATATACGAGCAATTCCAGCCGGATTAATTTCCGGGCCAATATCGTTCATGACCACACCGCTGATGCGCTCACCCTGCTGTGCCGCCATGACCATCGCGCACAGTCCACCAAGCGATGTACCGACGATAATGACTCGTCTGATGTTTAACAGATCAAGCAGTGCCCAGACATCCGAGACGTAGGTTAACGGATGATAGTTTTGCCAGTTCGGATCATAGTCGGAATATCCGCGGCCCCTGAAATCGACGGTGATGACACGACGCCTGTTCGAAAGATAATTCGCAAGGTCGTCGAAATCCCGACTATTACGCGTAAGACCGGGCAAACAGATGACCGGCGTGCCGTCATTCTGCCCACCAAAATCCCGGTAGAAGATATTGAGCCCATCGCAGCTCTGAAAATAGTGCCCGCTTGTCGCTGTACTCACGGCCGTTCCCTCAATACTCAAGATCGGCAAACTGTTTGCGCAATTCACGTTTCAAAACTTTGCCGTTCGGGTTACGCGGCAACTCGTTAACAAAAATCGTATTGGCAACTCGTTGTTGCTTACCCAGGCGACCGTTCGACCACGCCGTCAACTCTTCGGCATCGATACTACGGCCCTGCATCAAAACAACGACGGCCAGCGGCGTCTCGCCCCACTTCTTACTCGCGACACCAACCACTGCTACTTCATGAACGGCGTCGTGTTCGACGATGGTCGCTTCGATATCCGCCGGATAAATATTCTGCCCACCGGAGAGAATCATGTCCTTTTTGCGATCAACTAAATACAGGAAGCCGTCTTCGTCGAACTTACCGACATCGCCTGTTCGTAACCATTTGGCACCGGTCGGATGCGCCCAGGTAGACTCTTTGTCAGCCTCGGCGTTCGCATGGTATCCGGCCATCATGAAACGCGACTGACCGACGATCTCGCCGGCCTCGCCTGCCGGCAATATGTTGCCGTCGTCGTCGATCACTGCGAGAAACTGCCCGGGACAGGCTCTGCCTACGGACTCCACTTTCTCAAGCATGTCTTCGGGACCAAGGATCGTGACGAGTCCTTCGGTCAAACCATAGAGTTCGATGAAGCTCCCAGGCATGCGGGCAACAATATCTTGCTTGAGACCGACAGCTAGTGGCGAACCGCAGCACATGTAGGCATCCAGACTCGACAGATCGTAATCATCGTAGTGATCGTACTCGAGCACTTTCTGAAACTGCAGCGGCACCATGACGAAGTGCGTTATTTTTTCGCGTTGGATCAGATCGAGGCAGCCGGCGACATCAAATCGACGCTGCACGACCATTGTGCCACCGGAAAAAATAGTCGCGAGCATCGCGACCCAACTGATATTCGAGAACAATCCGAGGTTCAACAAAGTTCGAGCACCGGAGTGATAGCGTAATGCGACCGCCATATCGGAACCCCAGGCCTCACGACACGAGTGATCGTGCACGATACCTTTTGGCATACCCGTCGTGCCGGAACTGTAGATGATGTTGCACTCATCACTCGGTTCGATGGTGATCGCACGAGCAATAGTTTCAGCCGCGCCTCGCAGCTCATGGTAGTCGTGCCAGCCTTCTTCGACCGACGATACGCCGATCAGATGATTCTGAATGCCGGCGGCAAGACGTGCGCGAAGGCCTTCGATCCGCCCGATATGTTCGCCCGATGCAATAACGGCTTTGGCGTCGGAATTGGCGATCATTCCTGCAACGGCATCATCGGTAATTGCGCAATTCAGCGGAACAGCGCAGAACCCGCCGCAAATAATGCCGAACATCGCTTCGATCATTTCGTAGCTGTTGGTCATCAGCACTACGACTCGATCGCCGCGACTTAGCCCGAGATTGCGGAGCGAATTGGCCACCCGCACCGTGCCTTCGCCAAACTGAGTCCAGCTAATAACCCTGTCGCCATCGACCACGGCGTCTTTGGTCGAGCAAGACGCCGTGTTTATAGCGATAATGTCCGGTATCAATAACGGCTTTGGTGAGAACCACGCCATTGCAACAACCCCCTATCCCTTGCGCTTCGTCCTGTGCAGAGCGGACGAAGAATTTCAACGATCGTTGAATACTAGTTGAACGAGTGTTGAAATTCAAATATGGTGACGGCGCTATGAAAAAAGACAAACAAAAGACCCGCGATCGCATTCTTGATGCCGCTGAGGAGTTATTTGCCCAGAAAGGCCACGAAGGCGTGTCGGTTCGGCAAATCATGTCGAAGGCCGAAGCCGATGTTTCACTGGCCTACTACCACTTCAAATCGAAACGCGATCTATTCGACCAGGTGATGCTACGCCGTGTTGAAATCCTCAATGACATTCGCCTGAAGGCCCTGGAAGCTGTTGAAGAACGTCACCCTGACGACGCTCCGTCCGTCGAGGAGATCATTGATGCGTTCACGCACCCGCTCCTGGACTTGTTGGCGCGCGAACATGAAGAGTGGAAGCACTATTTTCAGTTGATCGCGCAGATCAATAACTCACCCGAGTGGGGTGGCGAGCTCATGACCCGGTATTTCGA
>JAJFKQ010000094.1 GCA_021773155.1 Woeseiaceae bacterium | reverse complement strand
TTGAAGAGTGATTCTTTGTCGGCTTCCGCGATGAGCGTCAACTGGCCGGGCGACTTCTGTTCCTGGGCAGTACCCTCGAAAGGACTCGGCTTGTACGCGAAAATCTGCCCCAGTCGTGCAGTCCCTCCCAAGGTGCAGGTGAATGCGAACTGATCTCCTGCGACTGTGAGTCCTTCGCCGCGAGCGAAGGTCGCTGCACCCAGGGCGGCACCACGTAGCCGCAGGTCATTCTTGTCACCATCCACATCCTCAAGATCGATCCAGTAGGTAGCCAGTGGTTCGTTGAGATGGACGTCAGTTCTGTCCCAGTTGTGCGTTGGTTTCTCAGGTTGATCAGTAATTGCAAGCGCCTGCAATCGGCCACCTTCCTGCAACTGACCCGGCACATTCGGAATGAAGCGGTAAAACAGGCTGTGCCATTGGTCTTCGGTCAGATAAACGACGCCGGATGGCTCGTGTACTGCAGCGGCCTCGTGCTCGAATCGTCCCATGTCTTTTAGTGGAACTGCGGTGATCAGTTCATTAGCCGACGATGGGACCTCGAAAACATAACCATGACGCTTTTCGCGCGTTACCAGGGTGGCGCGGTTGGAAAAAGATGGCCCCGGCGAAGCGAAACTCTCCTCACAGGAAAGCCACGAGCCCCAGGACGTCTTGCCGCCGGCACAATTGATATCGGTGCCGGCGAGGCTCAGGAACTGCCGTTCTGTTTCACCGGTAGCGGGGTTGTATAGGGTCGTTGTTGTGCCACCGAGGCCGGGCGATCGTTCCTTGCCGCGATCGTAAAATCGCGACTTCATGGCTTCCGACATGCCTGAATAGCTCTCGGTATACGGGCCAGCATGTTTTGATTGAGCGCTGAGCTCGTGATTGCAGATCAATATTATGCGTCCGTTTTTGCCTTCGAACGCCGCCATTCCGTCGTGTGCTCCGGGCACGAGCAGGCCGTCCGACATTGTCTCACCGATGCGGGATACCACCTTGTTGGAAAATCCCTCCGGCACATCAATGATTTGATTGGGATCGGTCTGAAGTGAAGTGCCTGACGCCTTGGTGGGCTTGCTGGCGAAAGTGAGAGTAGTGGCGGCAGCGGTGATGCTCTGCAAAAAGCGACGACGATTGATCATTCGGTGCTACGTTCAAAATTCAGAGGCGAGCAGCATATCAGCGATCGCTCGTTAGCTGTGCAATAATCGCGCGCATGCAAAGACGAACGAAGATAGTCGCGACGCTGGGTCCAGCCTCGGACGACAGAGAAACGCTGCGCAAAATGATCAACGCTGGTCTTGATGTTGCGCGACTGAATTTCTCGCACGGTAATGCTGAGGACCACAAGCGCCGGGCAGAATTGCTGCGATCGGCCGCGGAATCCTGCGGTCGTGAGGTTGGCATCATGGGCGACCTGCAGGGGCCGAAGATCCGAATTCGATGCTTCAAGGATCATAACGTTGCTCTCGCTGATGGCGACAAGTTCTTTCTCGACAGCACGCTAGGTCTCATGGACGGTGATCAGGACGGCGTTGGTGTCGCGCTTGATACCTTGCATGAAGAAATCAAAGCGGGCGATATCCTGTTGCTCAATGATGGCTTGATTACGCTCGAAGTTGACAGTATCGAAAGTACCCGGATTCACACGACCGTGGTGCATGGTGGCATCTTGTCCGATCACAAAGGTATCAATCTAAAGGGTGGTGGCCTGTCGGCAGCTGCTCTCACCGATATCGACAAAGAAAACATCAAGCTTGCGGCGAAGATGAATCTGGATTTTCTCGCTGTATCGTTTGTGCGCAATGGCGATGATGTTAACGAGGCCCGCAAGTTGCTGCAGGCCGCAGGCGGGCATGCACTGATCGTTGCCAAAGTCGAACGCGCCGAGGCGGTCGAGAACATCGATTCGATTGTTGCGGCCGCTGATGTGGTGATGGTCGCGCGCGGTGACCTCGGTGTCGAAATGGGTTACGCCGAGTTAACTGGAATTCAGAAAAAACTGATTCGCCGGACGCGCAAGGCGCACAAGATCGTCATCACAGCGACACAGATGATGGAATCGATGATTCAAAATCCGATTCCGACGCGTGCAGAAGTGTCCGACGTGTCCAATGCCGTCATTGATGGAACTGACGCCGTGATGTTGTCCGGCGAGACCGCCGTTGGCAAGTATCCTGTTGACGCCATCAATGCGATGTCTGAAGTTGCCATTGGTGCCGAGAAATATCCGCTGCCCGTAAGCCGCACGAGTCACCGTATGGATGACCATTTCGATCTCGTTGACGAGGCAATCGCGATGGCAACGATGTATACGGCGAATCACATGTCGGTGAAGGCGATAATCGCGTTGACTGAATCCGGATCCACCACCCGCTGGATGTCCCGAATTCGCTCGGATATCCCGATTTACGCGTTTACGCCGCATGTTGCGACCAGTCGCCGTGTCGCAATGTATCGAGGCGTGTATCCGGTCCGGTTTGCAATCGATATCGAAAACCCGCGTGGACTGTACCAGGACATTTTCGATACGCTGCTCGCCAATGAGCTAGTGAAAGTCGACGATTTGGCCCTGCTTACCAAAGGTGATCTTCACGGCGTTTCCGGAGGTACTAACTCTATGACGGTCATGAAAATAAGATCCAGTTTATGAAAAAAATCATTTGGCGCCTGTTCGGCGGCGTAACACTCTTATTCCTGTTGGTTGCTCTCTTGGCATGGCTTGGCTTGCGTGCAAGCCTTCCGGAATTGGACGGCGAAATAATAGCGTCGGGATTGACCGATGTTGCGACCATCCAGCGAGATGCTTCTGGCATCCCGGTGATCAGTGCTGCCAATCGACTCGATCTGGCATTCGCGACAGGATTCGCACACGGTCAGGACCGGTACTTCCAAATGGACTTGATCCGTCGCCAGGCGGCCGGTGAGCTATCCGAGATAGTGGGTTCGGTTGCGCTGAAACTCGACAAGCTTAATCGATTTCACCGATTTCGCACTCGGGCTCATGCGGTAGTAGCCGCCGGGTCAGATGAGGAAAGAGAATTATTGCAGCGCTATGCCGATGGCGCCAATGCGGGGCGCGAATCGCTGGCCGCCCGCCCATTTGAGTACCTTGTTCTCGGTGTCGAACCAGAGCCGTGGCAGCCGGAGGACACAATTCTTGTGGTCTACGCGATGTTCATGCAGCTAAATGATTCGCGTGCCAGCAAAGAAGTCCGTCGTGGATTTGCTTACAGCGTGCTGCCTGAAGAGGTTTACGCCTGGATGTACCCCGATGGCACGCCCTGGGATGCTCCATTGATGGGCGAGGCACGTAGCGTCGCGCCCATTCCAGCCGCTGACGTTTATTCTTTGCGTGATGTGGAAGATGCCTCCCCTCCTGCCAGGGAACAGGGACGCTATCCGTTACGCGGCAGTAACAACTGGGCAGTGTCTGGTGCGCTTACTGAAAATGGTCGAGCGATCGTCTCTAACGACATGCATCTAGGGTTGAACGCGCCGAATATCTATTACAGAGCTCGCTTGCTCGTCGAGGGTGTTGATCCGCTCGACATATCGGGCGCTACGCTGCCGGGTGCGCCATTCGTCATTGCTGGCAGCAATACTCGCATCGCGTGGGGATTTACCAACAGCTACGGTGATTACACCGATGCCGTTGTGCTTCGTCCTGGAGCGAAAGAGGGCACCTATGCCACACCGGAGGGAGATTTGCCATTTGTCGTTTACAAAGAGTTGATCAACGTCAAAGGTGAAGATGTCGTCGAGTATGAAATTCGCGAAACCGTTTGGGGTCCGGTACTTGATGATGTTGAATACCCGGACGGCGAAATTGCGGTTAGCTGGACTGCCCATAAGCCGGACTCGGTCAATCAGAATATTGTGCAGCTCGAAACAGCAAGATCCGTGTCCGAAGCGATCGATATTGCGAACACCATGGGAATGCCTGCGCAGAATTTCGTAACCGGAGATGCCGGTGGCAATATCGCCTGGACGATCGCCGGCAAGATCCCAAAGAAAACGGAATTCAATGCAATGCTGCCCGCCGACTGGAGTGGCGAACACGGCTGGCAGGGCTGGATTGCCAGCAGCGACTATCCTCGAGTCGTCAACCCGGAAAGTGGCCGTATCTGGACCGCCAACGCGCGAGTTACCGATGCCGAGGCGCTGCGGGTCGTCGGCGATGGCGGTTACGACTTGGGGGCAAGAGCGCGGCAAATTCGGGACGGTTTGTTCACAAAGGACACCTTCGTTCCCGCCGACATGCTGGCTATTCAGTATGATGATCGTGCGTTGTTTCTGGCGCCCTGGCGAGAACTGTTGCTACAGACGCTGAGTGATGAAGTTGTGGCCGGCGATCCGGAGCTGGCTGAATACCGGCAATTGGCAGAGGACTGGATTCCGCGGGCAGCTCCGCAGTCGGTCGGATACCGACTGGTGCGGGCGTTTCGACTCGAAGTTGAGAAGCGAGTGTTCAGTGCGTTGATGGCGCCCGTAAGAGCCGAGTTCGGGGACGACATAACTTTGCGCAAGAGTAATCAGTTTGAAGCGCCACTGTGGTCGTTGGTTACCGAACGCCCAAACCACATGTTGCCGGCGGGCTATGATGACTGGGACCAGTTCTTGCTCGCTGCGGTGAAGCAGAATATTGAGTATTACCGCGAACAATATGAGGGCCCGTTATCGTCCCGGACATGGGGTGAGATCAACGCGGCAGCCATTCGTCACCCATTGAGTCAGAGTATTCCGGTCCTGGGCGACTACCTGAATATGCCGGTCGAACCGCTCAACGGTGATCTTGATATGCCGAAAGCACAAGGTCCGGCCTTCGGGGCGTCCGAGCGTTTTTCGGTCGCGCCGGGCGATGAGGCAAATAGCGTTTTTCACATGCCAACCGGTGCGAGCGGCCACCCGCTGTCTCCGTACTACGCTGCGGGACATTCTGACTGGGTTAACGGCTTGCCGAGCCCGTTTTTGCCGGGTGAGGCAATGCACACGCTGACGCTGACACCAGACAGGCGGTAAGATAGCGTAGACGCACAACACGGATAATTGCATGGCAGACGACAGATTTTCAGGCACCAGCTCCTATATCGCAACCGACGACCTGAGTATGGCTGTGAACGCAGCCGTGACGCTGCAGCGTCCAATTCTCATCAAGGGAGAGCCCGGTACGGGCAAGACGCAACTGGCGATCGAAGTCGCCAGATCACTCGGCAAGCCGCTGTACGAGTGGCATATCAAGTCGACCACCAAAGCGCAGCAGGGTTTGTATGAATACGATGCTGTGGCCAGACTTAGAGACTCGCAGCTCGGTGACGACAAAGTGCACGATATTTCGAACTACATCATGCGCGGCAAAGTCTGGGAGGCGTTCGATTCCAAAGAGCAACCGGTGCTGCTGATCGATGAGATCGACAAAGCGGACATCGAATTTCCGAACGATCTATTACAGGAACTCGATCGCATGGAGTTCTACGTCTATGAGACGAAGGAACTTGTTGCCGCACGGACACGCCCGATCATCATCATTACCAGCAACAATGAGAAAGAACTGCCGGACGCGTTTTTGCGTCGGTGTTTCTTTCACTACATCAAGTTTCCCGACCAGAAGACGATGGAAAAAATCGTCGATGTGCACTTCCCGATGCTCAAGAAGGAGTTGCTCACTGAGGCGTTGAACGCATTCTATAAGGTGCGTGATGTGCGTGGTTTGAAGAAGAAGCCATCGACCTCTGAATTGCTGGACTGGATCAAGCTGTTATTGGTCGAGGATATTCCGCTGGAGGCTTTGCGAAGTGAAAACTCGCGAAGTGCCATCCCGCCGCTATATGGCGCTTTGCTCAAGAATGAACAGGATGTTCATTTGTTCGAACAACTCGTATTTCTGGACCGGCGTAACAATCCGCAGTAGCCGGATTCGCCCGTGTCATGCTAATTCCGTTTTTCTATTTGCTCCGCGAAGGCGGGATGAAAACGTCGATCACCGAGTTGCTGACGTTGCATGAGGCATTGAATAGCGGACTCGCCGGGCAAAGCGTCGACGATTTCTACTTTCTCGCACGAACCACACTCGTCAAGGACGAGGCGCACCTCGATCGCTTTGATCGGATATTCGGCGCTTATTTCAAAGGTGTCGACGATTCTTTATCTGACTTGATGCAGGACATTCCGGAGGAATGGCTGCAGCGTCAGGCAGAGTTGTCGCTGTCGGAAGAAGAGCGAAAATTGATCGAATCGATGGGCGGTTTTGAGGAGCTCATGAAAGCCCTGCAGGAACGCCTTGAGGAGCAAAACGAGCGCCACGAGGGGGGTAACAAGTGGATCGGTACGGCAGGCACATCACCGTTTGGAGCCTACGGCTACAACCCGGAAGGCGTCCGTATCGGCCAGCAAGGCTCGAGAAATCGCAGCGCTGTAAAAGTATGGGACAAACGCGAGTATCGCAATCTTGATGACTCTGTCGAGCTTGGAACACGCAACATCAAGGTCGCACTACGTCGGCTCCGTAAATTTGCACGAGAAGGTGCCGCGGACCAGTTGGACCTGAAGGATACAATTGACAAGACAGCACGCAACGGCGGGATGCTGGATATTCGCATGGTTCCGGAACGACACAATGCGGTCAAAGTCCTATTGTGTCTGGATATAGGTGGTTCGATGGACGACCATGTGCGCATATGCGAAGAAACATTTTCCGCCGCGCGCAGCGAATTCAAGCATCTCGAGTATTTCTATTTTCACAACTTCGTTTACGAGAACATGTGGAAAGACAATCAACGCCGGCAGACGGAAAAAACGCCGACGCTCGATATCACCCACAAATATCCATCAGATTACAAATTGATTTTCGTCGGCGATGCGACGATGAGCCCGTACGAAATCGTGTATCCAGGGGGCAGTGTCGAGCACTGGAACGAAGAACCCGGTGCGGTCTGGATGAAACGATTTCTCCAGACCTACCCAAAATCGATATGGCTTAATCCCGAACCGAAAGCGCGCTGGGACTACACGCCATCTGTGAAACTGATACGGGAGCTAATGGATGACCGTATGTACCCGCTGACGATCGCAGGCCTTGACGACGGCATCAAGGCACTGCGCTAGGAGCCGGCCCCCAACTCTTTGAGATCGGCCAGCACCTGTGTCGAGTGCTCGTCGGGTTTTACTTCTTGATAGTGTTTCGCAACGTTGCCGTCGGGGCCAATGATGAAGGTCTGTCTCTTCGCGACAGTCATACCAAACAAGCGTGTCTTGACACCGTAGGCAGTTGAAGTCGTCCCTTCGGTGTCGGCCAGCAGGGGAAATGGCAGGCTGTTCTTTTCTGCGAATTTCTTGTGCGAATCGACGTCGTCGAGACTTACGCCGAGTATTTGCGCGTTGAGATCACGAAACGCAAAAATGTTATCGCGAAACTCACAAGCCTCAGTGGTGCAGCCGGGCGTCTCGTCTTTCGGATAGAAATACAGGATGACCCACTGACTGCGATAGTCTTCAAGCGAGTGGAGTTGTCCGGTCTGGTCTGGAAGCTCAAACTCCGGTGCCGGGCTTCCAACGACGGGCTGATCATCGGCGATGCCGATCGATGTGAACGACAATGCGGTGATAATCGCGGCAAAAGCCAGGAGGGCAACGGTAATAAAACGCTTCATGGTCTGGGTCCGTATCATTAGGGCTGGCATTGTGAAACCGGTCTCGCCAGTGCGGGTGACATTATAATACGCTGCCCGAGAACGATCCGTAACACTTTGAGCAAACCTTATGACCAACCAATCTGAATCGGTACGAACCGCGCTGGTGCTCCCAGGCGGGGGCGCCCGTGGTGCATTTCAGGTTGGTGTGCTCAAAGCGCTGGCCGAAATTCTGCCAAAATCCAGTCGCAACCCGTTCCCAATTATCAGTGGCACATCAGCAGGCGCGGTGAACGCGGTGGTGTTGGCGTCGAAAGCTGAGCTTTATCGGTCTGCAGTGGCTGAGCTGGAGCAAGTTTGGGCTCATTTCCGGAGTTGTCAGGTCTATAAGACCGATCATCTGACCATGCTCAAGAGTAGCCTGCACTGGCTGTCGTCAGTTGTATTGGGTGGTTGGCTCGTCGGAACACCGAAGTCGCTGCTCAACAACGCGCCGTTGCGCGAGTTGTTGAGCAGGAACGTGCACTTTCCGAGAATCCAGCAGGCAATAGACGGTGGCTGCCTGGAAGCGGTCGCGGTTACGGCCGCCGGATACGAATCCGCGCGGTCAATATCTTTTTTCGAGGCTACCGCCGACCTGAGCAACTGGGATCGGACACGACGTCTTGGCAAGCGAACCGATCTGAACCTGGATCACGTGATGGCGAGCATCGCCGTACCGATGATTTTTCCACCGCAGAGGATCGGTAATGAGTACTACGGCGACGGTGCTATGCGGCAGGCGACGCCGCTGAGTCCTGCGGTACACCTCGGCGCAGACCGGATTCTGGTCATCGGCATTCGGGATGAGACCGGCGAGAAGGAGCCGACGAAACTCGGTCCATACCCCAGCTTCGGACAAATAGCCGGCTACATGCTCGACACCTTGTTTATGGATGGTTTGTACGCGGACCTCGAACGTATTACGCGCATTAATGAACTCATCGACTCTGTGCCGGTATCGCAAAGAAGTGGAACAATGGCCAAAGTAAGACCCATCGATACGATGTTGGTGGTACCTAGCGAAGACTTGCGCGAGATCGCCGTTAGACATCGACAGGAACTACCCGTCGCTATTCGTGCCTTGCTTCGAGGTGTTGGTGGCAAGGGCTCAGGCGAGAGCAGGTTGCTCAGTTTCCTGTTGTTCGAGAAAGCCTATACGCGCGAACTCATTGCGCTCGGCTACCGGGATGCGATGAAGGTAAGAGACGAATTGCTCGATTTTGTTTCAGGTGCGGACGTACCGAGGCTGTATGCACCGGACTGGATCAAGAGGGACCTCAGTTCGTTTAACTCTGACGATGCGTAATTATTTACAGGAGTAATGCGGCTCCGAGGCCGAGGAAGGTCGCGTAGCCGATAACGTCAGTTACTGTTGTTAGTACGACGCCACCGGCGAGCGCCGGATCTATGTTTAAGCGTTTCAATATCAGAGGGATACTGAAGCCGGCGAGTGCGGCGACGAACATGTTTATGATCATTGCCGCGCCAATAATACCGCCGATCTTCCACTCTTCGAACCAAATAAATGTGAACAGTGATACGACGACGGCCCAGCCAAAGCCGTTCAGCAGGCCGACCATCAGTTCTTTACGCATAATGCCGATGGCATTGTCCTTACTGATCTGGCCGAGTGCGATGGCGCGCGTAATGATCGTCAAAGATTGAATTCCGGCAACACCTCCCATGCTAGGCACGATAGGCATCAGAACGGCCAACAGGACAATGGTGTCCAACGTTGTCTTGAACTGGTCAAGTACCGCTGCTGCAAGAAATGCCGTGCACAGGTTTACGCCCAACCACAAAGCGCGCCGACCTGCGCTTTTGAATACGGGCGCGAACATATCTTCCTCTTCATCAAGACCCGCGGCACTCATCAATGCGTGCTCGGCCTCATCGCGAATTACGTCGACGACGTCATCGACGGTAATACGGCCGAGCACGTGGAAGTCGTCATCGACCACCGGTGCCGATAACAGATCGCGGTTCTCGAATTCCCAAACAACCTGGGTTGATGCCGTATTTGCGCGTATAGGCATCACATCCGTCGACATAACGTTCGCGACCATCTCTTCCGGGTCGCTGGTCAGCAGTTTCGACAGGAATAGTGAGCCGATATAGCAGTTGTCCCGGTTGACGACAAAGATCGAATCGGTGCCATCGGGAATTTCGCCAACAAAGCGCAGGTAACGCGCAACGACCTCAAGCGTGACATCGGGACGCACGGTCACGATATCGACGTTCATCAGGCCGCCAGCGCTTTCCTCATCGTACGCCAGGACTTGCTTAACGCGCTCATGATCCTGTTTGTCGAGAGATTGCAGGACCTCTTGAGTGACGGCCTCGGGAAGGTCGACCAGCAAGTCGGCAAGATCGTCAACCTCCATACCTTCGGTGGCCGCGATCAGGTCCTCGGTCTGCATGCCCTCGATCAGACCATCTCGCACCTCGTCGGAGACTTCTACAAGGACGTCTCCTTCAATCTCTGAGTCAACGATCTCCCAGAGCATTGTGCGTTTTTTGCGGGGGAGGGATTCCAGCAGGCGCGCGACTTCTGACGGGTGCAGGCTGTTGACCATCACCCGGGCCGAACGCATACGGCCGCCTTCTAACTGCTGACGTAGTAGCTCGAGGTTGTCCTTCGTTGTATCACGCGCATCCATGCCGGCGGAGTTTAGCAGCTTAGTCCGGATTGAGACGATGCTGTGCCAGGTTGTTGTGGCGGGTGAGCACAGGTTCGTGGTGTTCGCGAAGCGAAGCTGCGAGTTTTTCGGTCATATGTACCGAACGGTGCTGGCCGCCCGTGCATCCGATTGCAATCGTCAGGTAGCCACGATGTGCGTCCTCAAACCGTGGAATCCAGCGATTGAGGAAGCCGACGATATCCTCATACATGGCGACAAAAGCCTCCTCGGCATCCAGAAAATCAATGACTTCACTGTCTAGTCCCGTCAGCCCTCGGAGATCTGTCGACCAGTATGGATTCGGCAGGCAGCGCATGTCGAAGACGAAGTCGGCATCCGCTGGAATTCGGTGTTTGAAGCCGAATGACTCGATCAGCACCGATAACGACTCTGACTTCCGATGATCGACGCGCTCTCGGATGGTATCGGCGAGCTCATAAACACTGGTCAGAGAGGTATCGATGACCAGATCAGCCGCATTGTTGATATGGGTAAGAATTTCTCGCTCTGCATTTATTGCTTTCCTTAGCTCTGCACCGTGCTCCGCGAGCGGATGCCGGCGCCGGGATTCGCTGTAGCGTTGCAGCAGAACTTCGTCACTCGCGTGCAGGAAAACAATGTCAGTGCGGACCCCCTGTTCACGGAGGTCGTCAATTAATCCAGGCAGCGCTTCGAGATCTTGAGGGCGATTGCGAGCGTCCACACCGACAGCCAGCAATTCCGCGGCTGATCCCTCACCTGAATGAACTTCATGCACGGCAGATTTGAGCAGCGCAGCGGGAATGTTGTCGATGCAGTAGTAGCCGAGGTCTTCAAGTACATGTAGTGCAACTGATTTGCCGGACCCTGAGAGGCCGCTGACAACAATCAGTCGAAGATCTCTGGTCATAGTGGCTGCAGTCGCGAAACTGCGGGGGTCACGACCCCTGCGCCACGTTCAATTGCTCTGGTGCGACAAGCGCCGAGCCATTGAGTAGTGCATCGTATAAGTCGCTGCTCGAATTCATGCCGCGCAAGCGGGAGCGCAGTCCTTCGTCGGCGAGGACCTGCGTAATCATTTTGATGTCAGCATAGTGACTGTCGTCAAGCAGAGTAGGGACCATCATGCCGAATATCAGGTCAACAGGTTCGCCATCCGCGGCATCGAAATCAATCGGCTCAGACAACTTGATCAATGCTGCAGTGCTGACGCGAATATCTTCCACACGACAATGTGGAAACGCTGCACCCCGGTCGAGCCCCGTGCAGCCGAGACGCTCACGTTCGTTCAAACATCTGAAAATGACATCGCTGGCAATTTCCGGGCTCGAGCGCACCAGTAATTCGCTAAGGATTTCGAGGCAGTGTTTCTTGCTTCGGGCGGTAGCGTTGCACAGCACGCCATCGGGCTTAATGATTTCTTCGAGCAACATAGGATAGGGCGTAGGCGTCGGTAGCAGCGATCTGTGCGGCCGTCTGACCGCACAGATCGTGTGCGGAGTCAGGCGTACTTGGCCTTTTGTTTGTCTCTGGCGTGGTGATCAACGAGTTTTTCTTTATACTTTCTGACTCGCCTTTCAAGTTTGTCCACGAGACCATCGATCGCGGCGTACATGTCCTCTTCGGTGTGATCGGCGTAGATCGTACCACCATTTACACGAACAGTTGCTTCGGCTTTGTGCCGGAGTTTTTCGACGGTCAGGATACAATGGACGTCAGACACGAGGTCAAAATGACTGGCTGTTTTTTGAACTTTGGATTCGACATATTCTCTCAGCGAATCAGTAACTTCGACGTGATGGCCTGAAACATTCAATTGCATAGCTGTCTCCAGTTGGTTTATCTAATGGATCTTGTGGGATCAGGATAGCAGTCTCAATGTCCTCCTATATCGTGTTTCCTACTTACTCGTCTTACCTTGTCGCACGATTCCTGCGTTCGCTCGACGAGGATATACTCATAGCTTCACGGTACTTCGCGACTGTCCGTCTGGCAACAGAAATACCTTCGGCCTTTAATAAGTTCGTGATCTTGCTGTCGCTTAGCGGTTTGGCCGGGTTCTCGGCACCAATCAACTTACGGATTTTTGCGCGAACCGATGTTGAAGACTGGTCTTCTCCACTATCCGACGAAAGGTGACTGGAGAAGAAATACTTGAATTCGAAGACGCCACGCGGCGTGTGCATGTACTTATTAGTAGTTACACGAGAAATCGTTGATTCATGCATGCCGATTTCTTCGGCGATGTCGCGCAATACCATCGGCTTCATCGCTTCATCGCCGCGCTCAAGGAAGCTCACCTGTCGCGACACGATACTGGTGGCGACCTTCATAAGTGTCTCGTTACGGATCTCGAGGCTGCGAATAAGCCAGCGAGCCTCCTGCAATTGTGTCTTCAACACCGCATGTTCGCCACTGCCGCGCAGTAGTCTGGCGTATTGCTGATTGACCGAGAGCCTCGGTACCCCGGTAGGGCTGATTTCAACCTGCCAGCGGTTATCGATTTTTCGAACAAAGACGTCCGGGATGACATATTGAGGAGCAGCCGGACTTACCGCGAGACCGGGTTTAGGATTGCATCCACGAACGAGCGCAAGCGCCTCGTGGAGGTTCTCTTCAGAGGTTCTGAGTCCACGCCGTAATTCACCGTAGTCACGGTTGGCGACGAGGTCCAGATGACCGGCAGCGATATCCAGAGCGAGTTCGATTCCGGGCGTTTCAGGATCGAGTTGTTCGATTTGACGGATTACGCACTCTGACAGCGACCTCGCGCCGACGCCGACAGGATCCAGTCGCTGTATTTTAAGGAGGGTCCGTTCGGCTTCTTCGGTAGTGATCGCAGGCTGTTCGTCCAGACTCTCGATGATTTCATCGATGTCTGCGGTCAAATACCCGTCATCATTAATGGAGTCGACCAGTGCTTCACCGATGAGCGCTTCGCGAAACGTGAATTTCTCCATCTCAAGCTGCCAGTAGAGATGTTCATGCAGCGTTTCACCGGACTCATCCGCGAATTCAGTAATCGGCCGGCCTTCACCATTCCAGCCGCCGTCCTGTGCACGTTCAGCTGCGCGTGTCTGCCAAAGTTCGTCTGCCCTGATGCTCTCAACTTCTGCTGTGGATTCGGCGCTGGTGCTTGGGACGTCCGGGAGGTCCTCCATCTCGAGCATGATGTTTTCTTCGAGCGCTTCCTGAATTTCCGCGTTCAGGTCAAGAACAGGTAGCTGCAACAGGCGGATGGCTTGTTGTAGCTGAGGCGTCATTGTTAATGACTGACCGAGTTTTAGCTGCAGCGAAGGTTTTAACATTTACAACTGTTACTCTTTGGGCAAAATCTCATTGCACAAGCCTCTCACAAGCACAGAGTTTGCCTCAGAGTCTGAACTCCTGTCCGAGATACACTTCTCGAACGTGTTGATTCTCCAGAATGTCTTCGGGCGAACCTGCCGCGATCAGGCTGCCGTCACTCAGTATATAAGCATGGCCACAGATGCCGAGTGTTTCCCTCACATTGTGGTCCGTAATGAGAACGCCGATGTCGCGCTCGCACAAATGTCGGATGATGCGCTGAATATCGAGCACCGAAATTGGATCGACGCCGGCAAATGGTTCGTCGAGCAAAACGAACAAAGGATCCGCCGCCAGCGCTCGCGCGATTTCAACCCGGCGGCGCTCACCACCGGACAGACTGATACCAAGGCTGGTTCGCACATGTCCCACGTGTAGCTCATCCAGCAGGTTTTCGAGTTCCTGTTCACGGCCCGCACGATCCAGGTCCTGGCGCACCTCAAGGATGGCCAGGATGTTTTGCTCAACCGTGAGCTTGCGAAATATTGATGCTTCCTGCGGCAGATAACCCAACCCGAGCTTGGAGCGTTCGTGCATGGGTTTGGCCGTAAGGTCCTGGCCATCCAGCAGGATATTCCCACTGTCGGCGGCGATCAGACCCACGATCATATAAAAAGCGGTGGTCTTTCCAGCTCCATTTGGGCCCAACAAACCAACAACCTCGCCACTCTTGATCTCGAGCGACAGGCTCTTGACGACTTTGCGAAGCTTGTAACTCTTGGAAACATCCTGGACGCTGAGAATGCTCATTAATTCTCGGCATCCTCGGTAGCTGCATCGTTTTCATCCTCGCCATCTGTCGGCGTATAGATGATGCGTACGCGATCATTGTCTGTGCCGGAAGAGTCCGCGTTAATACGCTGGTCGTTAATGTTGTACACAAGATAGTTGGACGAGATCTGGTTACCGCTCTCGGTGATCGTTGCCTGCTCGGAGAATTCAATAATGCCTTTTTGTACGTCGTACAGAAGTTTTCCAGCCTCGGCACGTGTTGCGTCGTCGGATCCGGATCGTCGCATCAGGAATGTCGCCGGAGAACCGGAAACCACCGCTTTTGCCAAAACGGTGCCGTCAAAAATCAGCTCGGCAGACTGACATTCGATACGGCCGCTGCTTACATCGATAACAACATTGCCTTCAAAAGACCACGAGCCGCGGTCTTCGTCATTGACAGTCGCGCGTCCCTCATCGGATTTTATCGAAATATCGCCTTGCGAAAATTGTACGCCAGTATAGATGTAGGTTGACGTTTTACCGTCGAAGTCCATGGTCTCGGCGAATATATCCCAAGGCAATCGCCGAAGATCAAGGTCCCTGTCCTGTGCAATTGAAACTGCGGGTAACAGCAATAAGGCAATTAATAGTCGTTTCATACTAAGGAGCGATCTTGCCGCGGACGTTGGATTTGAGTGCGATCTTGTCATCGTTGAGCGATGCTAGCATGCCTGTTGCAGTGACGCTGCGAGAGCCGAAGCGAATTTGGACTCGCGCATCGGTTTCCGCGATATATTCTTTTGCATCCAGTTCGAGGTACTGCGTTCTGATTTCAGTATTTTCTTCGGCCGAACCACCTTCGTTAACAATTTGCACGTTGCCGCGCAGTATCATGGTCGGACTCCCGTCCTGCAAAGTAGCCTCGTCAGCATTCACTACCCAGGGGACACCACTGTCCGGAGAATAGCGAATTCGTACCTTGCTAAACTCTATGCTGTCATCTTCCCGTTGCTCGGCGTGTTCCGCCTCTATTTCATAGAGCAAGCTACCGTCTTCATCCGTACCCAGGATGCGCGCCTGTTTCAGGTAGTATCCCTGGTGCACCGGCTCATAAGGCAAGTCATCCTCATAGGTGGGAGCGTTGGAGCGTGCCAGGTACCAGCTGCCGATCGCGCCAGCTGAGAGCAGGATGATGACGGTGATTGTGCGGGGCCCCATATTCTTTATTGACTCTGCGCGCTCAATATCAGTTCACAAACTTCCCGTACGGCACCCTGGCCGCCGCGGGCCGATGTTGAGTAATCGCACTGCTGATGTAGCGCCGGCACTGCGTTTGCGACCGCAATTGAGCATCCGACATGCTTGAGCAACGGCAGATCCGGGATATCGTCTCCGACGTACGCGCATTCGGCAGCCGAGATATTGAGCGTCGCGATTGTCTCGTTGAGCGCCGCAATTTTGTCGCCGCAACCCTGAATGACGTGCTTTACACCGAGTTCCGACATTCGTTTTTCGACGGCCCCGGACTTGCGGCCACTGATAACTGCGACGGTGATTCCCGCGTCCAGCAAGCGCCTGACGCCAAACCCGTCCTGCGTATGAAATGCTTTGGACTCGACACCATCGTTTGACAAATAAAAGCGCCCGTCGGTGAAAACTCCATCAACATCGAAAGCGACGAGTCGAATGCTTCCCAAACTGCTGCTGCTCACATCAAGCCCTCGCGGAACAGGTCGTGAATATTCAAGGCACCAACCAGTTTGTTGTTCTCGTCGGTTACGAGTAGAGACGTGATCTTGTTTTCCTCGAGCAGATGCAGTGCTTCCGCGGCGAGGACATCGGCAGAAGTTGTTTTGCAGTCGCTGTGCATGACGTCGCTGATTTGTGTTTTGTGAATATCTGCACCGTCATCGAGTGTGCGCCGCAGGTCGCCATCGGTGAAGATGCCCTCAAGCGTCAGGTCTTTTCCGACTATCGCGGTCATTCCCAGGCCTTTGTCCGTCATCTCCATCAGTCCGTCGCGTAAGCTGACATCGGCTCGTACGGCAGGCACTCGATCACCACAGCGCATGACATCAGAGACGCGCAACAACAGTCGTTTACCGAGACTGCCGCTGGGATGCGAGCGAGCGAAGTCTTCGGCTGTGAACCCGCGACTCTTCAGGAGCGCTACAGCCAACGCGTCTCCCATGGCAAGTGTCGCTGTCGTGCTGGCAGTCGGTGCGAGATTCAGCGGGCAGGCTTCTTCTGCAACACTGATATCGAGGTGAACATCGGCTGCTCGGGCCATGGTTGACTTGGGGTTGCCTGTGAATGAGAGCAGCTTCGCGCCCATGCGCTTGACGACTGGCAATATGGTGATCATCTCTGCTGTTTCACCAGAATAGGATATGGCGAGTAGCAGATCCTGGCTCGTAATCATCCCCAAATCGCCGTGGCTTGCCTCTGCCGGGTGCATGAAAAATGCGGGTGTACCGGTGGACGCCAGCGTCGCTGCGATTTTGTTGCTGACGTGGCCGGATTTCCCCATACCGCTGACTACGATCCGGCCCGGGGTCTGCAGGCACAATTCGCAGGCCGCGATGAAATCGTCGTTGAGGCGACCTCGCAGCGCATCAACAGCGCGGGACTCGATTGTAAGAACGTCGCCCGCCAGCTTGAGCAGTTCGTCGTTTGTTAGCTTGTCAGGCAAAAGAAGCCCTCGGCAGTATGTCCGGACTCTATTCTAACTGTTTTGGACTATATGTTTTGGGCAACGACGTAGGCGAAGTACGCGGTGTAGGCGGCCAGCAATGCCACGCCTTCCAATCTGGATAGCACTGCTTTTCCGTCATAGTCGTAGGTCATCGCGAAGAGTACGAGAGTGAAGGCAACCATTACGAAGACGTGTAACGACAAAACGCTTGGAGCAACCGTGGCCGGGTGGATGGTTGCGGCCAGGCCCATTACGGCCAGCAAATTGAAGATATTCGAGCCGACAATGTTGCCGATGGCGAGGCCATATTCCCCTCTGAGTGCACTGACCATTGACACGGCCAATTCGGGGACGCTGGTGCCGAACGCGACAATCGTGATGCCAATCACGACCTCGCTGACGCCCAGCGACTGGGCAACACCAATGGATCCGTCAACCAGCCATTCCGCGCCAATTAGCAAGACACCCAGTCCCACAAACAACCAGACGAAGGCCATTTTTGTGCTGACGTCTTCGGGGATTTCGGCTTCGTAATCCATCTTGATTGGGTCATTTTCTGCCGAGCGAATGCCCAGCCTTACGAACCAGATCATCACGATCGCCAGTCCGGTCAGCATCACGATGCCATCCGGGCGGCTTAGGCGAGTATCAAGGAATAGCGATACCGTCAAAAGTGACACGGCGAGCAGTGCAGGCATTTCGCGTCGCAACGTTGCAGATTCCAGCGGGATAGGCCGAATAACGGCAGTCAGTCCGAGGACCATGCCGATATTCACAATATTCGAACCGATGGCGTTGCCGATCGCGAGCCCAGGTTCGCCCTGGACGGAGGCGACCACAGAAACGAGAATTTCAGGCGCAGAAGTCGCAAATGCGACAATCGTCAGTCCAATCAATAGTGGCGCAATACCCATATTGCGGGCGGCAGCTGATGCGCCATGGACAAAGCGGTCCGCTCCCCAAATCAGCAGCGCAAGGCCGGCGACTATTAAACCAACGTCTGTGTAAACAATACTGCCAAACATAAGCTATCGTACTTGTCGAAATGCGAAGGATAAACCAGGGCGCTCATGCAACCTGTCGGCCATCGCGGGCCGGCTATAATACACAAACATCGCAAGGCAGTGGGAAGCAGTATGCATTGCGGTTACACTGCGCGACCTTAAATAGTCAGACCAGACGAATCGCGAGTTTCACATTATGGATCCATCAGAGATACGCCAATTGATCGAGGCCGGATTCGATTCCGCCATCGTTAAGGTCGAGAGCGGCGACAATACCCATTTCGGGGCATTGGTCGTCGCCGCTGAATTTGAGGGCAAGCGGTCAATCGCACGTCACCAGCTGGTTTACAAATCCCTCGGCACGCTCGTGGGCAACGAAATACACGCGCTTTCTATTACTGCACTAACCCCGGACGAGTGGCGAGAGCAGGGCGGCGGGACGTGAGTGTCCGGATGATCCGAGATAAATTCCGTTAGGTACGTCGCAGAGCCGCCGAGCGAGAGACTGTTTACGGTAATGGCTCCCTTGGGTCCGCTTTTTTTCCTGAAAACAGTCTCTCGCTCGGCGACCTTGATCATCGGTGGTAGCGGGGGGTTAGCGCGGATCATCCGGTCGTTCAACTGCTGTGACGGTTGTGTTGAAGCGTTCGCCGTCGCGGAGGCCGGATACTTCAACCGTGTCGCCGGGGCTGGTGCTGGCGGAGATTAGCAGGGCCTGGCGTTGTGAATAAACGGGTTCGCCGTTTAATTCCAGGATGACGTCGCCGACGTGCAAGTCGGCTGCGGCTGCCGGCCCGCCTGCGTAGACTTCTGTCAGCAGGATGCCGTTGCCGCTTTCAATTCCCATGGCGAGGCGCTCGGAATTGGTCAGGTCATCGGGTAACAGACCCATGTAGCCGCGTACCACGCGGCCGTTTTTCTTTATTTGGTCGACAACGCCGCGCACGAGATCAACAGGAATGGCGAATCCGATACCTTCAGTTCCCGGGTCCTGCGCAAGAACAGCCGTGTTGATTCCGACCAGTTCGCCGTGGCTGTTGATCAGTGCGCCGCCTGAATTGCCGGCGTTAATAGCGGCATCAGTCTGGATGAAGTTCTCGAAAGTGACGAGGTTCAGAAGGCCGCGCCCTGTGGCACTGACAATGCCTTGCGTAACGGATGTCGTTAGCCCATAGGGATTGCCAATGGCGAGTACTACGTCGCCGATGCGCAAATTGTCAGATCTGCCTATTTGTATGGTCGGCAGGTCTCCGAGGTCAACTTTCAAGAGCGCCAGATCGGTTTCAGCGTCGACACCGACGGTGACCGGTTCAGTAATGCGCCCATCGCTCAGTTGCACGCGTATTTCCGCCGCCGTAGCAACAACGTGATAATTCGTGACCAAATAACCCTCAGGGTCGATGATGACGGCTGATGCGAAGCTGGTTTCAACACGAAATCTGGCTCGTGACGGCTCGGCTGCGGCATCCTGTACCAGGCGCTTGGTATAAATGTTGGCAACGGAGGCAGAACTAAGATCGACCGCATCGGCGAAGCTGGCCGGCTTGTCGTGGGTAGTCACAGCGGGCATCAGATCCGGACGGACGAGCACGACGATAAATGCGACCGCCAGACCAACGACGATCGACTGCAAGAGGAATACGGCTATTGACTTCAATCCGGCCAAGCGATGTTCCTGTAATCTTCCTTACATAGTGGCTAGCCAATTTCGATTGGCCCCGTGTATAATGCGCCGTGGTTCCGCATCGAGTCCCGGGGCAACCGTCATCCTGACGGCAAACCGAGTCTGCTGCAAATCTACCAGTATCGATATTAAGCAACAAAGCGCTAGTAAATTTAAGGCCGTCAACAGAACGGCGAATGGGAGTGCCTGATGACCGAAGACGACCTTGATCGCAATAGGCGTCATTTTCTTGCGATAGCAACTGCTGTCACCGGCGCCGCTGGTGTTGGTGCTGTTGCTGTTCCTTTCCTTTCATCACTCAAGCCGAGTGCTCGTGCACAAGCACTGGGTGCGCCGGTTGAAGTGCCGATTGGGTCTATTCAACGCGGCGAAATGGTGCGCGTACTATGGCGTGGCAGGCTGGTGTTCGTCTTGCGGCGCACCGATGAGATGTTGGCGCGCCTGGAAGAGAATCTGGACAATCTCAGCGACCCAGATTCGGAGGTAGTTGACCAGCAGCCCGAATATGCGGTCAATGGCACCCGTTCGCTGCGGCCCGAATATCTGATCGTCGAAGGATCGTGTACTCACCTGGGTTGCGCACCGCTTGAGGACTTTGATGTCCGGCCGGCTGAAGGCTGGGGTGGTGGATTCTTCTGCCCCTGTCACGGCTCCAGGTTCGATCTGGCAGGTCGCGTCCATAAGGGTGTACCAGCGCCGACCAACCTGCGGGTTCCACCGCACCGATTTGTCAGGGATGACCTGATTCTGATCGGCCAGGACACGGGAGCAGCGTAATGGCAAGAATCGAAGCAGAAGTCGGTACGCCGAAGGGCGGGTTCATGAAGTGGATCGATGATCGGTTTCCATTTACGGAAACGTTGAAATATCACGCCACTGAGTACTACGCTTCCAAGAATTTTAATTTCTGGTATGTGTTCGGTGTACTGGCGTTCGTCGTACTCTTTATCCAGTTATTTACTGGCATATTCCTGACGATGAATTACAAACCGGCCGCGGCAGAAGCCTTCGCGTCGGTTGAGTACATCATGCGTGATGTGGAATGGGGCTGGTTGATTCGTTACATGCATTCAACCGGTGCATCGTTCTTCTTTATCGTCGTATATCTGCATATGTTCCGCGCGATGTTGTATGGCTCATACAAGAAGCCGCGGGAGCTCATCTGGATTATCGGCATGCTGATTTTCCTGGTGCTGATGGCTGAAGCATTTGCGGGTTATCTGTTGCCATGGGGACAAATGTCCTATTGGGGAGCGCAGGTAATCATCTCGCTGTTTGGCGCGATTCCGTGGGTGGGTGATGCGCTCGTCGAAATTATTCGCGGCGACTACTCGATTTCGGATATCACGCTTAACCGCTTCTTTGCGCTGCACGTGATCGCATTGCCGCTGACCTTGATCGGTCTCATTTTTGTCCACATCGTGGCTCTGCACGAGGTTGGATCGAACAACCCGGACGGCATTGAGATCAAGCAAAACAAGGGTCCGGACGGTGTGCCATTGGACGGAATTGCTTTCCATCCGTATCACACTAGTAAAGACCTGGTGGCTATTATCATCTTCCTGATGGTCTTCTGCGGTGTCGTTTTCTTCGCGCCTGATATGGGTGGCTACTTCCTGGAACATGCGAACTTTGAACCTGCGAACATGACGGCTACGCCGGAGCACATTGCGCCGGTATGGTACTTCACGCCGTTCTACGCAATTTTGCGTGCAGTCCCGGACAAGCTATGGGGATTCATCCTGTTCGGACTGTCTGTGATGCTGCCGCTGTTCCTGCCCTGGCTGGATCGCGCCCGAGTTAAGTCCATTCGCTATCGTGGCTGGATTTACAAGTCTGCGCTGACACTGTTCGTCATTACATTCGTGGTGTTGGGAATACTCGGGACCATGCCGGCCGAACCCATCTACGTAATGTTCGCGAGAGTGTTCTCAGTGTTCTACTTCGCGTTTTTCCTGCTGATGCCGTA
>JAJFKQ010000093.1 GCA_021773155.1 Woeseiaceae bacterium | reverse complement strand
GGGTTTTCTGTAGCCCCGAGTCTGGCGGACTGAGAATCACGGTCCAGGATACCGGTATCGGTATGGCCTCTGATGAACTGGCTATGATATTCGACGAGTTCTACCGGATCGATAACAACCCGGCTACACGGAATAACGGTCTTGGCCTGGGCCTTTCGATCGTTGAGCGCAGCGCAAAACTCCTGGGCACAACGGTAGACGTAGAGTCAGAGCCAGGCACGGGATCCAGCTTTTCGCTGGTGGTGCCCGCCGCCACTTGAGACCTTTCCGGCGACTAAACGATAAGCGCCCGAAACTCTTTTAGAACTTGTTTGATGCTTGCGGCGTTTTCACTTCCCATGCGGAGCAGGAGCTTCTGGCCACTCGAAAGCGCTTCAAGCTCCGCATCAGCAAACTCGTAGAGCACGTGTGGCCTTACCAGGCGGACCGGGCCCTTCGGCTCGGGCGTTAATAGTAAATGATCAATGACCTCCACCGCGCGATCATTGAAGTAACCGTCCGGGTAGCCAAGTCGTACGTAGGACTCCTGGAATAGCGGGTAGAAGCGACGATACGTTTCAACGACAACCTCGAGATCGGCCCTGACGACAAGGTTGACGAGTAAATCGTATCGCTTGTAGCTATCGGGGTTCAGGTAGTAAAGCCCCTTGTCATCGGTAGCGTCTGCGACAAATGATTCGCTGAGTCTGTTAACGGGACGAATTTTCTCGGCCACGTGGCTGCGAGTCAGGTTGTCGATCGTCGTGACGAAATTGTCGACAAGCGCCTCGTTCACGAGTACGGGTTCAACGTCGGGGCCGAAAATATCGATAAGGGCCAACAGAAGGTAACTGTCACTGTCATCAAGCGGCGGCAAAGGCACAAGCTTGCGGTCGGGTGATGTCGATTGGCCGAACGGCGCTATCGGATGTACCGGACCGCTCTGCGTGGGTTCCTCTTCAACAGCGACCTCGGGCTGCATGACGACAGGCTCGTCAGCCGCTGGAAGTATGTCGTCCCGGAATAACCAAAACGCGCCGGCCAGACCGGCAAGAAGTACGATAAAAACCAGCAGTTTTACGTCGGGATCGTCCACGGTGTTTACTCTACCTCATTTGGTCGGCAGGTCCGCAATAACCGATATATTACCTATCCCGACTGTCCGCTATGATTTTCTGAAACACAAGGAGAGGGCCAAGCCGATGTCCTATGAATCAAAAGACATTCGCAACGCGTGCCTGGTCGGGCCGAGTAATGCAGGAAAGACTCAGCTCGCCGAGGCACTTCTTTTCGCTGGCGGTGCCATCTCGAAGTGCGGTTCCGTTGATCAGGGCGATACCGTCTCGGATTTTACACCTCGCGAACGGCAATTGGGGCACTCGCAGTATTCATCCATTTGCCACCTGGATCATGAAGGTATCCACGTTAATCTGATCGACACCCCGGGATACCGGGACTTTTACGGTCGTGCATTATCGGTACTGCCGGCCGCGGATACAGCTGCAATCGTCATCAATGCCCAGGCGGGTATTGAGGAGGTGACGCGGCGCATGATGCAGGTCGCCGCAAAGCAACGACTTTGTCGCATGATCATTGTGAACAAGATCGACGCGGAAGAGGTGAACCTGAAGGCCCTTCTGGAGAAGATTCAGTCCGAGTTCGGTGCGGAATGCCTGCCATTGAACCTGCCGTCCGCCGATGGCACGGGCGTGATCGATTGTTTTTTCCAGCCGACGGGTGCCGACACTGCATTCGGTTCCTTCTCATCAGCCCACACAGAAATCGTCGACCAGGTTGTTGAAGTCGATGAGGACCTGATGGAGATCTATCTCGAGCAGGGACAAGAGCTAAAGCCTGATCAATTGCACGACCCGTTTGAGAAAGCTCTGCGGGAGGGCCATTTGATACCGGTCTGTTTCGTATCGGCAAAAACGGGTGCCGGAATACCCGAGCTACTTGAGGTGTTCGAGCGTCTCATGCCGAGTCCGCTGGAAGGAAACCCGCCGTTGTTCCTCAAAGGCGAAGGCGACGATGTTGAGGAAGTTGTCGTCAACCCGGATCCACAAGCACACACCATCGCCCATATATTCATGGTGAGCATCGACCCTTTCAAGGGTCGGCTGGGTGTCTGCCGGATTCACCAGGGAACGATAAAAGTCGGTAGCCAGCTCTTTGTTGGCGACGCTCGCAAACCGATCAAGGTCAATCGTTTGCTGAAACTGAACGGCGACACGTACAGTAAAGTGGAAGAGGGCGTGACCGGCGATATTTGTGCCATCCCTCGGGTCGATGAAATGCACTACGATGCGGTGTTGCACGACTCACACGACGAGGATCACTTTCACCTTAAATCCATCGAGCTGCCGCGTCCGATGTACGGGTTGGCTATCAGGCCGCCGAGAGATT
Organism: Woeseiaceae bacterium; assembly: GCA_021773155.1. GTDB lineage: Bacteria > Pseudomonadota > Gammaproteobacteria > Steroidobacterales > Woeseiaceae > UBA1847. The sequence goes on along the minus strand of JAJFKQ010000093.1, from coordinate 8,129 downwards.
CCGATGCGCAAAAGACGTCGGACGTGCTGCATATCATCGAAGCGGAGGATCCCTCCATTATCCTGGAACACAATGCCGCGCTGAATGAAGTTGTGCTGCGCGGTCTTGGTGATTTGCACCTCAGAACTGTGCTCGAACTGATAGCTGATCGCTATAACCTGAAAGTGGATACGGCCCTGCCTTCAATCGGGTATCGAGAGACGATCACGAAGCCGGCAGAAGGACACTGCAGACACAAAAAACAAACGGGTGGAGCGGGCCAGTTCGGCGAAGTGTATTTACGAATAGAGCCGTTACCGACAGGCACCGGTTTCGAATTCGTAAACAAAGTCGTCGGTGGTTCCATTCCGTCTCAGTATCTTCCAGCGGTTGAAACCGGTGTTCGGCAAGTAATGCAAGCCGGTGCCAGCTACGGTTACCCGATGCAGGACATCAGGGTGCAGGTTTACGACGGCAAACATCACCCGGTCGACTCCAAGGAAATAGCATTCGTTCAGGCAGGCAAGAAGGCATTCCTGGAAGCCGTCGCCGATGCAGCGCCGGTTCTTATGGAGCCTGTCGTTGATGTCTCCGTCACCGTGCCAAACCGGTGCGCCGGTGGTGTCACGGGAGATCTGTCCTCCATGCGTGGGATGGTAAGCGGCACGGAAGCAATCGCCGAAAATCGTATTGTTGTTTCGGGCCAGGTCCCGCTGAAAGAAATGCAGGATTACCATTCCCGATTAAAGTCATTGACCGGCGGTGACGGCAACTTCACTATGGATTTCAGTCATTATGCAGAAGTGTCTGCAGAAGCGCTGGATCTGGAGGCATCGGCTTGAAAGACAACGTCGAGAAACAATACGTTTACCCATTCGTAGACGGCGATGGCAGTAATAAGAAATTGCTGGGCGGCAAAGGTGCGAACCTGTGCCAGATGACCCAGATCGGCATCAATGTTCCGCCGGGATTCGTCATTACTACCGACGCATGTCTGGATTATCTGCAGAGAAACGATCTTCCCGATGGTCTGATGGCATCCGTTCGGGGCGAGATTGGTAAGCTCGAGGAGGCTACAAAGAAAACTTTCGGCGAAGGCCCCGATCCATTGCTGGTCTCGGTTCGATCCGGGTCAGCGATGTCGATGCCCGGAATGATGGATACCATTCTTAATCTGGGCCTGAACGACGAGACTCTCGCCGGCCTGATTAAGCAGACGGGTGACGAGCGCTTTGCCTACGATGCTTATCGTCGATTTATACAGCTGTTTGGAAAAGTGGCTTTAGGCATAGCCGACGAAAAATTCGACGAGCATTTCGAAGCCGTCAAGACCCGCGTCGGGGTCAAAATCGATTTAGGCCTTGAGGCGGACCACCTGAAAGAGATCAGCGAAAAATTCCTTGACGTTGTACGTCGTGAGACCGGCAAGGGTTTTCCGCAAGACGTGATGGTGCAACTCGAGCTTGCAGTTGAAGCCGTTTTCCGGTCGTGGATGGGAAGGCGCGCTGTTGCCTATCGCAAGGAATTCCATATAACGACTGACATGGCGAACGGTACAGCGGTGAATATCCAGACCATGGTCTTCGGCAATATGGGCAACGACTGTGCCACCGGCGTCGGGTTTACCCGCAACCCCGGTACGGGTGAAAACGAGATGTTCGGTGAATACCTGACCAACGCACAGGGTGAGGATGTTGTCGCGGGTATTCGAACGCCCAAACCGTTACATCAAATGGAAGACGAGATGCCGGCACAGTTCGCGCAACTTGTGCTGCTACAAAACCAGCTCGAGTCGCATTACCAGGAGGTGCAGGACTACGAATTCACTATAGAAAAGGGAACGCTCTTCTGTTTGCAGACCCGCAACGGAAAGATGAATGCGGCTGCACTGGTCAGGTCGTCGGTAGAAATGTATCGGGAGAAGCTGATATCGAAGCAACAGGCGCTCTTGAGAATTGACCCGGAGATGCTGGAGCAACTACTTCATCCTCACCTTGATCCAGACAGCACGGCGCAACCGATAGCACAGGGCTTGCCGGCGTCTCCAGGGGCTGCTTCCGGGAAGTGTGTGTTCGATGCAGATCTGGCGGAAAAACTGGGCGGCAATGGTGAGATGGTCATTTTGCTGCGTGAAGAGACGCGGCCGGATGACATTCACGGATTTTTCGCGGCTCAGGGCATTCTGACCAGCCGCGGCGGAAAAACATCACACGCGGCGGTGGTTGCGCGGGGTATGGGAAAACCCTGTGTTGCGGGCGCCGAAGGCATCATCGTAGATGTGGCACTGCGGCAGGCCAATGTCGGGGCCAACATCATTCACGAAGGCGATATCATCACGCTCGATGGCGCGACCGGGAATGTCTATCTCGGTGCCATTCCCACCATCGAAGCCCATTTTTCTGGCGATCTGAACGTCCTGCTGGACTGGGCCGATGAGGCTGCAGAGTTGAAAGTGATGGCGAACGCCGATACGCCTGAAGCCGCAAGGAAAGCGCATGAATATGGCGCGATGGGGATAGGGCTGTGCCGTACGGAACGCATGTTCAATGCCAGCGATCGACTGCCCATTGTGATTGACATGATCCTCGCGAACACCAGTGAGGACAGACAAGAAGCACTGGACAAGCTGTTGCCGATTCAGCGTGCGGACTTCATAGAGCTCTTCTCGGTGATGTCGCCGGACCCTGTGACTGTGCGTTTACTGGACCCGCCTATGCACGAATTCCTGCCGACAGAGCAGCAGCTAATCGATCAGATCGAGAGTCTGCGCACCTACCGGGATGTCGTCAGGGGCCGGCAGACAGCGATCGCGGGAATTGCCTCGCTGCCGCCTCTGCCGGAGCCATTCGCGGAACTCAGTGAGGAACGGGTTGGCAGTGTGTTAAGCAAGAAACTGGAGATGCTCGGCAAGGTACGCGAACTCCAGGAAACCAATCCGATGTTGGGGCATCGCGGAGTGCGCCTGGGTATCACCTATCCTGAAATTTACGCGATGCAGATCCAGGCGATTCTGGAAGCAGCGATGGAATGTGTCAGCAAAGGTATCGTGGTTCGTCCGGAAATCATGGTGCCGCAGGTGATTACATCGCAGGAACTCCTGCATGTGAAACGAACGGTCGATCAGCTAGCAGATAAACTTGAGAACAGACCAGAGTTCAGCTTCGGGACGATGATCGAGACAGTGCGAGCCTGTACCAGGGCAAGGCAACTGGCCGGGACCGCCGAATTCTTCTCCTTCGGTACCAATGACCTCACCCAGGCGACCTTTTCGTTTTCACGTGAGGATGCAGAGAACAAGTTTCTGCCGATGTACAACGACTCGGGGATTCTGCAGGACAACCCGTTCGAGATCCTGGACACGCAGGGCCTTGGTCAGCTTGTCGAAATGGCAGTACAGCACGGTCGGGAAGTGCGCGAGGATCTTAAGGTTGGCATTTGCGGTGAACAGGGCGGTCATCCGGAATCAATACGATTCTGCCATCACATTGGCCTGGATTACGTCTCATGCTCGGGACCACGCGTTCCCGTGGCACGGCTGGCCGCGGCTCATTCGAAGCTTCGCGAAATGGAATACGTCGTACCGAATCACTGATACGGAGTACTCCTATTTCTTCTTCCAGCGACCGCCAGCGTCCTGGTAGTAGTTCCCAGGCGCAGTTTTCTGCACAGCCAACTCATAAAAACGATGGGCAACCTGTGCGACCGTCGTGCCCGTCTTCTCGGCCGTGCTGCTGAATTGCGCCTTGCGTTTTTGGTTCACGTCTGCGATCAGTGCGCGAACTTCGGCGCTGGCAGGCATCTGCACAGCGGCAAGAAAACCGCTGTTAGCTTCGCCGACAAGCCCTTCAGCTTTGGCGCTACGAATATCAATAGCCCAGGCATTTTGCAAAAGCATCATCAGACCAATGGCTACGAAAGTCCTTTTTAAAGTCATCATACTTAAAATACCTCGCTTTCTTCGTCAAACAGACCCTCGAGATCCCTATCGACCTGTAAACGAATCTCGTGCTCGATTTTGACATTGAGATTGATCTCGATCGGTTTCTCGGGCGCCTCGATCTTTACCGTCGGATTGCAGCCGGCAAGGAAAGGAACCATTACCATCAATAAAGTTGTTAATTTCATGAATTCACCGCGTTTAGCGAAATGTTCAAATTAAGCTTACCTCATGTACCTGTGAGCTGGTAGCGGCCGACTGCTCAGTCGGCAAGCCGCTTTTCCAGTATCTCCTCGACGGCGCGTGCCGCCTGCAGGCTTTTCAACATCTGTGGGACATTATTCTCCACACCGAGGTTCAAAACGACTGGTCTGCCGTCATCCAGCTCCGGATTCCGGCCTTTGAGCTGCATTTGCAGTTTCAAATCGCCGGCCTTGCTGTAGCTTACATCCGCCTCCAATGACTCATATTCAAAATTACTGAGCGCCGTGGCGGCTAGGCCAAGGCCCGACACGTCAGCGCTATCCGGGTCGCCACCGCTCAGGTATTGAATTACGCCACCCGGTGGCTCTCCGCTCAGCTTCCCTGCCTCGATTGAGATGCCGTCCTCTGCAATAGTAATCGGTAATACCGCAGCGATTGTGCCCGTCACATTAACGGCTGCAAATTCCTTGATGTTTAATAACTCCGACAACTCGATCCCTCTGGCCGTCAGGATTACATTGTTGATGTCTCTGCCTGTACGAAAGCTGAATGGAGCTGCGTTGATAACGCCATTGAAGGCAGTCATCCGCAAATTATCGACGTCGATGGCCAGTTCATCGATATCGATTTCTACGTCCGCGGCGATGTTTTCGATCGGCAGGCCCATATCGACCAGGTCAACACTGATCGATGTCTGTGCCACGGTGATTCCAGCGGCTCTGTAGTCGAGCTCAATGTCTGTCGAAAGACCGACGTAAGCGATGTCCGCATAGAAACCCGCCAGGGCATCTATTTGCACGGATGACCGAGCTTCAAATCTGGAACCTGATTCTGTCGGCGTCCAGTTAGCTCGAAGATCAACGGCCAGGTTGCCCGCGCTAATATCGAAATCGCCTTCCCAGGGCGCGACTCTTTTTGAAAGCGGCGCGTCATCGAAGGTCAATGCCGTATCCAGAATAGCGACATCGCCAATGCCGCTGGCAAGATTGTGCTGCCCGCTGACCGACCCGTTCCTGAGTAAATCAACAGTAAGCAGATCAAACACGATGTTAGAGTTCTGTAGTGAGATCTGACCCTTGATGCCGGGCACTGCGGCGTTTTGATTATTTAGCGCCAACCGGATTGATGGAGCGAAAATACCGGCGGATCCTTCCACGATGTTATGACTTCCGCCCGCCTTTATTTTCTCAAGGTAGAGAGGGGAACTGATCGCGAAGTCGGAGTCGAGTGAGAATGATTTAATTTCTGCATCGATTGAGTCAGCTGAAAACCGCCAGTCATCGCCCTCATATTGCATTGTCGCCGCGGAGATCAAGCGAGCACCGAGACGATTGATCGCATTGTCGGGAGTTGCGAATCCGGATAATTCAAGTGATGCGTTCGGCTGCACATTTACCTGAACCCCCTTATCAAGGAACATAACTTCGAGAAAAGAAGAGAACGCAACTTTCGCAGCGCTGCCGATTGGCATATCTGCATCGAGCCAGACAATGTCGACGCCCATTGAACAGCTCGGCCCGGATTGGCAAGCAAGATCGCTGACCGACAGTGGCACTTTGCCCCATGCATTATTCGTCACGAGCAGCGACAACTCCGCCTGCTGTAAAGACCAGTCAACTTCTGGAAACGTAGAACGTATGTTGATAGTGCTACCGCTAGTGACCAGTACATCGGTCAAATCACCCAACTCGCCAGCGTAGCTAATTTGCCACGGCGAAGCTGGATTCACAGTGGCAAGTACCGTTGGCGACTGTGAAACCGCGAACGGAATCTCTGCCTCAAACCGCAGTTCACCGGTTCCCGATCCAAGTTCAACGGCATCCGGGAGAACGCCAGCCAATTTCGCCAACGCCTGCCAATTCGACAGTTCGAGCATCGAATGACCGGTAATCGAAATACTTTGCCCACCTTGTTGCAGCTTCCCGTTGATCGAGCTCACCGCGTCATCGGGGCCGGTCTGATTCGGAACAGAGAAACTGACATCGTAGGCGTCCTCGCCGATGCGACTTGTTTCCACAGACAGGTCGACCGACCCAATGGCCCAACTTAAGTGTTGCTCACTGTCGGAGACGGCCCACCGCAGATCACGAATACTCGGGTAGGGTGGCACGTCGAACTCCGCGATGTGTATCGCATTACCAGCGACGCTGTCTGACAAAGAGAGAAACTGATTGACCAATCGGGCCAGCTCGAATGGCGAGTCATCGTTCCGTGTTGTTGTCACGATTGTTACGTGCTGCGCCGAATAGGTTTTGATTGTGTCGTCCGCAGTGCCAATGGGCAGCATCAGATCTTCGACTATGATGGTAGTGCCCTTGGCATATACGAGCTCCAGGTAACCGATGCTGGCCGAACTCGTCGCCAATGCATCAAGAGATATATCAACCAACTCAATATCATAGTCGGCCAATATCGGATTCGAGATCCGCTGCACAAGCGAGTTACGCAGGACCCAGCTGGTGATCGCCAGAGCGGCGACGATTGTCAGTGCGATTGCCAGGTAACGGAGGCTCTTCATTGAACTCTTACTCGCACGTGTGTCCCGCTGACCCACTTTGGACACCTTCTTCAAAACTCTTGAAATGCTCTGTCCTTCGTATCATCGTCAAAAAGCACACGGTTGAAAGTCCCGCCGCGCCGAAGATCATGCACATCACCATAATCTGATAACGCACTGCGACCAGCGGCGATACACCGGACAGAATTTGTCCGGTCATCATGCCGGGTAGTGAAATCAGACCCACGGCGAAGAACGAATTGATCACCGGTATCATTGAAGCTCGAAACGCGATGTCGCGAGCGCGGGGAAAGGTAAGTCCATTTCCAAGTTCCGCATGCAAGCGCTCAAGTGCCAGGCTGATGTTGGTCATGCTCGCGGCGAAAATCATGCCGGCCAACGGAATCATGTAACTGGGTTGGTACCAGGGATCCAGTTGCAACACGCCTTGTGTGATCAGCAGTAATGTTGTGCCGCCGCCGAGCAAGACGGAAGCCAGTGAAGCCGGGAATAGAGTGGTTTTTCGCAAGTTTACAGTGTTGAGCGCAACCCAACTCGCGGCGACCAGCATGATGCCAAGGACGCCGCAGATGATGAGCCCTGACTCCGCCTGGAAGATATAAATAAGCACGTAACCGATCAGCGTTAGCTGCAATAACATACGCGCGATTGCGTGGAATGAACGGCCAAGGCCCAGGTGCCAGCGCCACATTAGAACTACTACGACGGCAACCGGAATAAACGACAGCGCCAGTCGCGGCACAGATATCGTTGCAACATCCACTTTGACTCACCTCTTGTGCAAGCTGTTGATTTGCACTGAAAATTGACCCACCCGGATGGCCCGATTATGGCTCAGCTTTTGTTCTTTTTCTTGGGTTTCGTCTCCTTGTCGTTGTCAGTCTCAAGAATATGGCAGTGATGCGTCAGTCGATCCAAGAGCGCTGTTGTCAGCTTGGCATCGCCGAACACGTTGGGCCATTCCGAGCTCACGGGTTACATGAGCCACACGCGAGCACTTGGGGACGGCGCAAGAGCAGCAAGCGAGGCATTGAAGCAGATTTGACCTTCCGCATACCGGTCTGGAGTACGTACAAACCCCATTGCCAACGATCCTGAGCTTGATCTACCGTCATTCGGTCAGGAGAAGTTCATGCCTATCGGGACGCCGTTTCATCCGCGCACCGCGGAGTTATGTACCAGTCTCTTCTTTAAAGACTGGGCGGGTTATTACACCGTTTCCTCGTACGACACTGGTCACGAACGCGAATATTATGCCCTGCGAAATTCTGCTGGCCTGATCGATGTCAGCCCCATGTTCAAATACGACGTCTGTGGTAAAGACGCCGCCGCGTTTCTTTCGCGTGTCATGGTCAAAGACATCAACAAGCTTGATGTCGGTCGTTGTGCCTACCTGTGCTGGTGCGATGATTACGGCAAGGTACTCGACGACGGAACCGTTTTCCGGCTGGACGATACACATTTCCGTGTAACGGCTGCCGAGCCAACCTA
>JAJFKQ010000092.1 GCA_021773155.1 Woeseiaceae bacterium | reverse complement strand
TTAACTCAAACAGTCGCATGATATCGGGCGCTGAGGTATCACCGTTGTATTCACGATAGAGCGTATCGACATTAACCGCGATGCGCTCGGCATCTCCCCAGGATTCGTAGTCACCGAGTGCGATGTCGAAAGCTGCATCTCTGACACCGAGCCCGGCATCGTATCGCTTGCGTGCTTCGCGATCGATGTAGGATAAGTAGTCGTGGACACGGCGCACGCCTGCCTTGTCAGTGATCGGACCATGACCCGGGACTATCGCCGCAACATCCATGTCCAGGATCAAGTCAAGAGCGTCGAGCCAGTTATTCACCGGGCCAGCCCACATAATCGGGGTAGACTCGATGAAGAGGATATCCCCCGTATAGACCACCCGATCGTCCGGCACGTGCACCAACACGTCTCCGCGCGTATGCGCCGGACCCACCTCGATGAGTTGCACCGGCTTGTCGCCAACCCGTAAATCCAGCCGTTCGGAAAAAGTGCGGGAGGGAATCGTCAGTTCGATTCCGTTGAAATCGAACGCAGAGAAACTGTGTTCGAGATACTTGCCCAACTCGCCGAGCTGCGGCGCCTGGCGAAGGAGTTCCGCAAGCATCTGCGGTGGAAATTCGGCCATCTCTTCCGCACTGGCAACTGACGAAATGATTTCTGCCTGGCTGACCAGCCGATTCCCATAGGTATGGTCACCGTTTGCATGAGTATTGACGAGGGTTGTGATGTCCGCCGCCGCTTTGCCTGTCGCATCGTGCATGACATCAAGCATTTCACCGGTGATCTTTTCATCGAACAAGGTGTCGACAAGCAGCGACTGATCGCCATCGATAATCAGCCCGGCATTGCTCCATCCCCATGATCCGTCGGGTTGCAGGTACGCGTACGCACCGTGGCCGAGATCGTGGAGTCCTTTGGTGTAGTTCCACGCTGCCATGTCTTTACCCTTGTGCTTCGTTTCGAATAATGCGGTTCTGAATCCGGCCGATTTTTTCGATCTCGAGTTCCACCCGGTCGCCGTCCTTGAGAAACCGCATCAGCTCGAGTCCGCAACCGTTGCCAACGGTGCCGGAACCGAACACCTCGCCCGGGTAAATCGTCTCCGATCTGCTGGCGTGGGCAATCATGTCCTCGAATTTCCAGTGCATGGTTGATGTGTTGCCGCGCGACCATTCCTCATCGTTGACACGCGCGATCATTTCGAGTGCGTAAGGATCGCCGATTTCGTCGAGCGTCGTGATACACGGGCCAAGAACGTTCGCACCATCAAAGTCCTTTCCCTTGGCCGGGCCGAGCATTCCCTCCATCTCGATCGTCTGCGCATCTCGCGCACTGAAGTCGTTAAAGATAGTGAAACCGAAAACGTGGTCCATTGCCGAGCTAACCGGAATGTCCTTTCCTTGTCGACCGATCACCGCCGCAACCTCGAGCTCGTAGTCCATCACAGACGAGTAACCCGGCCAGACTACGTCTTCTCCAGTGCCGATGACGGCGAAGCGGTTGCACTTGTAGTAGACGGGCTGCTGATACCAGATCTGCGGCACGTCGAAACGCCCGCTTGCTCGCAACGCCACCTCGGTCTTCTCCGGGTCCTCCGACTGAGCGGCACGTATCTTGATCCCGGCCTCAAAAGCCTGCAGCAGGTGTTTCTCGAAACAAAGAAAATCACGCATCTGCACCGGGGCGGGCAATGGGCTCAGAAGCTGCAGTGATTGCGTGTCGACGACCGCTTCGTCGGGTGCTTTGTCCAGCATCGAATACGCTGCATGCAGCGCCTCAGGCCCACCTTCAATTATTGCCTGCAGGCTGACAAAGCGACTGCGCTCCCCGACATCCAAAAGTTCGGCCGCCTGCGCCAGGCCAAGTACATTGTCGCCGCCTGGCATGACAGCGCCGGCCCGGTCACCTGTCGCGGTCGCGTACGTAACGAGTTTCACGACTTCCCCCTCTCACTCATGAGGCCACGAAACCCTGCCGCGGCGAAGGTCACCAGTGTCGCGATCAGGCCCTCAAGATCATCCGGAATAGGCGAATTGCCGGAATGACTTTCGTAGGTTGGGTCCACAAGGCTTGTCGCCATGAACGCTACGGCGAAGCCATAACTTCGATTGAGATCGTCGTCCGAAAGGTCGGGTGCAGCACGGTGCAATTCCGAAATGAACTGTTGACGTACCGGTTCGAAAACATCCTTGTAAAGTGGCAGGATCAGTTCCCTCGGTTCTGACGCATACCGGGCGATGATGCGCGCATATTCAATGCCTCCCTCGACGTGAAGCAAGTGGACGTGCGGCGCGAACAGCGCGTAGAAAATACGTTCAACAAGCCCCGGTGACTCCGCCGGCATGCGTTTGCATTCTTCGAGCAATGCCAGGCGTTGTTCCCTTATACGACAGACAAAACGGTCGATAACCGCACGATAGAGCACCCCTTTGGAGCCGAAATGATAGTGCGCTGCGGCAACATTAACTCCCGCCTCACGCATGATTTCCCGGAGGGACGTCCCGTTATAACCGCGCTCCGCGAACTGCCGGGCCGCCACGTCCAGAATGCGTCGTTTGGTGTCTGGTTGGCTCACAGGTTACGTTCGGCTCTCCATCTTCAATCGAATGATTCAATCACATGATTGAATCTGCTTCAACAATATGCTATTTGTTTGCGTGCGTAGTTATAAAGCTAATAAATTTTTGAGGTGGGGAATATGAATATCGCAATCCGAATAATTTCGCTTACTCCGGTGCTGTGCACCGCACTGCTTAGTACTGCCACGCTGGCACAGCAGCGAAACGACGACAACGTGCTCGAGGAAATTCTGGTAACCGCGCAAAAGCGCGAGCAGAGCCTCTCTGAAGTCCCTATCGCCATTTCGGTCTTTGG
>JAJFKQ010000091.1 GCA_021773155.1 Woeseiaceae bacterium | reverse complement strand
TGAACTGGCCTACTGGATGTACGGCTACAACGCCTACGTCATCAAGTCCGTACTCGTTCACTGGCCGCTGGAAAGCGTCACCGATGTCAAAGCGCCGCTGGAGGCAGTAAAAGGACTGGGCTTTTTCTACCAGCAGCGATTCTCATTCGGTGGCGACTACATGAGTCTTCTTGACGTCGAAAACAAGGAGATACGCAAGAAGTACCAGGACCCGAGAATCCATTTCTTCCTCAACTGTGCGAGTGAAAGTTGTCCCGTAGCAAGGCCGGATCTTCCGATCGGTGAGGACCTTGACCAGTTACTGGAACAGGCGGCCTTTGATTTCATCAATGACGCCGAGAATGTTGCGGTCGATCACGATAATCAGGTTATTTACCTGTCGACGATATTCAATAGGTACGAGGACGACTTTGTTAACCATGTCCGGCTCGACGGTGAGTTGGTGGGTAATGGACTGATTGCCTACGTCTCTCGGTACGCGTCGGACGAGATGGCCGAAGGCCTCACACAAGCAAGTGATTACGACGTTCAGTTTCACGAATACGATTGGGGCGTGAACTCGACAGATTAGCCGCAGTCATCTGCAGACGCCCATGATACTCCAAGAGCGGCTGCTCTCCGCGGAGGAGCGGACGTTTAAAATACTGAAGAAAGAGGCTGGACCAGCTTGCACTAATGCCAATACGTGGGTGACGTCGGCTCCGAGACGAAATCATCCACACCGGTCAATAATCCCCCAGCGGGGGGATTGTTGAACAGTCTGGAAACATCACCAATATCATCGTCCGTGATGTCCCCGGCATGGTATCCACAAGCCGGAACGGCCCGTCCGTCCGGGCGCTTGAAGAACCAGTGGTTCTGGTAATCGCGTTCTATTGTAAAGCCACCCTCGTGCACCAGTTTGTGATGCTGTGAACACAGCAGCATCAGGTTGTCGAGGCGGGTTTCACCACCGGCCGACCAGTGCTCAATGTGATGGGCATCGACAAAGCGTGTGTGGTGGCAGCCGGGGAATGAGCAGCACCGGTCCCGGGATTGCAGTGCACGTTTGATCGCCGTTGGTACCGTGCGAGTCTTGCGACCGATGTTCAGTGGTTCGCCTTTTTCGTCTTCACCGATCACCACCGCCTGACCGTCACAACACAATCGCTTGACGCTCTCGATCGGCAGGCTTGAGCGACCGTTGCCATCAGCAAGTGCCGACTGATCAACGTGGATCATTACCAGGTAGTCGTCCGAGTTGTTACGCACCTGCTTGTCGTTGCCCGACAGGTAGGAACTTGCCATGGCGACCATCGCATCGGCCTGCCTTGCCGACCAGGACTCATCGACAAACTCGATCTTTGAAGCAGAATCATCGCGGGCTTTATCCAGTGCTTTTTCGACCAGTTCACCGGTCTCCAATGGGAGCTCGACGGTAATGGTCATCATGCCGCGTTCGGTATTGCGACTCACGCGAAGTGATCGATGAGCAAAAGCACGCTGTGCGCCCTCAAGCGACTCCGCAGTACCGCCCTTAAGTTCCCGGTAGCGCTCTGCAACGCGTGTGCTACCCGGACCTTCTCACGCGCCGCGTTCATGGACAGATCGCAGCGATAGTGCAGCCACTGGGCACAGTTACCAAGCCCCCACTTCAGCCAGCCAGCACGTTCGTCGAACTGACGGATCAGTACCAGCAGCTCGTAAGTCTCGGCATTGATGCGGGCTGAAAGATTGACGATGGCTTGATCGAGATCGTCGATGGGGAGCAGGTCTTCGAGGGGTCGGATTACAGGCTTCATGACACGTCCTTGTGAGCAAGAGAAGACCTGTAATTATACACGATCATACACCATAAAACAATTATAAATCAATGGGTTAGCAGAAGAACTAACGCCCGGCCAGGCCGGCATTTCTAAGACGAACCAAAGCAACATTGATCTACAGGAGAACGAAGAAATTAAGAGCGGTTTAGCTGCTACCTGACCACTCAAAACTGGACAGTATTGTTCGCTACGTGGGCGTTGAGGTTGACGATGCGCTGGAAATGTCAGAGCAAATTGAGCCCGGAAACCATCTCTCCGATCTTGCATACCGTTCGCCAGTTACGGGCAGTCGCCGGAACTCCGAGGCACTTCTCCATCCCAGCGGCCAGCTTTGAGCGCCCGACGCCATCAGGCGCGTACAAATAGACTGCCGTATCGGTCAGCAAAAACTTCTCACCACCGGATTCGAGCTCACTCATACGCGTTGTATTCGCACGTGTTGTGGGCTCACGCACGAACCAGACGTGCAGAAATTTCGGTTCGGAAGCTTCCGCAATGAACGGGTTTGCCTTGGCGACAGCATCAAACTCATCTGCCGTCAGCACCATGACAGACGGCCTGAACCCGAAACACGAATCGATTTCGGTGGCGATTAACTCAGGCAACTTTGCTGCATCATCCTTGTACCTGAATACCGCGTTGCCGCTCTGGATGTAAGTCGCGACATCTCCACAACCAAGCTTCGCGAGCAGCTCACGAAGATCTTCCATTGGCAGACTGTTTTTTCCACCAACATTGATGCCACGCAACAGTGCGACGAATTTCGTCACAGGACCCTACAATGCCAGCGCGTCTGCGTACGCGAACAATCCGGCAGAGCCACCCGTATGCAGGAACACGATTTTCTGACCTTTGATGAAACGACCCTGGCGTACGTAGTCGATCATGCCCGCGAGTGCCTTGCCACTATAAACGGGATCGAATAACAAGCCCTCCAAACGAGCCAGCATGAGTACTGCCTCATTCATAGACTCTGTCGGCTCACCGTAGCCAGGACCAATGTAATTGCAGTCGGCAATGATGTCCTCACGCGCGACACAGCCCGGAGCGCCAACAAGTTCTGCTGTATCAACCGCCAGGTCGTAAACACGCTCTTCCTGTACGTCCTGCGGCGCATTCACGCCGATGCCCAGTATCGGAATATCGCTGCCGCTGCCGCGTAGTCCAACCGCGAGACCGGCGTGCGTCCCGGCACTGCCGGTCGCGGTGACGAGATGATCGATTTTCAGACCTTGTTCGGAAAGCTGTTCGAGTAATTCGATGCCGCAGCCAACGTAACCCAAAGCACCGACCGTGTTCGATGCGCCGCCAGGGATAATGTAGGGAGTGCCACCCTTTGCACGCACTTCTTCTGCGATGGCCCCCATCTCAACATCGAAGTCCGTTCCACCAGGATGCTCACGCAGGTTCGCGCCGAAGATTTTGTCCAGAAAAACATTTCCAGAGGTCGTGTACGTTTCGCTGGGCTGTCCAACGCGGTGTTCAAGCAACACTTCGCAGGCCATTCCAAGTTTGCACGCCGCCGCTGCCGTTTGCCGGACGTGATTGGACTGGATCGCTCCAACCGTAATGATGGTATCGGCGCCCTGTTCGACAGCCTCACCCATCGAGAACTCGAGCTTCCGGGTCTTGTTGCCACCGGTCGCAAGGCCCGTGCAGTCATCGCGCTTAACGTAGATGTCCGGACCGCCAAGATGTTCACTGAGTCGTGGCAAATGCTCCAACGGCGTTGGCAGGTGTGCGAGTGATACGCGCGCGAATTTTGACAACTGCATAATCTATTCCTTGTTAGTTACTGTAGTTCGTCTTTGCCTAAAGCTATTGCGACTGTTTTTCTTGCAAGCATATCGGTCGACGAAATAAACGCTACGTCGAACATCGATTCATCCAGGACCAGCGGAAACTCCGTGCACGCTGCGATCAAGACTCTTGCGCCACGATCAACCAGCTGATCCGCCAGGTCTCGCAACCCCAACGCGACCTCCTGCGACTGGTTGCCGCCTTTAATTTGCTCGACAAACGACATAGCCTCCGCAAGCTCGTCCGGGGTCTGGGTAATTACCGGCCGCCCCGCTGCCGCCAACGCCCGCTGATACAGGCCGGCGGTGGAACAGCCTGGTGTCGTCATCAATCCTATGGCGCTCGCATCGTCACTGCGATCCAGCGCCTTACGCACGGACTCTTCGACAATACTGATGAACGGAATACTGACCGCCGCTTCGATGTCGTCTTGCCACGCATGCGCCAGGTTACACGGCATAACCAGAAACTCTGCGCCCATCGCTTCCAGTCGAGCAGCAATAGCCGCTATCGCCGGCCCGGGACTCTCTCCTTCCCCACGTATGGCTGCTTGCCGGCTCGGAATTCGGGGGTTGTTCTCGACCACCATGCGGACGTGGTCCTGGTCCGTACTTGCCGGCGTCACTTGCAAAATCTGCGACATAAAGTCCACAGTCGCATCCGGGCCCATGCCACCGATTATTCCAACAAGTCTGTCTTCTACCGCCATCAACGTGCCACCGATCAAGAGTGCGGCGGACATCTTACACCGGTTGCTACGGGCGGTGATGAGTTTGAGTGTACTGACAACTTGACGTAGATTGCATCTGGCCATCTGGCGCTACAGGAAACTCGTATGAAACCCCTGCCCCCTGATCAATGGGACCCATCGTTGCAATACGTTATTGATGACATGCATGGGCGTCCGATCCAGATTCATTGCCTGCTGGCCAATCACCCGGCATTGCTGAAAGCGTGGTGGAATTATCGGATGTACTCGGTGAAGGGTGGCGACCTCAAGCAGCGAGAGTGTGAACTGGTCATTCTACGCGTCGCTGTGCAAATGAAGGCGTGGTACGAGTGGGCAGCCCATGTTGATCGCGGTCTCGCGACAGGGTTGACGCTTGACGAGATTTATCGTGTCGCCGAAGGGCCCACGTCTTTAGCGTGGAGCGACAAGGACGCGGTGCTGCTAGACGCTGTTGATCAACTCATTACCGACCACGCCATTGATCACACGACCCGAACGAGACTCGAAACGTTTTTTTCCGAGGAGCAGGTTCTGGACATTGTCTCCCTGCAAGGGCTGTACGTAACCATCGCCTGCATGATCGGAACGTGGCCCGTTGAGATCGAAGAACACGTGATCAAGCGCTTACCCGAAGAAGTCACTGAGGAATCGTTTCAAGACCTGCTCTCAGCGGCGAACAGTCACTGATTTTATTTGCGCATAGACCTTGTCACCGACCTGCAGCTCTAACCGTTGTAGTGACCGTCTCGTAATTCGAGCGACGAGGCAATCGTCGCCCAAACTCAGCCTGACGAGTTCCGCCGACGTGGTCTCCGCTGCGATCGCTTCGATAGTGGCGGGAAGAATATTCAATATCGTGCTCGACTCAGCAGGGCTTCGACTTAAGCTAATATCGCTGGCACGGATCCGTAATCTTGTCCTTGACGAGTCATGACGTCCGGGCACCCAGATTTCGCCGCCAGAAAACCCGAACAAGGTCAGATCGAACTCATCATCGTAACGTGACTGCGTTGCGTTCAGAACGGCTCCTGCGTTGCGGCCACCCAGTTGTGGCAAATCAATACGCGCCAGCATAGTCTGCAAGTCACCTTCCGCAACAACCTTGCCATTGTCGAGCACGATAAGATGATCGCTAAGCCGGCATATTTCGTCGATATTGTGACTGACGTAAATGATCGGTACCGACAACTCCTCGTGCAACCGGTCGAGATACGGCAGGACCTCGTTGCGGCGGCGCTCATCCAGTGCCGATAATGGCTCATCCATAAGAATGAGCTGCGGCGACTGGCACAACACGCGGGCAATAGAGACCCGCTGTGCTTCGCCACCAGACAGATCAGCAACCGAGCGACCCAGTAGCTCATTGACTTCCAGCAGTCTCGAGACCTCATCGGTACGGTCTGATGCATCCGGGTTTCGCCGCATGCCGAACTCGATGTTTTTTCGGACCGAGAGGTGCGCGAATAATTGCGGCTCCTGAAAAACATAACCGATGCGGCGTTGGTGCACAGGCTGCGAAGAACCGCCTTCCGAGCGCTCAAGGCCCGCGATGCACCGCAGCAAAGTTGTCTTGCCCGACCCGGACTCGCCAAAGATGCCAGTGATACCGGTCGTTGGAATTTCAGTGTCGACCGCAAGGTGAAAGTCACCCTTCTGGATCGAATATTTCAGCTCAACGATGCTCATCGTGCCTGCCAACGACGGTTTATCAGGAACATGCTGAACAACGTGACGAACGCGAAAACGATCAGTGCCAGAGAGAGCTGATGTGCCGAGGCGTAGTCGAGCGTTTCGACATGATCATAAATCGCGATAGAAACAACGCGTGTTTCGCCCGGAATGTTACCGCCAACCATAAGCACGACGCCGAACTCGCCGAGGGTGTGAGCGAACGCAAGAACGATGGCGCTTACAAAACCACGAATCGATAGTGGCACCGCAACGGAAAAGAATGCGTCCAACTTCGAAGCGCCGAGTGTCCACGCTGCTTCCAGGTTTCTCTTCGATAGCGACTCGAATGCGTTCTGCATCGGTTGAACAGCAAATGGCAGGCTGTAAATACAAGAAGCGATGACCAATCCCGTGAAGGAGAACGTCAACGTATCGCCAGTGAGTTTTACCCACCAGCTACCTATGGCACCGTTTGGTCCGAGGACGATCAGGAGATAAAAACCCAATACTGTTGGCGGAAGCACGATCGGCATCGCCACGATTGCCTGTACGACCGGTTGCCATCTGGATCTTGTCTGCGACAACCACCATGCCAGGGGAGCACCAAGAATAATCAGGATCGCCGTTGTGACGAGTGCCAGTTGCGCAGAAAGCCAAAGGGGTCCGAAGTCCATCATTCAGGAACAGTGTAACCGCGATGCTCAAGAATCATCGCAACTTGTGTTGTTTGTAAGAAGTTCATGAATTTTCGTGCCGCGTCAGCGTTATCTGACCCACTCAACAGAACCGCCTGTTGATCGAGAGCGGAGTGCATGGTCGATGGTACATTCCAGGAACAGCTCGCAGTGACTGGCAGCCTACCCTTCACTTGTGACATCGCGATCAAACCCAACGTCGCATTGCCCGTCACGACAAACTGCAGCGCCTGCGAAATATTCTCTCCGTAGGCGATTCGATTCTCAGCCTCGTCGAACAGGCCGGCGGCTTGCAGAAATTCCTTCGCGGCAAGACCATATGGCGCGGTTAGCGGATTGGCTATGGCAAGTCGTCGGTAAGATCCTGACTTGAGCACCGCAAGACAATCTTTGTTCTTCAGCGCACTATCCGCCGACCACAGTACCAGTGCGCCTGTCGCATAGGTTATTCGCGATCCTTTAACGGCTGCGCCGGCTTCTTCAAGAAGTTTTGGCCGTGCTGAATCAGCCGCGAGAAAAACATCGTACGGTGCGCCATTAACTATTTGCGCATAAAGCTTTCCCGTCGAACCGGAGCTAATGCGGACCGGTATTTTAGTGACTGCCATAAACTCGGCCGCGATTTCATTTACCGTCGCCTGAAAGTTACTCGCAACAGCGATGGTCAGATTTTCATCGGCAAAGGAATTGGTGGATACCAGAGCGGCAAACAGAAAACCTGTTCGAAGTGGACTCACGTCGACAGGCTAGCAGGCAAGCTCCGCTTTCTTTTGCTGGCGAAACTTGTGCAGGAGGGGCTCGGTGTAGCCGTTCGGCTGATCACAGCCTTCGAACACCAATGCGCAGGCGGCCTGGAAAGCGATGCTACTGTCAAAGTTGTCACTCATACGGACGTATGATGCATCACCCTCATTCTGATTGTCGACGACTTCTGCCATTCGCTCAAAAGTCTCAAGCACTTGCTCTTTACTGGCCACTTCGTGCAACAACCAGTTAGCAATATGCTGGCTTGAGATCCGCAGAGTTGCGCGGTCCTCCATAAGGCCAACATCGTCAATATCCGGCACTTTCGAACAACCAACGCCGAAATCAATCCAGCGTACAACGTAGCCCAGAATGCCTTGTGCATTGTTATTCAATTCGTTTTGAATTTCTTCGGGGAACAACTGGCTTGGGCACATTAAAGGCGGCGTCAATATATCGTCCAGGCTTGCCAACTCTCGCTTTGCGAGTCGCTCCTGCACCTTTCGAACGTCCACTACGTGATAGTGTATCGCGTGCAATGTCGCCGCTGTTGGCGACGGTACCCACGCACAATTTGCGCCAGCCTCCGGATGGACCTGCTTGGTGTCCACCATTTGCTTCATTTCATCGGGTTTCGGCCACATGCCTTTGCCAATCTGCGCCTTGCCCGGCAAACCGCAACGTATTCCGACATCGACGTTCCAGTCTTCGTAGGCGGTAATCCAGGGTTGCGACTTGATGACTTCTTTCGGCAATACGGCACCCGCCTGCATGCTGGTGTGAATCTCGTCGCCGGTTCGGTCCAGAAAACCCGTATTGATGAAGACAACGCGATTCTTGACGGCACCAATGCACGCCGGGAGATTGACCGTCGTGCGGCGCTCTTCGTCCATGATGCCGACCTTGATCGAGTCGGCCTCAAGTTCAAACAACCGCTCGACGCGGCCGAACAAAGTATCGGTGAACGCAACTTCACTCGGACCGTGCATTTTTGGTTTGACGATATAAATACTACCTGCCCGACTGTTGGGGAGCAGCCCGTCACGTTTACGATCAGTCAACGCACACGCTGTAGTAATAATCGCGTCGAGGATACCTTCGAACACTTCCTGTCCATCAGAGTCCAGAATGGCGTCGCTTGTCATCAGGTGACCGACATTACGAACCAGCAATAAGCTACGCCCGGACAACACGAGCTCGCTGCCATCGACGGCCTGATAGATTCGATCTTTGGCAAGAGTACGAGTCGACTCCTTACCGCTTCTTGTGAAAGTTGCCTCAAGATCACCCTGCATGAGACCAAGCCAGTTGCGATATACGCCGACCTTGTCTTCGGCGTCGACGGCGGCAACGGAGTCTTCGCAGTCCTGAATGGTAGTCACCGCAGATTCGAGGATCACGTCGGCAACATTGCCCGTCGCTTCCTTGCCGATTGGGTGGTTCGGGTCGATCTGTATCTCAATGTGCAGGCCGTGATTCTGGAACAGGTAACAACAACGCTCTTTCTGTTCGGTACAAGCAACGAACTGGCCTGGATCTTTCAGGCCATTGGTTTCGCCGTTCGCTTGAGCTGCGACAAATCGACACCCGTCATCCGTGTGATCGAGGCCGTATGCGTTCACATCCGAGTGACTGACGCCATCCAGTGGCAGCGCTTTATCGAGAAAGTCGGTCGCGTAACGAATGACCGCCGCACCGCGGGCCGGCTTGTAACCGCCGTCGCGCTCCTGCCCTTGTGTTTCGGGAATAACATCAGTTCCGTACAGGGCGTCGTAAAGGCTACCCCAGCGGGCATTGGCAGCGTTGATTGCAAAACGGGCATTGCTAACGGGCACTACCAGCTGCGGACCGGCGATCTCGGCGATTTCCGGATCGACATTCTGCGTCTCGATCGCCGGAAATGCGTCCGATGGTTTCAGGTAACCGATATCGGTCAGGAATTCGACGTACTCAGCGTGCTGCCAGTCTTTGCCGGGTCGGGCCGAATGCCAAGCATCAATCTTCGCCTGCAGGTCGTCGCGAGTCTTCAGCAATTCGCGATTGACCGGAGTCAGGTCACTGACGATAGCCTCAACCCCGTTCCAGAATGTCGCGGGGTCGAACCCAATGGCCTGCAGAAGTTCGGTTTCCACGAAGTCGTGAAAAACCGTACTCACACTCAGCCCACCGATAACCCGTCGTTCATCTACTGCCATTTGATCTACCGTATCAAAAGGTCAAGCGACGAACTGTTCCTCTTCGGTGCTACCGTCAAGTGCTGTCGTCGATGACAAACCTGCCATAATCGTATTTTGCACTGCGTCGAAATATCCGGCGCCAACAAAGGACTGGTGCTTGGCGGCGCGAAAGCCGTGCTTCTCGTCAGCAAATTCCTGCTGCTGCAACTTGGAGTAAGCATACATGCCGTCTTCCTTATAAGCACGACACAGATTGAACATACTGGAGTTCAGCGCATGCCAACCAGCCAATGTGATGAACTGGAATTTGTAGCCCATCTTGCCGAGCTCCTCACGAAATATCTTCATCGTGTCATCGTCGAGGTTCGCCTGCCAGTTAAATGACGGCGAGCAATTGTACGCGAGCAACTGGTCGGGGAATTCTGCATGGATCGCATCGGCGAACTTCTGCGCCTGTTCCAGGTCCGGTTTTGACGTTTCGCACCAGATCAGATCTGCATACGACGCGTAAGCCAAGCCACGTGCGATCGCCTGGTCCATACCCGAAGTTGTACGATAGAAACCTTCCGGTGTGCGCTCACCCGTTATAAAGTCGTGATCGCGCTCATCTGAATCGGACGTAATCAGATTGGCGGCATCGGCATCAGTGCGTGCGAGCAAGACGGTCGGAACACCACAAACGTCGGCAGCAAGTCGCGCAGCATTGAGCTTGGCAACGGCCTCATGCGTCGGTACCAGGACCTTGCCACCCATATGGCCGCATTTCTTGGCTGATGAAAGCTGGTCTTCGAAATGAACGCCGGAGGCACCCGCTTTGATCATGCTCTTCATGAGTTCAAACGCGTTCAGGTTGCCGCCAAAGCCCGCTTCGGCATCCGCGATGATCGGCGGAAACCAGTCAATGCTGTCATCACCGTTGAGCGCGTGAATTTCGTCGGTGCGAATGAAAGCGTTGTTAATACGCTCAACCATTTTTGGCACAGAATCGACCGGATACAGACTCTGGTCGGGATACATTTCGCCGGCGCTATTGCCGTCGCCCGCAACCTGCCAACCAGAACAATAAATGGCCTTGAGGCCAGCCTGAACTTCCTGAATAGCCTGATTACCGGTTAATGCACCGAGTCCGCACACCGGGTCGTCCTGGTTGATCAAACGCCAGAACTTCTCACTGCCGAGGCGAGCCAGAGTGTGCTCAATCTGAACCGTGCCGCGAAGCTTGACGACATCCTCGGCACTGTAACTACGGGTGATTCCCTTCCAGCGCGGACTGTTTGCCCACTCGTCTTCAAGTTTAGTGATTTGCTCTTTAACGGACATGACAACTCCTCTCCTGCGTGCAGGTACTTGCGCTATACTACTCGGGAGATCGTTAAAATTTCACAGCGAAAATTTCACACTGTCAATTTCACAAGAGTAGCATCATGGCACTACATCACGGACTCAAGCGGAAGGCCCACTTCCTCGGCACCAAAATCAAGAGCTTGCGAAAGCGCAACAACTTAACGCTCGAGGATTTGTCGGTACGCTGCGTGCAAATCGATGCCGAAGCCGGGCCATCAGTGTCTTATCTGTCGATGATCGAAAACGGTAAACGCGTGCCATCCGAGCGGCTGCTGCAGATCATCGCCGAGATCTTTCAGAAGGACCTGAGCTGGTTTTTCGACGAGTCACTCGATGGGGAAGCGATCGATACGGCACCTCGCGCAGCCGTACGCGGCATGCCACTGGAGCCTGGCTTCCTGTTTTCAGACAGCCTGTTGCAATTGGCGATTCCGGAACTCCTCGCGCAGACAGGTACTACCGGACGGCAATTCGCACATCTGCTGATTCGCGCGCATCAGGAGGCCAGCCAAAACCGCTTTCCGGACATCGAGCGAGCGGCAGAAAGTATTGGCAAGAAGCAGTTTCCGTTGCGAGTTGAAGACGTTTTTTCGATCGCGAAGGACCTGGGCCTGGAGGTCGAATGGTTCGATAAGAATTCGTTTAAGGACAAAGGCGATACCGACGCACCACTCAATATGCTGGTGCGCTCTTTTTATGACGCGCCGAATAAGGTGTACCTCAATCGATCTCTTGAAAAGAGTCCCTCCCGGCTCAAGTACGATCTCGCGAATCACATTGCACA
Source organism: Woeseiaceae bacterium (assembly GCA_021773155.1). Classification (GTDB taxonomy): domain Bacteria; phylum Pseudomonadota; class Gammaproteobacteria; order Steroidobacterales; family Woeseiaceae; genus UBA1847. The sequence continues at coordinate 1,793 of JAJFKQ010000091.1, read as the reverse complement.
CATGGTCTTGCATGACGGTGACGGCGCTCGCGCACCGCAAGTCTCAGGTGGCCGCGTCAGTGGCCGCCGATATGATGCCGACACTGAGAACGTTGATGCCAAAGATGTGCTGTTCGCCTGGCGAGATTTTGAGTGCAGCTATTTCGCGGCGGCGCTGCTCGCTCCGAAAACGGCCTTCCGGCAATTTCTGGCCAAGCACTCCTATGCGATCGATGCGGGAGATAAGATTGATTTAACCAACACGCTGGTTATGCGGCGTATGCCGAGCGTATCGCCGTATCCGCACTGGCACTACTTTGATGCCTATCCGCCTGGCAATCTTCGCGCCGTTTATCGAGGCAATGGCATTCCGCTGCCGTGGGGCAATATGACGATGGTGTCAGACCCGTGCCAGCACTGGGCGGTGTTCAGAATGCTTAATACAACTTCGAACAAACCCTCATCACAAATATCCGTGTTGCGAAGTGGCGACGACAAGCGCCTGTATTGCTGTCAGTCGATCCGCAGCAAGGATGCAGCCGGAAACCCGCATGTATTGTGTGCGGGCGTGGATCTCGCGCCGGCGCTGGCCGCACAGAATATCGATCCAAAGAAGACAATCGACATGATCGAGTCCAGTTGCAATCGGGGTGGTGGTTCCGCACCCATTCCGGTTGAGGCACGGAAACAACTCGAGAGCATATCAAAAATCCTGAACATCGGCTGGATCGAGGACGGGAGCGACAAAGACGCGACCATTATTTGTCAGCGCAGCTCCAACTGCCCGCGCGATAAACACTGTCTCGGCAAGCAGCAGCCGAAACTCAAACCGAAACTTGACGAGATTCGTGACTCAATCGTCGCTGGCTAGCGAACGCCTGAATTTCCTCATGCCGCCGATCCAGCGATCATAATCGCCGGTTTTCCGCTGTATGTAAGTCGTGACCTGTGGGTGCGTCAGAATCATGAAGCGGCCTTCCAGAGCCTGATCGATAATGATGTTGGCGACCTCATCTGCCTGCATGATGCCATCCACTGCATTACCGTTGAAGCCACCTTCCGTCGCACCTGAATCATCTTCCATGCCGATCAACCGCGTTGCTACCGCCTGGGGACAGACGACAGATACTTTTATGCCTTCGTCGCCATAATCAATCGCGAGTGCTTCAGTAAATCCCACCGACGCGTGTTTCGTCGCTGAATAGGCTGCATCGCCGATCTGGCTAAGCAGTCCCGCTGCAGAGGCCGTATTGATGATGTAACCGCCACCGCGCTGCAGCATTTTTGGAATTACCGCGCGGGCAGCATAAACCTGCGCCATGACATTCACGTTCCAGCTTGCATTCCATCGATCAGCAATAGGGTTCATACCACCCTCCGCAGATACCGCGCCGCTTTCGCCATCGCCGAAGCCAACACCTGCGTTCGAAATGAACATATCTATCGGCCCGACGTCTGCCTCAACTTCATCAACAAGGCGCGCCATTGCCGCTTCATCGCTAACATCGATCTGTTTCGCAACGCCACCGATCCCGGTTGCTACGGTCTCCGCAGCATCGCCTTCGATATCGACAACAACAACCTTCGCACCATCCGCTGCAAGTCGGCGACTAAGCGCGCGGCCGATACCATGGCCGCCGCCCGTTACAACGGCGACCTTGATGGCACTTGTGTTCATTTTGCTTCCTCACTCGCCTGTGGTCGGGCATCCAGAAATTTCACAGCTTGTTCGAAGTAACTTGTTCCCGGCATTTGCCGATTGACGTTCGCAACGGTGACAACGTCCGTATTGTCCACTCCGGCCGCGTTGTACG
>JAJFKQ010000010.1 GCA_021773155.1 Woeseiaceae bacterium | reverse complement strand
TCGGCCATGCGTCCACCATCGCGACCGGTTAGTGCGACAACCCTCATACCGCGCTCGTGTGCGGCTGCGATTGCGCGGATGACGTTTTCTGAATTACCCGATGTCGATATTCCCAGCAGAATATCCTGTTCTTTGCCGAGTGCGCGGACTTGTTTGGAAAATATTTCTTCGTACGAATAGTCGTTAGATATTGAGGTGAGTGTCGAACTATCTGTCGTCAACGCAATGGCGGGTAGTCCGGGACGTTCCATTTCGAAGCGGTTGAGGAGTTCAGACGAGAAGTGCTGTGAATCTGCCGCTGATCCGCCATTGCCACAACTCAATATCTTGCCGTCATCAAGCAGTGCATCACTCAATACGCGACCTGCGGCCGCGACACTCTCGGCGATCTGCTCAGCCGCGGTTTCTTTAGTGGCTATGCTTTCCGCAAAATGCTCGCGAACTCGGGCTACAGGATCCATGGTCTCTCCGCTCGGTTTTCCTCTGCCGGATTCTATCAGCAGATTGCTACAGGGTTGAGTTATTCGGCCGAAAAGCGTCCTTGATCCAATCGACGGTTTCGCCGGCAGGTCCTTCGATGGCAACGACATCGAAACGCATAGTATAAGTTGAGAAGTGACTGTTTCTTGTGACGAACATGGCAGCCGTACGGATTATTTTCCGTTGTTTGTGGATATCGACCGTGTGACTCGCCGGTGCGAATGCCGCGGATGCCCGGTATCGAACTTCTACAAACGCCAGACAATCTCCGTCGAGCATGATTAGGTCGATTTCGCCACCACGGGAGTGGAAATTACGAGCAACTGGTCGAAGGTCACGTTCGACCAGGAAGTTAAATGCCAGCTGTTCCGCCTGCCGGCCTACAGTTCCTGTGGTTCGGCGTCCCACGGTGCATCATCAGCCACTTCCGGCCTTATCGGTGTGCCGTCGTCGCTGATGTCCTGAATGGGGCCGCCGATTTCTTCCTGGTCCGGCAAAGCGACTGCTTCTCCACGTTGATATTGCGCCCAGGCCAGGCGTCGGTGGATACGACCTTGTTGATCAAGAATCAGCTCGCCCGTTGCACCGTCAAGTTCCGCCATCTCACCACCGCGATAGGCGTACAGTGAAGCGATCAGATTGTAGGCGTCGTAGCCCATCGCGTGCAGCCGGCCAAGACGACGTTCTTCTGGCCAGTATTCCGAATAGGTTTGCGGCAAATAACGGATCCAGGGCTGTGGGTCAACTAACCACGGTGTGTCAGCGAACATGATGCCGTTGAGATCTGAATTGGATCGCCCATCCAGCGAATTTACCGATGACGTTGAGTACGCTGGCAAATCACCTGAATAATGGAACTTGAGCTGTGACTTGAGCAACCGTGCAGGTCCTGCCGCGGCAGCCAGAAAGATGAACTCCGCATCCTGACGCCGCCGCGGATCGAATTGCAGGCTGGTACCAATGTTGGCTCGCATACGCTGGTAACGCTGTACGCTTCCGCTGAGGCCCATCAGGGTTTCGATTTCGTTGGAGAAGTCCTGAACATCCGGCGTGTAGCTTCTGTAGTCGAGCAGCGTGCCGCCGAGACCTTCAAACTCCGTCGCAAAACCCTGTAATACACGTCGGCCCCAATCATTGTTGGGTACCAGCGCTACGGCCCGTGTGTAACCGTCGCCGAGTGCGCGAACCGCTGCAGATGCGGCCTCATCTTCCGGCGCAAGTGCGAACTGGTACAGGCCCGGAGGAGCTAGCGTGTCATCTGGAAGATAGTTCAGTGTCAGCACCGGGACGGGAACCAAAATATCATTGGCGAGTTCGGTTACGTTCTTCTTCAACAGTGGTCCAACGACGAATTCGGCACCATCGGCGACCGCGTTCTGATAGGCCGCACTCGCACCGCCGTCAGAATTTACATCATAAATTCGGACCGATTGTTGATCATCGAGCGCGCCGGCCGTGGCGAAATATGCGCCCAGAAAGCCGTTTTGAATCGCCTTGCCCGCTGCGGCGGATCGACCTGAGAGCGGTAATAGCAGGGCAACCTGTCGTGGGTATTCAAGCAACTCACGATCAAATATTTCGGCTTCTCCAATGACACCGAGAGCGGGGTGTCCGGGGTTCGCCTCGCGCCAGCGAAAGATCCCATTGCTCCAGCCGACACCCTGTTGTCCGGTCGAGGTTGCCAGCGAACCCAATGTGAGCCAACCACGCGTCACCTCATCAGTGGTTAACTGAGCGGCTTCCCGTAATACCAGCGGATTGCTGAATAACAAACCCTGCCAAAGCCGGATGCGGTTCCGTTCTATATCACGAGAGCTGTCGAGCCAGGTTTCACGTTGCCTCATTAACTCCACAGCGCGCGCTGGGTCCTGTTTTTGAATCCAGGCATCGGCACGCAAGGCCTCAACCCGCAGTCGATCGCGCAAGCTCAGCGAACGTCGACTCATCGGTTCCAGTACCAGAAGTGCTTCGTCCGCATCGCCGCGATACAAAGACATTGCAGCCGAGTTGCTATTCCAGATAGGCAGCAGAGGGCCGGAGTCGGGTCTTTGAACACTCAGGAAAGCCCGGCGGGCTCGCATGACATCGCCGGCGTCCAGCCATTGTTCAACCGCCAATAAGGTCAATCGGTCGCGTTCCAGCCCCGCTTCGTCAGCGGCCAATCCAATATAAATACCTGCGGCGTCATCGTGGCGGCCATCATTGGCCAGTCGTTCGGCACGATATTCTCCGGATCCCGATAAGCCGCCCAGGCCGGTCGTCCCACAGGCACCTAAGAGCAAAGAGACGAGTAACAACGCGACGATGCTTGCCAGCGAACGTGATTTACCTGCAGGATGTCGATGAATCAAAGTTTTCTATCCAACTCAAATTAAAGGGTCCAGCGCCAGATGAGCGGCACACTCTATGTTGTTGCAACGCCGATCGGCAATCTTGAAGATCTGACACCGCGGGCACTTAAGATGCTCGCTGAGGTGAGTCTTATTGCAGCCGAGGATACCCGGCACACCGGGCGATTGCTAATGCATATCGGCTGCAAAACCCGACTTTTAGCCTTGCACGATCACAACGAAGAAAAAGTTGTCGGCGGCATTATCAAGACGCTTCTGGATGGCGATTCCGTCGCATTGGTCAGTGATGCTGGCACACCGCTGGTCAGTGATCCCGGATTTCGACTGGTAAGAGAAGCGCACAACAACAACGTCGCTGTTTCGCCTATTCCTGGTGCGAGCGCTGTAACAGCCGCGCTTTCCTGCGCTGGAATCGCGACTGACCGCTTTTGCTTCGAAGGATTCTTGCCGTCCAAACAGGCGGCGCGAAAATCGCTATTGGCGAGTCTCACATATGAGCAGCGAACGATGGTGTTTTACGAATCAGTGCACCGCATCAAAGAGTGCATTGCTGACATGGTCGACATTCTTGGATCGGATCGGCAGGCATTCATAGGGCGAGAGCTGACTAAAATTCATGAGCAATGCGTTCAGGAACCGCTTGGCGAACTGCAGCGATTAATTGACGATAAATCAATTGTTGGCAAGGGCGAATTCGTGATCGTGGTTGCTGGTTCAGCTGAGGCGGAGGAATCACCGCTGGAAATTGATCGCTTGTTACGGGCACTTTCCAACCACCTTTCCGCCAGGGACGCGGCCAGGGTGGCGGCCGAGGCGACCGGTGAAAAGCGCAATGCGCTGTACGATCGTCTTTTGCAGCTAAAGAGTAACGATAGCTGATAGAATCTGGTACCGAGAAAGCCGGAGTTGGCCAGACAATCGCTATAGGGGGCTGTCGTTCGCTATAGAGGAAAGTCCGGGCTCCTTCGGACAGGGCGCCAGGTAACGCCTGGGGGGCGTGAGCCCATGGAAAGTGCCACAGAAAATATACCGCCGGAAATCGTCCTCAGGACCTTGGCCGGTAAGGGTGAAAAGGTGCGGTAAGAGCGCACCGCGCGACTGGTAACAGCTCGCGGCACGGTAAACCCCGCCCGGAGCAAGACCAAATAGGGGAGTAGGGCAACGCACAACACCCCCAATAGGGGTGTTTGGGTGTTGCCCACCGTCGGTTCCGAACGGACTCCCGGGTAGGTTGCTTGAGGTAGCTGGTGACAGCTATCCCAGATGAATGGTTGTCGATGACAGAACCCGGCTTATTGCTGGCTCCGGCTTTCTCACCTTCTGTTTTTCTTTCTAAAACAAACAGTTATAATAATCTATCAGTTGCCGACGCCACGTTCGGCGCATTTGCGCAAATCAGTTCAGAATTCGACGCAACAGAGCGCCTGTCGCCGTTTTCAGGCCCGATTCTAAGGGCTCGTCGAGGAAGTACGCATAAATTACTGATTTTATTAGCGCGAACCTTGCCACTTTTCGCCCTTTTTGGGCCACCAGATTGCCTCTAAGTCCCTGTACAACAACAACTAATTAAGCAGCGTTGTTGACCACCATCGGGGCCGTCCCTATAGTGTTGAAAAGTGGAAAAAAGTGGGAGGAAATGGGCATCCAGCCCGGGTATCGCGCCAGAAGAGCGATCCCCGGCAAGTCCGAACGACCGTGTTTAGAGGCGCAACCAAAGTATCACTCGACCCCAAGGGGCGTATGGCAATACCGACCCGGTACCGGGAGCGGTTGTCTGGCCGTTGTGATGGCCAATTGATAGTGACTGTGGATAAAGACCATTGCCTCCTCGTTTATCCACTGCCCGACTGGGAAGAGCTCGAGCAGAAGCTGGTGCGTCTACCCAGTATGAATAAGGTCGCACGTCGAATAGTGCGAATTATGGTCGGTTACGCGACCGATATCGACATGGATGCGAACGGACGAATCCTGATTTCCAAAGAGCTGCGCGAATTCGCGAGCCTGACAAAGCGGGGAATGTTGATTGGTCAGGGCAACAAGTTTGAATTGTGGGATGAAACAACCTGGAACGAGAAGCGCGACGAGTGGCTTTCAGAAGAGGACGACGGTGAAATGCCCGCCGACCTCGAATCGATTTCTTTCTAGGGAGTAGATCCTGGCATGAGCAGCAACGAGCATGTCCCGGTGCTGCTGGGGCCAGTCCTTGAGGGACTGGAAATAAAACAAGACGGCTGTTACGTCGATGGAACGTTCGGTCGCGGTGGTCATAGCGGGGAAATACTGAAGCGATTGAATTCGACTGGAAGATTGATCGGTATTGATCGAGACCCGGACGCAATAGCTTCAGCACCGAAAGCCCTGACTGACGATCCGCGTTTCGAATTAATCAGGGGCGAACTTGCGCAACTTAAGAACTTCATTAGTGAAAGAAACCTGTGCGGAGAAGTCGACGGATTGCTCTTCGACCTGGGCGTCTCCTCGCCGCAACTGGATGAAGCCCATCGCGGCTTCAGTTTCCTCCGCGACGGCCCGCTCGATATGCGAATGGACCCGGACTCAGGCACGTCGGCAAGTAATTTTATTCAGCATGTGGAACAACAAGAGTTGATTCGAGTATTGCGACAATTTGGTGAGGAAATTCACGCAGTGCGAATTGCGCGTGCCATCTGTGATGCACGTGTGCATACGCGAATCGAAACGACAGGGCAGCTTGCCGGGATAGTCGAGGCAGCCGTACCTGCCAAAGCGCGTGCACAAAAGAAGCACCCGGCGACAAAGACATTTCAGGCGATTCGTATCGCGATCAACGGCGAACTCGAACAGCTAACAGCGGTGCTCGAACAGTCAATTGACGTGCTGAAGAAGGGCGGCAGATTGTGCGTGATCAGTTTCCATTCTCTTGAAGATCGAATCGTGAAGCGTTTCATGCGAGATGCATCACGGGAGCCTGAGCAATACCGGGGAATGCCGTCAATACCGGAAGAGGTTCAGCCGAAATTAAGAACCGTTGGTAAGGTGATCGTCGCCTCGAGGGAAGAGATCGAAGTGAATCGTCGTGCACGCAGTGCGCGACTGCGGATCGCGGAGCGCATGTGATGCAAGCAGTGACTTCACGACAGCCTTTCTTACTCGTCTTCGTATTTGCAGTCGTCTGTGTCCTGACTGCTATGGCGCTGGTCTACACAAAACACGAATCGAGAAAGTTGTTCGTCGAGCTGGAAGGGCTCACGCACAGGCGTGATGACCTGAACATTGAATGGGGTCAGTTGCAGATTGAACAAAGCACCTGGGCCACACATGCACGAATTGAACGGGTCGCTACGGATGACCTGTCACTTGTGCGACCGGAAGCCACGGAAATCTACGTAATTGAACGGCCATGACACGAGGCGCGGAGACAAAACAACAAACTGCACGACGCTTCGTAGGCAGAGTGACGCTAGTAATGGCATTTTTCGCATTTTTCGCATCGTCGTTGGTCGCGCGTGCCGTTTACCTGCAGGTTCTCGATAAAGAGTTCCTGAATCGACAGGCCGATACCCGTCACCTGCGAACCGAGTCAATTTCCGCGCACCGCGGCACCATTTTCGATCGCAACGGCGAGCCTCTCGCTATTAGCACGCCCGTTGACAGCATCTGGGTTAACCCTAAAGAGTTCGCGAGTGCGGTCGACAAAATTCCGCAACTTGCCAAGGTGCTACAGCTAAAGCCCGAAGTTCTGATGCGGCGAATCACGCGCAGCATGGATAAAGAGTTCCTATATCTGAAACGACACCTGAACCCGAGTGACGCGCAGCGTGTAATGGCCATGAAATTGCCGGGCATCAATGTGCAGCGCGAATACCGTCGTTACTACCCGGCGTCGGAAGTTACCGGGCATCTAGTCGGCTTCACGAATATTGATGATGAGGGTCAGGAAGGCCTGGAACTCGCGATGAACCACTGGCTTGAAGGTGAGCCAGGTGCCAAGCGCGTGCTGAAAGACCGTCTCGGTCGCTCCATCGAAAACGTCGAGAGCATTCGTCCACCGCATCACGGTAAGGACCTGCGCACGAGTATCGATCTGCGTTTGCAATACCTCGCGTATCGAACCTTGAAGGCGGCGGTCAAAACACACAATGCCAGGTCCGGTTCTGTCGTTGTCCTTGACGTTAAGACCGGCGAAGTGCTGGCGATGGCGAATCAGCCGACTTACAACCCGAATGACCGTTCACAATTCGTGGCAGAGCACTACCGCAATCGGGCGATCACAGACATCTTCGAGCCCGGTTCAAGCATCAAACCTCTAATCGTTGCGGCGGCACTTGAAAGTGGCCAATACAGACCAAGTAGCGTGGTTGATACCGCACCGGGATACGTCACTGTTGGGGCGAAGAAGATTGAGGACAGCCGCAATCTTGGTCGTATCAGTCTAACGACGATACTTGCACGCTCCAGCAACGTGGGTATCACCAAATTGGCGATGACACTGCAAGCAGATCAGCTGTGGGGCACGATGACCGAGTTCGGTTTCGGTGAAATGACGACCAGCGGATTCCCGGGTGAGTCAGCCGGCATGTTGACCCACTTCAGTAACTGGCGTCCGATCAGCCAGGCGACGATCGCCTACGGATACGGCGTTTCCGTAACGCCGTTGCAACTTGCGCAAGCGTATTCTGTGATCGGTAACGGCGGCATCATGCAGCCCGTTTCACTGCTTGCAATCGACGAGTCTGCATCCGGTGATCGTATCGTCTCGGACGACACCGCAGACGCGGTACGTCGTATGCTCGAAGAAGTTGTTCGCCCCGGCGGCACAGGAACGAAGGCCTCCGTCGATGGTTACCGCGTAGCCGGTAAGACCGGAACAGCCTGGAAGTTCGCGAAGGGCGGTTACTCCGAAGATAAATACATTTCAATCTTTGCCGGGCTGGCACCAGCAAGCGATCCGCGACTCGCGACTGTTATCGTGATTGACGAACCAAGCGGCGAGCTTTATTACGGCAGTGATGTCGCGGCACCGGTGTTTGCTGATGTCATGTCGGAATCACTGCGGCTTCTGGCTGTACCGCCCGATGCGATGCCTGCGCGTGAGCCCGGCACCGTTATGCAGGCAATGGCCGACCGGAATGCGAGTCAATGAGCGTACCGGCGATCCAAATTGATCCTTCGCCAACGCTCCCGGAGTTACTGCATGGATTTGCCGATGCGCCCGATCTTCCGGTCTCCGGTATTGCAAGTGACAGCCGGCAACTGAAAAATGGTTTTCTGTTTCTGGCTTGCGAGGGCGTCAGCAGTCACGGTGTTGACTACCTGAGTGAGGCGCGTAATGCGGGCGTACGCGCAGTGGCATGGGATGCCAGCACTACGAATGCGCCAGCCGACATCGGCGTGCCGATGATTGCTGTCGAAAACCTTGCGGCACATCTCGGTGAAATCTCGAACCGCTTTTACGGCAGTCCATCCAGCAAGCTAAAGACGGTAGGTGTTACCGGCACCAACGGTAAAACGACTGTCGCCTGGTTGATCGCGCAATGCTTGCATCAGCTTGATGAACGCTGCGGTTACCTCGGTACTTTGGGTTTTGGCATTGATGAGCTGCAGGGCGCCGAGGGCATGACGACACCGGCGGCAGTGCAACTGCATGGGTATCTTGCAGATTTTCTGGAGCAGGGTGCGACACACGCTGCGATTGAAGTTTCATCGCATGCCTTGTCACAGCGGCGTGTTAGTGGTGTGCAGTTCGATGCCGTGCTGTTTACGAACTTAACGCGTGACCATCTCGATTATCACGGTGACATGCAGAGCTATTTCGAATGCAAAGCCCGGCTGTTTCTCGAGCATGCCGCTAACTGCAAAATCATAAATCTGGATTCAGAATTTGGCACTGAACTGGCAGTTCGCTGCGGACAGGACGTCGTAACAGTATCGACACACTTTGACCGGGTTGCCAATGGCCGTCCGTACGTATTCGTTCGCTCGGTTGTCGCAAATGAAAACGGCTCTGACGTCACTATCACCAGTTCCTGGGGCGACGGAAAATTCACCTTAGCGCTGCCTGGCGACTTCAACGTTGCGAATGCGGCGATAGTTCTTGCCTATCTTCTGACCATAGGCACGAGTCTCGAGCAAGCTTGTGACGTATTGCAGTTAGTTGATGCACCGCCAGGACGCATGCAGCAAATATCAACAAATGGCAGTGCTTTGTATATCGACTACGCGCACACCCCGAATGCTCTCGAATCGGCGCTCCGGGCACTTCGCCCCCATTGCCGCGGCAAACTTTGGTGTGTCTTTGGTTGCGGCGGCGACCGAGACACCGGCAAGCGTCCATTGATGGGTAAGCTGGCCGAGCGCCTGGCTGATCGAGTCATTATCACAACCGATAATCCGCGCTATGAAGAACCGAAAAAAATCATCGACGAGATACTCGCTGGATTTAGCAATGCGAATGACGCGACGGTCATCGAAGACCGTGCAGCCGCGGTCGCATGGGCAATCGCAAATGCCGGGCCGACTGATGTTGTACTCATTGCGGGCAAAGGACACGAGGAGTACCAGGAAGTAGGCAGCAAGCGCCACGCGTTTTCGGACTACTCGCTGGCAGTTGCTGCAGCCAAATTGAAGGAGGTCGGGGCATGATCGACTCGCTTGCCGCAGCCGCAGATTGCATGCATGGCAAGTTGCACGGTGAAGACCGCCCATTTGCCGGCATCAGCACTGACACACGTTCGATTCGCGACGGTGAATTGTTCTTTGCGCTACAAGGTCCGAATTTCGACGGTCATGACTACGTTGCCAACGCAAGAGCGAGCGGAGCAGCGGGCGCTGTTGTTAGCAGCATTGTCGAAGACGACATTGCACAGATTACGGTCGACGACGCGAAGCTTGCACTTGGCCGCTTCGGCGCAGCATGGCGCAACAGTAAGAACGTCCGCGTGGTCGGAATTACGGGAAGCAACGGCAAGACAACCTTGAAGGAGTTGGTCGCTGCATGCCTCGGCTCGCAAGCGCCCACGTTGGCAACGCACGGCAACCTGAATAACGACATTGGTATGCCGTTAATGCTTGCTTGCATTAACGACGAGCACGAGTACGCCGTGCTTGAGATGGGCGCAGACCATGCAGGCGAAATCGCCTATCTTGCGTCGTTGGCAAATCCCGACGTTGTTGTTATTACAAATGCGGCCGCAGCGCATCTCGAAGGTTTCGGTTCCATGGATGGAGTCGCGCGTGCGAAGGGCGAGATTCTGCAGACCGAGGATCGACCGGCTTTCGCGGTTCTCAATGCGGATGATGACTACTACGATTATTGGACATCACTCGTCGATGACATAAACACGTTGAGTTTCGGGTTTACCGCATCGGCAGATGTTCGCGCGGACGATATCGAAGCAAGTGCGACCGGGTCACAGTTCAATCTGCATCTGCCGAAAATATCAATGCGGGTATCGCTGCCGCTTCCCGGGATTCATAACGTTCGTAACGCCTGTGCAGCAGCGGCAGTTGCAACGGTCCTCAACATCGATAGCGAAGACATAAAGTCGGCCCTTCAGAGCGTCGTTCCGGTCGCGGGACGCTTGCAGCCTTTGGCTGGCACGAACGGATGTACGTTGTTTGACGACAGTTACAACGCGAATCCATTGTCTGTAATGGCAGCCGCAGAATTTCTCGCGAACCTCGACGGTGATAGCTGGTTGGTGCTCGGCGACATGAAAGAACTCGGAAAGGATGCAGAGGATCTGCATCGCGAGGTTGGGGCGTCAGCTCGGGCAAGCGGTGTTCGCCGCTTGTTCGCGCTTGGCGACCTGTCACGACATTGCGTCGACGGATTCGGTAGTGGTGCGCACTGGTATGCAGACATTGACGCACTCATTGCTGATGTCAGCCAGGCGAGCGATGCAGTGAATATCCTGGTCAAGGGATCACGATCAATGCGGATGGAGCGTGTTGTTGACGCTCTTCGCGCTGCCGAACCTGTGAGAAAAAAGGCTTAATCATGCTGCTTTATCTCACCGAATATCTCGCCCGGTATGAATCCGGTTTCAACGTATTCAACTACCTGACAATGCGCGCGATTCTTGGCGCGCTGACAGCGTTGATCATTTCGTTCATCGTTGGTCCAAAGATGATCAAGAGCCTGAGCGTGAATCAGCTCGGTCAGGTAGTGCGGGATGATGGCCCCGAGACACATTTGCTCAAGGCGGGTACGCCAACGATGGGCGGTGCTTTGATATTGACGGCGATTTCTGTAGCAACAGTGTTGTGGGCCGACCTTGAGAACCACTACGTCTGGGTCGTTCTTTTTGTAACTTTATCTTTCGGAGTTATCGGCTATGTCGATGACTATAAGAAACTCGTATTGCAGGACCCAGCCGGCATCTCGGCGAAGCAAAAACTCTTCTGGCAGTCCAGCGCGGCACTTATTGCCGCCATCGCTCTGTACGTTACGGCGACCGATGAGGTTCAAACCTCATTATTGATTCCGTATTTCAAAGACCTTTCGGTCCCGCTTGGCATGTTTCAGGTCGTCGTAACGTACTTTTTTATTGTTGGCTTCAGTAATGCAGTAAACCTTACTGATGGTCTTGATGGATTGGCGATTATGCCAACCGTGCTCGTCGGTGGTGCACTCGGTCTGTTTGCATACGTAACTGGCAACACGAACTTTTCCGAATACCTCGGTATCCCCTACGTAGCCGGTAGCGGCGAGATTATGGTGTTTTGCGCCGCGATGGCCGGGGCAGGTCTGGGCTTTCTCTGGTTTAACACCTATCCCGCGCAGGTTTTCATGGGCGACATCGGCGCTCTATCTCTCGGCGCCGCTCTGGGTGCAGTCGCTGTGGTTGTGCGGCAGGAAATTGTGTTGGCGATTATGGGTGGCGTATTCGTCGTCGAAACACTGTCGGTCATCATACAGGTGAGTTCTTTCAAGCTTACCGGCAAGCGCGTCTTCCGCATGGCGCCGTTGCATCACCACTTCGAGCTGAAAGGCTGGGCTGAGCCCAAAGTTATCGTTCGATTCTGGATCATTACGGTCATCCTCGTGTTGATCGGTTTGGCGAGCCTGAAAATACGATGAGCGGCAAGAGGACATCGGCTGCGAAAAATATGGTCGTCGGCCTCGGCGCGACCGGATTGTCGATTGCACGATATCTGCAGCGCAGCGATATCGACTCGATGTTTTTTGATAGCCGTGCCGAACCGCCGGGCCTCGAAGAGCTTGACGAGATTTTCCCCGATGCGCAAGTTCTACTCGGCGGCAGTGTGTTGCCGAAGAGCGTTCAGCGCATCATAGCGTCCCCAGGTGTTGCTGACAGTCATCCGTTGTTGGCGAAAGCGCACAAGAAGAATATCGAGGTCGTTTCTGACATCGAATTATTCGCGCGTGCTGTGAGCGCGCCATTTGTCGCCGTCACCGGGTCGAATGGCAAGAGTACGGTGACGACGCTTCTCTATCACATGTGTCGGGCGGATGGCCGCGAGGTCCTCGCCGGAGGAAACCTGGGTGAGCCTGCGCTGGATTTGCTCGATCAGCGTAAACCGGATGTCTATGTGCTGGAGCTCTCAAGCTTTCAGCTGCAGCGAACACAGAAGCTGCCTGCGCAAGTTGCTGTACTGCTAAACGTATCGACGGACCATCTGGATTGGCATGTCGACGAAGAGGAATACCGGCAGTCGAAGTATCGCGTCTATCGGGATGCGAAAGCGGCCGTATGCAATCGTGCTGACGAAGAGGCCGCGAAGTACACCGGGCACTGCGACAGGGTCATTAGTTTCGGTTCCGATGCGCCTGCGGATGGGCACTACGGGTTGCGCGTAGATGGCGAAGAAACCTATCTGGCCTGCGGCGAGACATTGCTCCTGTCGACCCGCGAACTGGCGATGTACGGCGTTCACAATCAACTCAACGCGCTTGCGGCATTGGCGGTCGGAGACTTGCTTGGTCTCGATGTGGCCGCAATGTTGCAGGTTCTGGTTGAATTCCCGGGCCTGCCGCACCGCATGCAATTCGTCGCGCGCGTTGCAGCAGTCGACTACATCAATGATTCAAAAGCGACCAATGTTGCCGCTGCAGTCGCGTCAATCGAATCCGTCGACACTATGTTGGTGCTTATCGCTGGCGGAGACGGCAAAGGCGGCGACTTCGCAGAGTTGTCCGCCGCCGTCGAAGGCAAGTTGCGAGGGGCTGTTCTGATCGGCAAGGACGCCGAGAAAATCGCGTATGCACTCGACACTGTCATGGCAGTGCATTTTGCGGACACGATGGGAGCCGCGGTGAGTATGGCGGCGCAGTGCGCAGAGTCTGATGACACTGTATTGCTGGCGCCAGCCTGCGCGAGCCTCGATCAGTACAACAACTACATGGAGCGTGGCGACTCGTTTTGCGATGCGGTGGAGACGCTGAAGCGATGACAATTCGCAGCGCAACCTGGCCGTTTCCGGCACGCATGAAAACAGAACTGCAAATAGATTCTGTGTTGCTGACCATAGTCCTGACGCTGTTAATGGGCGGCTTCGTAATTCTCGCGTCTGCGTCGATATCGATATCGGACAACGCTGCGAATAATCCGTTCTTCTACGTGCAGCGGCAGTCAGTCGCTGCAGCGATTGGTGGGGCAGCAGGATTTGTATGTCTGTTCATTCCGATGAATGTCTGGCGGAGCCTTAGCCCGCTGGTGTTATTCGTCGGGTTTCTGTTGCTCATCGTTGTGCTCATACCCGGTATCGGCTACGAGGTTAATGGCAGCACACGCTGGGTGCGCATTGGCATCATGAATTTGCAGGTTTCAGAGCCGGCACGACTTTGCTTCCTCATGGCTCTGGCCGGTTACCTGGTGCGGCGAAACAAATCGCTGCGTGAAGAATTCACAGGCTTTCTGCGGCCAATGGTTGTCCTGATCATCGCGTGCATCCTGTTGCTCCTGGAGCCGGATTTTGGCGCCGCCGTTGTGCTGCTCGGGACTGCCATGGTCATGATGTTTGTAGCCGGTGCCCGGATTCGCGATTTCCTGTTATTTCTGGTTGCTGCAACTGCGGCGCTGGCGGCATTGGCTGTATTCTCGCCTTATCGAATGAAGCGGATTACGGGTTTTCTCGATCCCTGGGCGGACCCTTTTGACTCAGGCTTCCAGCTTACGCAATCACTCATCGCCATCGGTCGCGGTGAATGGTTTGGTGTGGGCCTCGGCGACAGCGTGCAGAAACTCTTTTACTTGCCCGAGGCACACACAGACTTTGTATTCGCCGTTTACGCTGAAGAATTCGGTCTGCTTGGATCGCTGATCTTGATCGCATTATTCCTGGCGCTGCTCTGGCGAGTATTCAAGCTGGCGATGCGCGCCGCTGATGCAGAACGGTTCTTCGAGGCCTATATCGCTATCGGTCTCGGCACATGGCTCGGTATTCAGGCATTCATCAACATCGGCGTGAATATGGGCATGTTGCCGACCAAGGGGCTGACGCTGCCGCTGATCAGTTATGGACGTAGCAGCCTGATCATCACGATGATCTGCATTTCGTTGCTGTTGCGTATTCATCACGAGCTGGCCGTTGATGCCAAGCCCGTCAACAGAAAACGCCGCAAGCGGAGCAGGAAGTCATGAGCTCGCGCCCAATTCTTGTAATGGCCGGAGGTACTGGCGGGCATGTGTATCCCGCACTCGCCGTTGCACGTGCATTGCAGGCGCATTCTCGCGAAGTAGTCTGGCTCGGAACTCATCGTGGTCTTGAGTCGCGCGTCATTCCTGAGGCCGGAATTGATATGGAATGGATCAGCGTGAAAGGCTTGCGCCGTAAAGGTGTGCTGGCGTTAATTATTGCTCCTCTACAGCTTGGCTGGGCACTATTACAGTCCCTGGCCGTAATATTTCGTCGTCGACCCGCAGCCGTTTTGGGTATGGGTGGATTTGCCAGTGGGCCGGGTGGCGTTGCCGCCTGGTTAACCCGGCGTCCGCTCGTAATCCATGAGCAAAACGCTGCCGCGGGTATGACCAACCGTCTTCTGGCGCGTCTTGCCCGGGTTGTGCTGCAAGCCTTCCCGGGCAGTTTTAATTCCAGTGTCGTCGCGGAAACCGTTGGCAATCCGGTTCGCGAGGATATTTCTGCGATAGCTCTACCTGCCGATCGTTACGGCGACAGGCAGGGACCATTACGCTTGCTGGTACTCGGTGGGAGTCAGGGAGCTCTGGCGTTGAACCGAACGGTTCCGGCCGCACTGGCATTGCTCGATGCTGGGCAACGGCCTGAGGTTCGTCATCAATGCGGCGAGCGCACGCTGCAAACGGCACGAGACGCTTATGTCGGGCATGACGTGAACGTGGAGTTGCTGCCATTCATTGAGGACATGGCTGAGGCCTACGCCTGGGCAGATCTGGTCGTTTGCAGGGCGGGTGCATTAACGGTCGCCGAACTCTGCGCGGCGGGAGTTCCAGCAATATTTGTCCCTTATCCGGCTGCTGTCGACGACCACCAGACTGCGAACGCAAGGCCGATGGTGGATGCCGGTGCGGCCGCGATGATTCAGGAACCCGACCTGACACCGGAGTCGCTGGCGGAGCTGCTTCGTGAATGGCTGCAGTCGCGTGCTCTTCTAACCAAGAGTGCTAAAACAGCGCGTTCACTTGCGTGTCCAAACTCGCTGAGCCGCATCACCGAGATCTGCTTACAGCAGGCCGGAGGCGCGGCATGATCAAGCACATGCGCCGTATCCACTCAGTTCATTTCGTCGGCATCGGCGGATCAGGCATGTCAGGAATAGCAGAGGTAATGCTGAGTCTTGGTTATGTCGTGCAAGGCTCTGACCTGAAGCGCAACAAACAAACCAAGCGCCTTGAAAATCAGGGTGCCACCATCTTCATCGGCCACGCCTCGGATAACATCCGCGACGCAGATGCCGTAGTCGTTTCCAGCGCGGTCGATGAAACCAATCCCGAGGTGGCAGCTGCCAGAGAGCAGCTGATGCCGGTTGTTAGCCGCGCAGAAATGCTCGCGGAGCTGATGCGCTTCCGATATTCGGTTGCTGTTGCGGGCACGCACGGGAAGACAACCACAACCAGCCTCGTCGCCAGTGTCCTCGCAGAGGGAGGTCTCGACCCGACCTTCGTCATTGGTGGACGCCTGAAGAGCGCCGACGCGAATGCTCGCCTCGGACAAGGCGATTATCTGGTCGCAGAGGCTGACGAGAGCGATGCATCCTTTGTGCATCTTAAGCCGATGCTCGCTGTTGTTACCAACATAGACGCTGACCATATGTCGACCTACGACGGCGATATCGAAAAGTTAAAAAGCAGCTTCCTGGAGTTCCTGCATAACCTGCCGTTCTACGGACTCGCGGTTGTTTGCAATGACGACCCCGGTGTGAACGAGGTGCTGGGCGACATCGGACGTTCGAT
>JAJFKQ010000090.1 GCA_021773155.1 Woeseiaceae bacterium | reverse complement strand
ATCACCAATGGACACCTGGTCACCCTCGATGAAGACGATCGCTTCATCGAGGGCGGTAGTATTTACATCGAAGGAAACCGGATCGTCGAGGTCGGTGAGATCGCCCCGGGCACGTACTCTCCGGACCGCACTATCGATGCTCGTGGCAGCCTGGTCATGCCGGGGCTGATCAACACCCATCACCATCTCTATTCGACGTTCGCACGCGGCTTCACCCCACCCGGCCCACCAGCGCAGAACTTCGCAGAAAATCTCACAAATCTCTGGTGGAAACTGGACTCCGCCCTGAACTCCGAGGACGTGTACTACTCCGCTTTACTGGCGATCATGCATGCCGCCCGCGCCGGCTGCACGACCATCATCGATCACCACGCCTCACCATCCTGTTGGGACGGCAGTCTCGATCAGGTCGAAAGAGCGTTTAGGGACGTGGGCTTAAGTGGCTGTCTATGTTACGAAGTGTCGGACCGCAACCACGATGGCGAAGGTATAGAAGAGAACGAACGCTACATCCGCAAATGCCGCGACGCCGATGACGGACAGATGGCAGCCATGTTTGGCCTGCATGCGCTGATGACGCTCGGCACAAAGACACTCGATCGTTGCGCCGATATCGGCAATTCACTCGATTCCGGATTCCACGTGCATGCGGCCGAGGATGAAATTGACGTGCAGCTAGCCATGGACCGCTACGGGCGTCGAATCATGGATCGCTTTCTCGATTTCGCAATACCCGGTCCAAAGACGATCTTCGTGCACGGCATCCATTTCGGATCGCGCGAGCTGGACTTGCTGCGCTCCACCGATTCCATGCTGGTGAACGCCCCGGAATCCAATATGAACAATGGTCTCAGCGTCGCACCGATCCTCGACATGCTCAAACACGGCGTAACGGTCGGGGTCGGCACCGACGGCATGTCCTCGCACCTGATATCCCAGGCACGTGCCATGTATCTGCACCAGCGCACCTATCACCGCGATCCGACCGTTGCCTTTGTGGAGGCCTGCGAGATCTTGCTAAAAAACAATCGAAGTATCTGCAATCGTCTGTTCCGTGAACCTCGTGGCGTGCTCGCCGCAGGACAATTGGCCGACATCATCATCCCGGACTACGTGCCATTCACCCCGTTGAACGCCGCAACGTTTTACGGGCATTTACTGTTCGGACTGAGTTTCAGCCGCGTACGCACGACGATCGCACGGGGCCAGATAATCGTCGAAGATGGCCACCTGCCGCACCTGGACGAAGACGCTATTCGCGCCCATTGCGCCGAGAGAGCACCTGCGATCTGGGCGCGAATAGACTAATCCAGAGCCGCGATGACTGCCAACCCAACAAGCCGCTGGAGTAGCTACCACAAACCGGAAACGGTTGAGGAAGCACTCGAATTGCTACACGACTACGATGGCTCCGCCCGCGTTATTGGTGGCGGCACAGACATTCTTGTGGAAGCACGGCGCGGTCTGCGCCGATCGATCGACGCCATGGTGGACGCCACCGGAATTGCCGGACTCGACACCATCAGCCACGACCAGGACTACATTGTGATCGGCTGTGGTGTTACTCACACACAGATTGTCAGCGATGAACGAATCGTTCGCTACGGCGCCTGCCTGGCCGAAAGTTGCGGCGTTATCGGTGGGCCCCAGGTACGCAATACCGGCACGCTTGCCGGCAACGTTGCTCACGCTCTACCGGCAGGTGACGGCACTATCGGCCTGTTAGCTTTGGGTGGAGAAGTTGAAATCGCCAGCACCACAGGCACTCGCTGGATGCCGGCCAAAGACACTTTCGTTGGACCGGGCAAAAGCGTCATTGATCGCCACAGAGAAGTATTGACGAGACTGCGCTTCAAACCGGCCGGCACCCAGGAGGGCTCCGCGTTTCACCGCGTGATGCGACCGCAGGGTCTTTGCCTGCCCATCATCTCAATGGCGGCACGTTTAGCCGTGGACGGAGACACTATTACGGCCGCAAGTATCGGCATGGGGCCTGTCGGACCTGTGCCCTGGTTTGCAGAACCCGTAGCAACGGTACTCGTTGGTGGAACGACGTCGACAGAGCAGTACGAAAAAGCCGCAGAGGTTGCGCTCGATAACGTAACACTACGATCCAGCAAGTACCGGGCTACCAGTGAATACCGGGCGACGATGATCCGGACTTACCTGCCAATCATCCTTGCGCGGGCCGCCGAACGCGCTGGAGCCAACCAATGAGCCGGCTCAAGATGACCATCAACGGCGCAGCGGTTGATGTGGAGGTGCCGGAGTCGCGATACCTGTCCGAGGTACTTCGCGAAGACCTGCGGTTGACCGGAACCAAGATCGGCTGCAACGAGGCCGAGTGTGGCATTTGTACCGTTCTCGTGAACGGCACACCGGTCGTCAGTTGCGTATTCCCCGCATTCAAAGCGCAGGGAGCAACCGTTGAAACGATCGAAAACCTGTCACAGGATGGCAGCCTGCATGCGCTGCAGCAGGCATTCCTGGATCATGGCGCAGTTCAGTGTGGCATCTGCACGCCCGGATTAATCATGACGGCCAAGGGCTTGCTTGATCGCAAGAGCGCCGCGGGAGAGCCGGTAACAGAGGACGACATTAGAGCTTCACTCAAAGATTCCTATTGCCGTTGCACAGGTTACCAGAGCGTGATCAATGCGATTCTTCAGGCGTCGGGCCAAGACGTCCCGCCCTATCTTCCCGAGACTCAGGAACCCGGCCTGGCGGTCGGCAAAGCGCAGCCCAACCCGAATGCACTGGCGAAAATTACGGGCAGCGCCCGCTTTACGGACGACTACAAATTCCCCGGCATGCTCTACGCCCGGACCAAACGCGCCGGTGTACCACACGCACGCATTCGCTCGATCGAGACTTCCGCGGCGCGCAAACTTGAAGGCGTGCATGCGGTACTCACGCATGAAGATATTCCCGGCCGCAACGCACACGGTGTGGTGAGCATCGACTGGCCGGTTCTGTGTGGCGTAAAGGTCCGTTATGTCGGTGATGCGGTGGCGATTGTTGCGGCCGACTCCGAGGAAATCGCTGCTGCAGCGCTGGAATTGATCCAAGTTGACTATGAAGAGCTGCCCGCCGTCACCGATGCGATAGAAGCCGTAAAGCCTGACGCGCCACTCGTTCATGAAGAGCGTCCCGACGGCAACCTGCTAAAACACATCAAGGTAAAGAAAGGCGATATTGATTCAGGTTTTGCCGACGCCGATGTGATTATCGACCAGACTTACCGCACACCCACTACCGAACACCTGTTTCTCGAGCCGGAGTGCTCGATCGGTGTGCCCGCCGGTTACGTTCCCACGGACTTCGGCGGCCGCTGCGACGCACTTGCCGTGCGCGGCGAAACAGCAAAGCATGACAAAACGACGATTTATGTGGGCAGCCAGATCCCGTACGGCGACCGCGACCAGACCGCAGCGACATTGGGGAAAGATCCCGAAGAGGTGCGGGTCGTTGCCACACTGATGGGCGGCGGCTTCGGCGGCAAGGAAGATATCGTCGGCCAGATTCATTCAGCCCTGCTCGCCGAAACCACGCAGCGTCCCGTGAAGATGTTGTATTCACGCCAGGAAAGTCTGCTGGTTCACCCCAAGAGGCATGCCACGATTATTCGCATCCGCACCGGAGCGGCACGCGGCGGCAAACTTACCGCTGTGGAAGCGACGCTCTACGGAGACGGAGGTGCCTACGCCAGTCTCAGCGAAAAAGTGCTCACTCGGGCAACCACCCACGCCACGGGTCCGTACGATGTGCCAAACGTAAAGGTCGACTGCTTCGCCCTGTACACGAACAACGTTCCTTGTGGCGCCTTCCGTGGATTCGGTGTGACGCAGAGTTGTTTCGCGGTTGAAAGCAACATGGACATGCTCGCTGAAAAACTGGGCCTTGATGCGGTTGAGTTCCGGCGCATGAACGCCCTGGATGTCGGGTCAGAGACATCGACCGGACAAGTGATGCGGGAAAGCGTTGGCCTGAATGAGTGCATCGACAAGGTCGACCACGACATGCGCAGTGATGATTTTCGCTGGACCTGGGATGAGGGTCATCGGCGCTTCGCCTGGGGCGTGGCGGTGGGCTACAAGAACACGGGGCTGGGTGGTGGTGCACCCGACAAGGCGACCGCCGAAGTTGAAGCATGGCAGGATCCTGACAAAGGACTGATGGCCGAAGTGCGTATCTCATCTGCGGAGATGGGCCAAGGCTTGCCGGCAGTCCTCGCCGCCTGCGCGGCGGAAGAACTGGGCATTCCAACTGAGCGAGTGAGCGTGCTGCTTGGCGACACTGATTTTTGCCCCGACGGTGGTCCGACTACTGCGAGCCGACAGTCCTATGTCAGCGGCAACGCAGCACGCCTGGCGGCCAAAGAGGTTGCCCGGCAACTCGCGATTGCGGAGCCAGCGGCAAGAATCAAAGTACAGCATGAATACTGGGCGCCAAAGACCAAACCACTGGGAGCCGGTGGCGACATGCACGTTGCTTTTGGTTTCTGCGCGCAAGCCGCACTGTGCGAAATCGACATGCGTAGCGGCGAGGTCACAGTGCAGAAGATTGTTGCCGCGCACGATGTCGGTCGCGCGCTCAACCCGTTGACACTGGAAGGACAAATCGAGGGCGGCATCGTCATGTGCATCGGCTACACGCTGACCGAACACTACATTCAGGAAGACGGCGTTCCCTGGACAAACGTCATGGCGCGTTACAAAGCCCCGAGCATCACGCACGCACCGAAAATCGTTTCCCACATCGTGGAGCACAACACCGCCGCGGGCCCCTTCGGGGCGAAAGGTGTGGGCGAATTGCCGAGTATTCCCACGAGCTCAGCGATCACCAATGCTATCTACCGCGCCACCGGAGTGCGCGTGCGCAGTTTGCCTGTCGACCAGGACGAGTTGCTGCGAGCGATACGCTCCGGGGCAACTGAAGTAGAACTCGCTTGGGGCGACGTCAAGCCGATCCCCGTTATCAATTTCGGAGGGGAACAGTGAACCTGATACCTGAAATTCGCGCCGACGTGCTGCAGAAGAGCATCGCCCGCGCCCACGCGCAAAAAATTCTCCTGCCCACCTTCGCTCAACAAAAAGACCCGACGCTCGCGCCGGACTCGATCAAGAACAGGCTTAAAGATGTTGGCTTGTGGGACCTCGACCCGGCGAACCTGTTTCGAATCACCTGGAAGAACGAACCGGTAGAACACGGCGGCGGATTCGGTGAAGGCAACTGGATCGAGTTTCCGCCCGCGCTGACAGGTGTCGACGCAACCATTGTCGGTATTGTCGGCAAGTGGTTTCCGACCGGAGCACACAAGGTCGGCGCGGCCTACGGTTGCCTGGTTCCGCGCCTGGTCACCGGCACATTCGATCCGGATACGCAGAAAGCCGTGTGGCCGTCCACGGGCAACTACTGTCGCGGTGGTGCTTACGACTGCGCCCTGCTGGACTGCCCTGCCATCGCAATTCTGCCTGAGGGTATGAGCCGCGAGCGATTCGAGTGGCTCCGGGAAATCGGCACCGATGAGATCATCGCCACCCCCGGCACGGAATCAAACGTCAAAGAGATCTACGACAAGTGCTGGGAGCTGCGCGAACAGCGCGGCGACGGCATTGTTGTCTTCAACCAGTTCGAGGAGTTCGGAAACGCCATCTGGCACTACCAGATGACCGGCTCGATCATCGAAGAGATTTACCGCAAACATTTTAAGGATGATCGCCGCCTGTCTGCCTACGTCAGCGCGACCGGCTCTGCAGGCTCCATTGCCGCGGGCGACTATCTGCGCACCCAACACCCGGGCATACGCGTTGTCGCCACCGAAGCATTGCAATGTCCTACTTTGCTGCAGTTCGGATTCGGCGAGCATCGCATTGAAGGTATCGGCGACAAACACATCCCGTGGATTCATAACGTGCGCAATACGAACCTCGTAGCGGCCGTTGATGACGAACAGACCATGCAACTCATGCGCCTGTTTAACGAAGACGAGGGCCGTGCATGCCTGCGTCGTGAGGGAATCGCTGAAGACACGATCCAGGCACTCGGTGAGATCGGTATCTCAGGTCTGTGCAACCTCGTGGCCAGTATCAAGGCCGCACGTTATTACGACATGGACGGGCGTGACGTCATCTTCACTCCACTCACCGATTCCATGGAACTGTATTCATCGCGCATGCAGGAGATGCAGGAATCGCATGGACCGTACACCACACATCTCGCCGACCAACACTATGGGCGTTACCTGCAGGGCACAACTCCCGATTATGTGCGCGAGTTGAGTTATGCCGACCAGAAATCGCTGCACAACTTCAAGTACTTCACCTGGGTGGAACAACAGGGCCGCACTTCGGACGAGTTGCGACAGCTTTGGGACGAAGATTTCTGGCGAGAGATTTTCTCGCAAGATGTCGTGGACGAATGGGATCGACTGATCGATGCCTTTAACAATGACGGAGACAGAAAATGAGTAGTACCTATTACGCGGACGCGATGGAAGTCAAAACCGACCTCGTAAAATTCATGCAGGACATTATTCGCATCCCGTCACTGAGCTCCGAAGAAGGCGCGGTCGTCGAACGGGCCCGCCAGGAAATGCTGCGAATTGGCTACGACGAAGTCACCGTTGACCCCATGGGCAACCTCCTCGGCCGCATTGGCAACGGGCCTCGTGTTATCGCCTTCGACGGCCATATTGATACGGTCGACGTCGGTGACCCGGAGCTGTGGGACCGCGACCCGCACTCAGGTGACATAGAAGACGGTATTCTGTACGGCCGCGGCACTAGCGACATGAAGGGTGGCGTCGCTTCCAGCATCTACGCGGGCGCAATATTGAAGAAACGCGGCATCCCCGAGAATGTGACCTTTTACGCGACCGCAACCGTGCAGGAAGAAGACTGTGACGGTTTGTGCTGGCAATACATTATCAACGAAGACAATCTTCGCCCGGACCTCGTCGTGATTACTGAGCCAACCAGCCTGCGTATCTACCGTGGACACCGTGGTCGTATGGAACTGGAAGTGCACACGTCCGGAATTTCCTGTCACGGTTCGGCGCCCGAACGTGGGGACAACGCGGTTTACAAGATGGCGGGCATCATCGCAGACATAGAAAAACTGAACGAAGAACTGCGGCCGCGCGAACCGCTGGGTAAAGGCACGGTCACCATTAGCGAGATCCGTTCCACGTCCCCCAGCCTCTGTGCGGTAGCCGATGGCTGTACGATACATCTTGATCGTCGTCTAACCATCGACGAAACCGAGGACACTTCCGTGGCAGAAATTCTCGCCCTGCCGTCGGTGCAGAAAGCAAAAGCCACGGTCACCGTGCTCGACTACGCGGTGCCGAGTTATACCGGGCTAACTTACCCCACGCGAAAGTACTACCCGACGTGGGAGATGGGCGAAAACGAACCGGACGTACAAGCGGCGATTACCGCTTACTCCGAAGCGTTCGACAAGGAACCCGAAGTCGGACACTGGACGTTCAGCACCAACGGCGTCGCCACAGCCGGAATGCATCATATTCCGACCGTCGGCTTCGGGCCTGGTCATGAGCACTTTGCGCATGCGCCCAACGAGCAGACCGAGGTCGAACACCTCGTTTGCTGCGCCGCCTTTTACTCGGCCCTCGTCGATCAATTCGCTAAGGGATAACCCAGGGAGATTTTTTACGATGACTCGCACAGCAACACCGATTCCCGATCATATGAAGGGCCGCGACTGGTTGATGACACAAGACTGGTCGGACGAAGAAATAGAACTCGCGCTGGACACAGCGGATCAGTTGAAAGACGAGTTCAAAAATGGCGTGCCAACATTGCACCTGCCTCACAAAACAGCGTTTCTAATTTTCTTCGACAAGTCCACTCGCACGCGCAACTCATTTGAAGCGGGCATGACGCAGCTCGGTGGGCACGCTCACTTTATTGACTCGGAGACCTCACAGATCGCACACGGCGAAAGCCCCAAGGACATGGGCACGATACTCTCCGGTTACGGGCACGGCATCATGATTCGCCATGACCTGGTACCCGGCGAGGGACAGTCGTATATGCGCGACGTCGCGAAACACGCGTCGGTGCCGGTCATCAACATGCAGTGCGACGTTGACCACCCTTGCCAGAACCTCGCCGACCTGATGACCATTCGCGAAGAATTTGGCAAAGATCTCAAGGACCTCAAGATCGCCGTGTCCTGGGCCTACGCCCCAAGCTATGTGAAACCAATGTCCGTGCCGCAGGGGTTGATCATGCTCATGACCCGCTTTGGCATGAACGTGACGCTGGCGCACCCGCCCGAGTACAAATTGATGGATGAACCCATGCGGCTGGCGCATGAAAACGCGGCACGCTCAGGCGGTTCGTTCGAGGTTGTGGACAATATGGAAGACGCGTTCGCCGATGCCGACATCGTTTATCCCAAGAGCTGGGGCGTGGAATCGCTGTTCAGCAAACCTGACGAAGCAATGCAAGTCGCGCAGCAGTACAAGCACTGGATTTGCGACGAGGCGATGATGGCACGTGCGAGGGAACAGGCCATCTACATGCACTGCTTGCCCGCAGACAGAGGCTCTGAAGTAACCGATGCGGTTATCGACGGCACACAATCGCGCGTCTATCCTGAGGCTGAGAACCGGTTGCATACGGCCAAAGCCCTTATGGCACTTACGATGTAGGAAACGGCGATTAAAGTGACGATTCCGAAACAAGACAACAACGGCGATTCCCCCCTGATCGTCATTGCCATCGGTGGCAACTCCCTGATCAGGGACCGCGAGCACATGGACGTGCTGGATCAATACCGTGTTGCGGGCGAGACCAGTCGCTATATCGTGCCCATCATCAAGCAAGGCTATCGCGTGCTGATTACGCACGGCAATGGACCGCAGGTTGGCTTTATCCTGTTGCGCTCGGAGTTGGCGAGAGACGTCATCCACCAGGTGCCGTTGGCCAATTGTGTGGCGGATACACAGGGGTCGATCGGCATGCAGATTGCGCAGAGCCTGCAGAACGAGTTTTTGCACCAGGATCTTGAGCAGCAAGTCGTCGCTTTGGTGACCCAGGTCGTGGTCGATGAGCAGGATCCTAGCTTCGCCAGCCCGAGCAAGCCGATCGGCCCATTCATGAGTGAAGAAGAAGCGCGGCAACGCGAGGAGGAGAATGGTTGGGTCGTTGGCGAAGATGCAGGTCGCGGCTGGCGTCGGCTGGTGCCGTCGCCGACCCCTCTCAAAATTATCGAGTTGCCGGCCATTCGAACGTTACTCGACAACGGTACGCTGGTCATCGCCGGCGGCGGCGGCGGCATCCCGGTAGTGTACAGGCCGGACGGCGCGCTACGACCGCGGCCTGCGGTTATCGACAAGGATGCGACGTCCTGCTTGTTGGCCTCAGAGCTTGGCGCCTCGATATTTATTATCTCCACCGACGTCGACAAAGTGTCATTGAATTTCGGCACGAAGGAGCAAGTTGAGATCGACCGCATGACCGTAGAGGAATGTCGGCAACACCTGGCTGCAGGACACTTCGCAGCCGGTAGCATGCAGCCGAAGATCGAGAGTGCTGTTGCGTTTCTTGAGCAAGGTGGCGAGGAAGTGATCATTACCCAACCTCACAATCTGCAAGCGGAGCCATACGAGATCCGTGGCACACACATCGTGCCGTGACGAACTGATGCGCATGAACGGTTATCGTTGTATTGCCTGTGCTGAATCACAAGCCACGGATTTCGCGGGG
The DNA here is from genome assembly GCA_021773155.1 of Woeseiaceae bacterium. Taxonomy (GTDB): domain Bacteria; phylum Pseudomonadota; class Gammaproteobacteria; order Steroidobacterales; family Woeseiaceae; genus UBA1847. The sequence goes on along the minus strand of JAJFKQ010000090.1, from coordinate 197 downwards.
TTCGTGTGTCCGGGTTGCGGCGGCAACCTTGATATCACCTATGACTACGCAGCGATCGCAAGCGATATCGCGGCAGGTTTTGGTGATGACCGGACTGACCTGTTTCGCTATGCGCCTCTGCTGCCAGTGAGAGAAACCGATGCTGCGTTCCCGCTACGGGTCGGGGGGACGCCATTGTATGCAGCGCCTCGTCTCGG
>JAJFKQ010000089.1 GCA_021773155.1 Woeseiaceae bacterium | reverse complement strand
CACTAGCGCTATTGCGGATCCCCATAACAGATATCGGACGAATTTCTCAATTCGATCATGACTCCGCAGGAAATGAGCGAGAAGAATTGAAAGCAAGGCGCCAAAACTCAAAGCGATGAAATCGTGACTACCACTTGCCGCATCCCAACTACCACTGTTGTACGACAACATAAAACCAGCAGTCAAAATGCAAAACAATGCCACCCAAAACCAGGCCAGCAGGACAGAAAGATCTATTTCACTCTTGCGCACGGGGTTCGATGCGAGAACGATGACTCGCCAGGCTAACCAGGATGCAACCATGATTTCGCCTATCCCGAGGGGCAGTCCTTGCGGCCGAAGCTGTGTTGCAGTTGTCAACAACACCGCAACCGAAAGAAGCAAACCCTCGAAGCGGAGAAGCGACGTCATGGCGCACAAGCCAGTTTATCTTGCCGGGTATTGGCAGACGCCAGTTTCCTCAAGATGGGGACAAGCATTGCAATAGATATTGTCACCTGAATGAATTGCGAACTTAGAATTGCCACGCCTACGCCACCCATTCCGAATTGAGGAATAAGCAAAATGCAGAGTAACGAAACCATCACAAAATCCAACGAATAAATAATGATCTGCGATTTAAACCGGCCCAATGCGGTCAGAACATAGACTGCCCCAACGACGACATAACTAACCCCCCCGGCTGCCAGCAACAAAATAAACAAGCCGATATGTTGTGCAAAGGTCTCACCGTAGGCAAGACGAAGAAAAGCTTCGCCCACAAATATTCCCAGCAACACTGCCACGATTCCTGAGATTGCCCCAAATCCACAGAGCTGGAACGCTGTGCGGCCGACACCTTTGGCATCCCCCTGGGCCGATAATTTTGCGATTTCCGGCATCATCGTCTGGCCCATGGTTCCTACGACCAGGTATCCCGCAATTGGAACGTAAGCAAGCGCGGCAAAAACACCGAGCATCTCCGTCCCCAACAGGACCTCGACGAAATAGCGTGGGATATTGGTATTAAGTGATACAAGCAATGCAACAATGCCCAGCGGCCAACTGCGCCGAACAATTGGCGTCAGAATTTTCAAGGTCGGAGCCAACCATTGTCCAGAGCCCGAACCGGTCGACCAGCGAGTTCGCCACTGGTACAGATCAAACATCACAAAGATCAATACTCTGGAGACCAACATCGCAACAAGAATTCCAGTGATCGAGTACTGCAAACTCACTGCCAGAAACGCCGCAACGACCAAGCCAATTCCTGCAGCTGTCATCGATATTGCCATAAGATGCAGTTTTTGGTGCCGCTGGTAGAGCCCGTACACAATATCACTGAACGACTCGACGACTCGTATCAATGACATCCAAAGCAACGCCAGGATGACTTCTTTACCGCCTATCATTAAGCCAATGCCGGCTACGACAAAACCTGCGGCCAATATCGAACTTATCGCCCGGACAGTTAGATAGGCAGCGAACGGTGCACGCGCCTCCACATCGGTAGCAACAACGAATCTAAGACGCATGTTGGTAAACATGAAAACCGGCGCAGTAACCGCGATAGTCAACGCGTAGCGGCCAAGTAAGTCCGGACCACCAAACTGTGCAAGAATTACGAGAATAAAGAATTGGCTAACGCTATAAAGACCAGTCCCAAGTGCCGCGAATCCGCTATTTCTCAGGATAGCAGAACTTAAGATCACACTTTTCTCGCGACGATAATGAACGACTGAGCAAGCCCCTTCGGAACAAGGGGAAACCAGCGCGAAAACCGCTCAAGCGGCATCATCAGAAAACCAGACAGACGCGAAAACCGCCAACCTATGCGGGGCAGATAACTGTACCAGGCTGTAGTCTCCACCTCGAAACCGCAATCCTTCAGGTACTGTTCGATAGCAGCGAAACTACATGTGTTAGCTACAGTCTTGCCGGCCAAGCGGTTTCTCAATCGGTATGCAATACCAAGAATGCTCGTACTGTTCACGTGGATATTCAAGACAAGCCGACCATTCTCCCTGAGACAGCGATGAATCGACTCAAGAGCACTTGTTCGCAATTCTGACTGTGCATTCAGGAAAAACCGGAATGCGGTCACGACATCAAAGCTCCGATCCAGCGGAACCGACGTAATGTCCTGCTGGATGAACTCTACTGTGTCGCAGTTGTGTTTTGCTTGCTGCAACATGGTCGCGGAAACGTCCACTCCTACGACCGTCGAAAAACACCCTGCAGCGACAGCGGCAATTCTCCCGGTGCCACAGGCGAAGTCGAGACACTCGTCCCTGCCGCTTTTCTGCAAGTCTCCTAAAATCGATTGTAGCAGCGGTTTTTCGATGCGTTCCCACTGATCGCGGTAATAGCCAACCTCATATGTCCTGGCATACAACTTTCCGTAATCGGGAGAGGCGTGGCTGTCACGATATTCATCGTAAGCTTGGCCGTCTTCTTTCATTTCTAAGTCCTATAAAGCCCGGCCGTTCGTCTGTCGCTGCGTAACATTCGCAACGCCAGCCACTGCGCCAATGAATACTTGAGACGCTGACTTACATAGGTCGACAAAGTCAGGTTAACGATTCGGTGTAACAATTCGCGATCGATTTTGATGCATGATTCTTGCTCATACTCGGCAATCATGACGTCCAGTAATTTGTACGCCAAACTCCAGTCACAATTGAATTGCCGACTAATTGGAAACAAGCCATGCATACAGGCTGCGAAATTTGCAATGTCTACTTCAGCCGGTCCGACCAGG
>JAJFKQ010000088.1 GCA_021773155.1 Woeseiaceae bacterium | reverse complement strand
TCGGCGCTGAATCCAAGCGGAATACTGTCGATCAACTTGTCTTCATCGAGCACATCCTGGGGCAGGTCGGCATCGTACGTCATGGGCGATGCCTGGTCCGACACCAGCCGTTGCTGCAGATCCTCGGCATCCTTGGCAACGAACACGTACTGCATGTTTTCCGTACTCAGGTTCTCACGAATGACCCGGTTGACATCGTCGAGCGTCAGGCCATTGAGAGCGTCACGCACGTAATTGGAGAATTCATCTGTCTGGTAATACTGGCTGTCCATTGCATAGCCGAGTTGTCGCGACTGGCCATCAGTCAGAAGACTGACAAACTTGCCCAGGAATGCCCGCGTCGTCTCGAAGTCTGTTTCCGTCATGCCCTCCGTGATCAGCTTCTCGAGCTCGTACGTCGCCACTCGCGTCGCGAATTGCGCATCATTATTGCTGCGCACAGGGCGGATCCAGACCTGGAAGATCTGTTGCTGCCGGCCAAGATTGGTGTCCGGATGAAACTGGAACATGCCGCGCGGGAAATACTCGATGTACGCATAATCACCGTAATTCATGCCACGCGTTTCGCGAATGCGCTGGAACAAATGCGCGTTTGTGCTGCGGTGTTCGCCAAGATACGAACGCGCCAGCCACAATGCGACCCAATCCTTGTCGCCACGCTTGAGGTCGATCGGGAATCCGAACGAGACCGCAACGGCTGGCGTTTCCTTTTGGATGATCACCGCATTACGGCCTTCGAGCATGGGCGCCGCACGTGCATCGAGCAGAGCTTTAACGCCAGGCTCGAGTTTCTGCAGATCATCACTGATGATCGCCGGGAAAGATTCCGGATAGCCACCAGACAGCCCGACGGTGATGTTCGCGACTGTGTAGTACTCGCGATAGAACATCTTAACGTCATCGAGCGTTATTGCTCCGATGTCCGCAACATGGCCAAGATTCAGCGAGCCGTAAGGGTGCTCGTCGCCGTAAATCGACTCGTACAGGTATTCCTTGCCCAGTTCTTCGTCATTGTTACCGACAAGATCGGTGCGAATCGAATTCGCGACCTGCGTCTTGATGCGTTCAAGGTCCTGTTCCGACCAGGCCGGGAAAAGCAGCTGGCCGCGCACCAGTGAATACCAGAGATCGAGATTGTCCTTATGTACCTGGCCCGACAGGCGCGTCATTTCTTTATCGACCTGCGCGTTGAAGCCCGCCGCAATCGGATACATTGCCGCATTGATTTCTTGTATCGACTTCGCCTCCGAACCGCCGTCGGTCAACATGGCCGCCGTCAACGTGGCCAGACCCTTTTTGCCACTCGGGTCAAAGCCCGCACCGGCATGCACGAGAAACGCGACATCGACGAGCGGTGATGACGCCGATGGCTTGGTGATGAATGATACCGGCGTGGCCTCAGACAGTTTCTCTACCGAGAGCACAGCCTCTTCTGCTACGACAACATCCGCCTTCGATGCCTCGGCCATTCCCGCAGCGGCGACGAGTTCGTCAACTGACGACATTCCGTCGATACCCGCTACCGATTCGTCGCTGGATAACGTAAACGTCACACGTGAGTCATCCACGAAATACTTGTTTGCGGCACTACGAAGATCTTCCGCCGTCAGCGTATCGTAAGTTGCGAAGACCTCGTTAATCGTCTCCGGGGTACGGAAGAACTGCACAAATCTCGCAAGATTCGAGCCGATGCTTGCGGAGTTATCGAGCTGCGCAGTAAACCCGTAACGTAGCCGCAATTTTGTCTCTTCGACCTTGTTCGCATCAACCAGCTGCGTACGTGTTGTGACGAGCGTCGCATTGATCGCATCACGCACTGCCACCGCGTGAGCGGCATCTGTCAGGCGCGCTGCAATAACCAGCATGCCGGGATCTGTTGCATCGGGAAAATAGCCAAACAGCTGATCGACCGACTGGTCCTCAATAACCAGCTGACGGTACAACTCCGAGGAATCCGAAAAATAGATGGATGAAATCAAATCGAGCGATGGCATGTCCTTTTGCGTCGGATCATAAGCCGGGCCGCGATACGCCATGACCAGCCAGGGCTGGGTCGGGCTGTCCCATTGCATATGTTCGTATTTCGGGCCACCTAAAGGCGGCTCGACCGGTACGTCGATGCTGTAATCACCGCGCTTCCAGTCACCCCAGTATTTTTTTACAAGTTCAAAAGCCGGTTCCGGCTCAACATCTCCGACCAGAATCACCACGCTTTTTTCCGGGCGATACCAGCGATCAAAAAATGTCTTCGAGTACTCGAGCTGTTGGGGCATCGCCTCGATGTCTTCGATAAAACCCATCGTCGTATGCTTGTAAGTGTGAACCGAATACATCAGGTCGCTGATGCGCTCAAACATCTTGGATATCGGGTTCGAGAAGTTCTTCAGATATTCACCCTTGACCGCCAGGGCCTCGGTCTGGAATGCCTCTTCGCTGTAACTGAGGTTTTGAAAGCGATCCGCCTCCACCTCAATCATTTTCTCGAGATCGTCTTTCGTGAACGTGATGTGATAGTTGGTGTAGTCATCCGTCGTGTAGGCATTTTGATCAGCGCCGGCTTTCTTGAGAACATCGGCATAAACGTCAGCGGGATATTTTTCTGTCCCTCGAAACATCATGTGTTCAAAGAAATGCGCAAAACCGGTCTTGCCGGGCTCGATTTCATTGCGCGATCCGGTCTGCACCGGAATTTGCAGCGTCACGATATCGGGGTAATCCGTGGGCACAATGATGACACGCAGGCCGTTGTCGAGATCCCGCATCAGGTACGGCATATCGAATATCTTCGAGGGCGATTCTGCGTCGTTGCTGCAAGCCGCAAGAAGTAGCGCCAGAGATAGTGTGGTGACTAGTCTTTTCATCATGTACTCCGAGTCTGTGGTCGCCGCCGAGACAGCGGTGCACGATATTACTGCTTATACATCGACTGCGACAAGCGTCCGGGAGTTCAATGTTCTCGCGACTGGCGATGAATCATTACAATCGTGTTACTTGCAGAGCCCGTAGCGATTACAGACGAAGCTTCGAGTCTCCGGCATGGGGCCCAGCTGCGCGATACCGCGTCCCTGCATCTGGCGTTCGAAGCGAAGAATGCGTTTGTTGTACTCGCGTAGCAACCGTTCTTTGATCTCTTCCGTAACGAATGCATGCTCGAGTGAGTTTCGACCAAGCGTTTTGATTTCCTCCCACGACAACCGGAACTCGGTAGCGGCCACGTAGAACTCGTCGGTCATCGTCGACTCCCACATACCGCGATCGTCACTCGACAAGGCGACCGGTATCCCGGTGCGGAGGTACTCGGGAAACGGGTGTTCGGAATAGTCATTCACATACTCAAGCAACAGGTTGCTGATGAGATTGATCTCGACGAGGTAAGGCCCGTGCCGCATCAGGAGCATGGTGTCGTCATCTGAAATCAGGTTGAGCCCGTGGCCGATGCGATCGGCACCGAGCAACAAAGTGTCCCGTACGTGCTCGTTGGGCTCATCCACCTCACCGGCGTGGATCGAGAGTCGCACGCCGCTGTATTGCTGTCGCAGCTCACGCAGGGTCGGCAGGAACCGGGCCGGGTAGCCCTTATCGTTATCCTCGCGGCCCACCATGTTGACCGCGACGAGCAGGTCGGGATTTTCGTGCACGAGCTTGTACACACGCCGCAGCTGGTCTTCGGCGTT
>JAJFKQ010000087.1 GCA_021773155.1 Woeseiaceae bacterium | reverse complement strand
TTCATTTTGCTTCCTCACTCGCCTGTGGTCGGGCATCCAGAAATTTCACAGCTTGTTCGAAGTAACTTGTTCCCGGCATTTGCCGATTGACGTTCGCAACGGTGACAACGTCCGTATTGTCCACTCCGGCCGCGTTGTACGCGGCAGCAATCCGTTGCATTTTGTGACGGTCCTTATCCTTTGATCCACACATGAACATGTAGCGATTTTGACGCACCCGATCGATCTTCGGTGGTTCTTTGTCTCCCCACGGCAGCGCGTCGCCATAGAACAATGCACCCTTGAACACCTCGGGCATGGACGTCGCCAGCATCGCTGCCACGTGTGCTCCGCCGGAGTAGCCAAACAGGTAGTAACGATCAGTATCGATCTTGTAGTCGCGCTCCAGCACTGCCTGTGCGAGGACTGCCCTCAGCACGCGCTCGTTAATCGGTTTCTTGTCACCGCCATTAATGAGCCCGATCCAGATGATATTGTGATCCTCCAGAACAGCATTCCACTCTTTCTTACCACCACCCCACTCCGCGAATCCAATAAATACCATGACAGCAGCCGGCTTGGCCGGATCGTAGTTTTTCGGTACAGACAGTTGCCACGTCAGCCTTTCGTCGGGCGCGAACACCGATGCAATTGCATTGGCACCGTCTGCACCCAGCAACTCCAACGGTGTGATTGATTTTCGAAAATAGCCTGTACGCGGGCCGTCATTTCCCCAAGCAAGTGGTGTCATTACGAGCAACATAAACAACACGGTTATTGGTTTTTTCATGTCATATCCTGTCTTTATATGGCCGACTGTGGCCGAATAGGGCTGCCGTCAAAGAACCGGCTCAAGCGTAATGGAGACAAATCAATACCGGCATCTTCGCCCGTTAGCATGCCGGCGATCGCCTTGCCCGCGCCTGGCCCCAGGCCGAAACCATGGCCACTGAATCCCGTAGCAACGTGAAATCCTCGCACACCATCAACAGAGTCGATGATCGGCACGACATCGGGTGACGATTCGATCGTGCCCGCCCAACTTTCGACGATGGGCGTATTCGCAAGTTGCGGAAACAGGGTGTCCAGATTTTTCCGAATGCCTTTCAGAACCGACGGAGTCGGGGAAGGATTGAGCACACGAGTTTCCTCAAAGGGTGATGGCTCGTCCAGATCCCACACCTTGGGCATATTCCACTCGTCGATGAAATCACGCCCGAAAGACAGCCGCACAACTTTGAACTCCTGCATCAGTGCGGGCAGAAACTTAAGGAAGTATTTGAACGACGCCGGCGTTACCGGATGCTCGAGCACCGATCCATGTGCGACCGTATATCCGCCGTCTTCGCGGCGGCGGATTCCGAGCCGGTCATCAAAAACATTGCCGTCCAGCACGCTCTCACACGGTGCCGTTCGGGCGACAGTACCACGGACTCTTAGTTGCGGAATGTTAATTCCCAGCGAGTGGCAAAACATCGAAGTCCAGGCGCCCGCCGCACACAAGACTGTCGATGTACGGATCGTGCCATGCTCAGTGACGACGGCGGAAACAGATCCCCCGGATGTCTCAATTCCACGTACCGCACACCCGGGCAGTACAGTCGCGCCGCTTCGCTCCGCCGCTCGGGCGATAGCCGGAGCCGCCTTGTGGGGTTCCGCTCGCCCGTCACTCATCGTGACCATCGCACCTGCCCAGTCGATCGCGGACCCGCGTACGTGTTGTTTCAATTCCGGTGCATTGATCAGTCTTGTATCGATCTCGTAGTCACGAGCGATGTCCGCCCAGTCTTCGAACGACTGCAGCTCCTTGCTCGAGTTTGCAGTAAAAAAACAGCCCCCTCTCGTAAAGCCAACGTCTTCGCCAGTATCATCCTTCAGACTCTCCCAAATTCGCAGACTCTCCAGCATCATCGGAATCTCTCGCGTATCGCGGCCCTGAACCCGCACCCAGCCCCAGTTTCGTCCTGACTGTTCACCGGCAATGTGCCCCTTTTCACACAGCACCACGTCGACACCCTGCCTGGCCAAAAACCATGCTGTCGAAACGCCGACAATACCGCCTCCGATGATCACGACATCCGCTTGTGCCGGTATCTTTTCTACTGGCGGTATGGGTTTCGTCCAGGTGCTCGCGACGACGTTTTCAGAAGTCTGTCCGGTCATTACGCTATATTACAGTCTGCGGCGATTGGATTGACACAAAAATGGCAGCAGCGGAACCTTGGTCGCTTCGGAACGCCACTACTGATCCGCTTCGATCGTCCATCGTTGAATGCTCGTCGATTTGTCAAACTGCGATACTTCATAGAAAAATAGTTATGACGACCAGAAATCGTTCGCTCACTCTGAATTGTGTGTATGCATTCTTTGGCCTTGTGCTGGGCACATTGGCTGCGTTGGCGTCGGCAATCATGCTCTTTAGCCTTGACGTACTTAATTCCGAAATGGCGCCAATTTCTTTATCGATGCGCTTGAAGCATTACGTTTCGAGTTCGATGCCGCTCATCGGCTATGGCGCGATGGTCATTGCGTACTTTCACTCAAATGTTCATATTCGCTGGCGAAGAAACCTCCTTATAGTTGGTCTCATCGTCGGAGTGATAGCTGCGATAGATGGGTTACGTATTTACGGAAGTACAACCTGGGGCTACCTGTTCCTCGGCCACACCAGTTACGGATTGGAAACGAGCATCTTCTTTTGCAGTGTACTCACGGCCCTGATATTTGTCGGTATTGCGCTCATAAAGGAGGTTCAAATACATGGCGGAGCATCAAACTGACGCAAAGATAGCGTCGAGCGGGACAGCGGTTGTTCAGATTGTCGCGCGGTGCAGCCTAACAATGCGCACTTGCAAACCACTCCCGTCACGCTTCTTGCATCTGCAAGAACCGCGCCGTACGCTAGTTTCAAGTTAGCTTAAACGTTAGGCGTCAAGAACAATGTATAGAAAGTGCCCAAATTGTTTCGATAGAACAATCAAGATAAAGGGCCTGCTGTTTGGGGATTGTCGCTGCCCGAAGTGCGACATGGTTGTTGGCGTTCAGTGGTTGGCACGAGCGGCCTTTTTCGTCGTAATAGTCAGCGGTACAACAGTTTCCACATTTATTGTTCTGGCCCAGGAGGGATACTACGCTGCACTGTTTTGGATAACAGTTCCAATAGGGTCATTAAGCTACCTCAAAGCTCGATTCAGCCCTCTGGAAGTAAAGATAAACCCTGCAGATCGAAATGGTGCATCTGACGTCTAACACCTATGAGGCCCCCTGAAGTCAAGAGGCGCAGAAAAGCCCGCGAGCGATGATGCTTACGTGCGAAGATTTTTGTTGTGGCTAATCTGTCTTGATTTCAAATCGGGTTGTCAGAGCAAGTCTGCAACAAACACC
>JAJFKQ010000086.1 GCA_021773155.1 Woeseiaceae bacterium | reverse complement strand
GAGGTCGCCCTCGTCTTACTGAATTCCGCGGCAGAGAATGCCAAGGAAGTCGCCGACAGGATGCGAGATGAGGGCCACAAGGTTGGCGTCGTTTCGCCGAACATCCTTCGGCCGTTCCCGACTGATGAAATTCGCGCAGTGTTGAAAAACGTGCGTGCCGCAGTAGTCGGCGACCGCGGCGACTCCTACGGTGCCGAGGGCGGAAACCTCTCTCTCGAAGTTCGCGCCGCGTTGCAGCAGGACCCGGGTAACCGAACCTTGATCATGAGCCGCATCTATGGCCTCGGCGGCAAGGACTTTTACGATAAGGATGCGGAGGAATTTTTCCACGAAGCACTCGAAGCTGCCGAGAAAGGTAAAGTCGACACTCCGTTCGAGTATCACGGTGCGTATGCCGGCGACCTGGAGATTAGCCCGCCCAAGGGCCTGCCACCGATAAAGTCGGAAGAGGTCTCTCGCGGTATGGCCAAGGTGACGCAGAACCCCGCAACCGAGCGCCTTGAAGTCGAACTGAAGCCGCTGTGGGAAATGACGACCGTTCCATCACGCATTGCACCGGGACACGGCGCGTGCCCGGGCTGCGGCGTCTTCCCGATGTTGCGCCAGGCCTACAGCGTGCTTGAGGGTAACGTGGTCGTACTGTTCCAGACCGGCTGCGCAATGGTGACCACGACCGGTTATCCGATGACTGCCCATCGCATTACCTACATTCACAACCTGTTCCAGAATGGCGCAGCCACGCTGTCAGGACTCGTCGAGATGTATCACGAGCGTATCAGGCGCGGTGAAATACCTGCGTCACCTGAAGGTACCGACACCACATTCATTATGGTTACCGGTGACGGTGGTATGGACATCGGCATGGGAGCGGCGCTCGGCACGGCGCATCGCAACCATAAGATGATAATCCTCGAATACGATAACCAGGGGTACATGAACACCGGTTCGCAGCTCTCGTATTCGACACCGTTTGGACATCGTACATCGACGAGTGAAGTCGGCAGCTCACTTTCTGGAAAGCATTTTCACCACAAAGACACAGCGCAGATTTTCGCTGCCTGCAACCTGCCCTATGTGTTCACCGCAAGCGAAGGCTATCCAGAGGACTTCATGCGCAAGATCAGCAAGGCGCAGTGGTATGCGCAACGGGAAGGCATGGTGTACGGCAAGGTCCTGTCATTCTGTCCGCTTAACTGGCGCACGCCGGACGACGCAGCACAAGATGTTTTACAAACGGCCATCGATTCCTGCTTCTTCCCGCTTTATGAGGTAGAGAAAGGACACACCAACATTACCTACGATCCTGACGCGATCGGCAAGCGACGCAATGTGGGCGACTGGCTCGGGAAGATGGGCAAAACGAAGCACATCCTGGCGCCGGAGCATGCGGACCAGCTCGAGGCCACCGAGATAGAGGTCGATAAGCGCTGGCGACGCCTGAAAATCAAACACGAGCACCCGGAGCTGTAACGCGATGGCGAAGATCCTCGAAAAACGTTCACTGACACCCGTAACGAAGCTCTTTCGTGTCGAAGCACCGCTGGTCGCATCTGCAGCGAAACCAGGCCAGTTTGTCATCGTCCGAGTTCGCGAAGGTGGCGAACGCATTCCATTGACGATCGCGGATTACGATCGTGACGAGGGCGCACTCACGATCGTCGTGCAGGAAGTCGGCACGACAACACGCCTGCTCGGTACACTCGAAGTCGGCGACGATATTCTTGATCTCGTCGGCCCGCTCGGTATGGCACTGGAAATCCCGGCAGCCGGTCATATTGTCGGAATTGGCGGCGGTTTCGGCGCTGCCGCACTGCTTTGCCTGATGCGTGAGCTATCCGCACGCGGCGATCGCACCACAATAATTCTTGGAGCACGTGAAAAGGGTTTATTGATTCTCCTCGATGAACTTACCGAGGTTTGCGACAACCTTGAACTTTGCACTGACGATGGTTCAGCCGGCCTCAAAGGATTCGTGACTGAACGCCTCGCACAACTAATCGACGGCGACGGACCCGGACGCCCCGATAACGTCGTGGCTATCGGCCCGATGCCGATGATGCGCGCAGTAACCGAAACAACCCGCGATCAGGGAATCCCTACTCTGGTCTCGCTGGATCCGCTGATGATCGACGGTACCGGAATGTGCGGAGGCTGCCGCGTCACGGTTAATAACGAAGTGAAATTCGCCTGCGTCGATGGTCCGTTTTTCGACGCGCACCAGGTTGATTTCGAAGAGGCGGTGCGGCGCAACAAGATGTATGTCAAACAGGAACAGATATCCAAAGACCGGGCTGAATGCCGCTCACTGGCGGTGGGACAAGACTGATGCCACTGAAACGCGTTGACAAAACCCCGATGCCCGAGCGCGATGCCGTTTTGCGCTCACATGACTTCATTGAAGTTAATGAGGGCTACAACATCGCGCACGCCAGGTTCGAAGCAGAGCGCTGCCTGAGATGCCAGGACCCGGTCTGCATCGATGGTTGCCCGGTCAAGATTCCAATCCCCGATTTCGTGCACCTGATCGCGGCCGGCGACCTGGCTGGCGCCGCGAAGATTCTGCGTTCGGCCAACCCACTGCCGGCAATCTGTGGGCGTGTTTGTCCGCAGGAATCACAGTGCGAGGAACAGTGCTCCCTCGGTACACGGTTTGTACCGGTCGCCATCGGTTACCTCGAACGCTTCGTGGCGGACTGGGAAATGGGACAAGCACCCGGCGAAGAACCAGAGCAGCCGACACGGACTGAAAAAGTCGCGATCATCGGCTCGGGCCCGGCTGGCCTGGTGTGCGCCGGTGAACTCGCGCGCCTGGGGCATCCGGTAACAATTTTCGAGGGCCTGCATGCGCCGGGCGGCGTACTTCGATACGGGATTCCTGAATTCCGCCTGCCCAAGGAAGTACTCGATTGGGAAATCGATCAATTAAAACATCTCGGCGTAGAAATCGTCTGCAATGTGATTATCGGCAAAACCATCTCACTGGATGACCTGTTTGATGAAATGGGTTACTCAGCCGTGTTCGTCGGAACGGGCGCAGGCCTGCCACAGTTCATGGGCATCCCGGGCGAGAACCTGAACGGTGTTTACTCGGCGAACGAATTTCTGACGCGCGTCAACCTGATGCACGCCGACGACTTCCCTAACGCCGACACACCGGTCATGGTTGGCAAACGAATTGCGGTTATCGGTGCCGGCAACACGGCCATGGATACTGTGCGTACGGCGCTGCGTGTCGGTGCTGAGAAAGGAATGATTGTGTATCGGCGCAGCGACAAGGAAATGACTGCTCGCGTCGAGGAACATCACCATGCTGTCGAAGAAGGTGTGGAATTCCATTGGCTGACGAATCCCGTCGAGGTGCTGGGTGACGAAGACGGTTGGGTAACCGGCCTGAAGTGCATTTCCATGGAACTCGGCGAGCCTGACGAATCCGGCCGCGCACGACCAGTACCCATTGAGGGCTCTGAATTCGTGATCCCTGTGGACAATGTCGTGCTCTCGATCGGCAACAGGCCAAACCCGTTACTGTTGCAGACAACAAAGGGGCTCAAGTCCAACAAGTGGGGCTGCCTGGTTGTCGAAGACGAAAGCGCACAGACCTCGCTCCGGCATGTCTTCGCAGGTGGCGATGCGGTTACAGGCGCCGCGACAGTGATCCTTGCAGCAGGTGCCGGCAAGAGCGCGGCGGCAGCGATTCATGAGGATCTTTGTGGCTAGTGTAGTGTCCTGGATTGTATGGCGATTAAGAGGTCCACAAGCGCTTCAAGTCAAGGCGCAGCCTGCCATCAATGGCCATGTCCTTGATAAAGGCTGTAACGCGGGATTGAAGCGCTTGTGGATCTCCCTTCGGGCGAGACGAGCAGGCATCATCTGCGGCGTTGCGCCCCTTGTAAAGGACACGCCATTCACTGCGCGGCGCGCCTTGCAGCTAATGCCTGCTCGTCTCGCTTAATCGCCATACAATCCAGGACACTACACTAGGTAGCGCAACTCTAATTCGCCCTCCCCTGTCGATGGTAGGATACGCACCTCGATTTTGTGGAGAATTTCAATGCTGGCACTCAGGACCGTTCTGTTCGTTCTGATTCTTGTGATTTCGCAAGATGGTTTCACCAATGAAACGCGGTTACTGCGTTTTCCGGATATCCACAAGGACCGTGTCGTATTCGTCTACGCTGGCGACCTGTATGTTGCATCAGCGAATGGGGGAAATGCCGTTCGACTGACATCGCACCAGGGTCTGGAACAGTTTCCCAAGTTTTCGCCTGACGGGTCTGAAGTTGCTTATTCAGCAGAATATAACGGTACTCGACAGGTCTACGTGATCCCCTCGACCGGCGGCACACCGCGCCAGCTAACCTGGTACAACGATGTCGGTCCTATGCCGCCTCGTGGTGGCTCCGATTATCGCGTCCTCGATTGGACGCGTGATGGTAAGAATGTGCTCGTACGAGCGAATCGCCTGCCGTGGGGCGTGCGAATGGGTCGCCATTACCTGGTACCAGTAGATGGCGGCGATGAGTCTCCCATGGAAATCCCGGAGGGCGGCGCGGGCATGTTCTCGCCGGATGGCAAGAAGATCGTTTACACGCCAATCGACCGTGAGTTCAGAACCTGGAAACGGTATCGCGGTGGTCGCGCCCAGGACGTGTGGATCTACGATCTCGAAAATAGTACGTCAGAGCAACTGACCGATAGCCCGGCGACTGATCACCAGCCTCTTTGGGTTGGCGATAATATATTCTTTACGTCTGACCGTGACTACACGCTAAATCTCTATCGCTATTCAGCGGACGGATCTGAAGCGGTTACCTCTCACCAGGAGTTCGACGTCCTCTGGCCCAGTGCGGGGCCGACGGCTGTCGTTTATGAAAATGGCGGCTGGCTCTATCGTTATGATCCCGCCCGCGGTGAATCGCGGCGACTTTCAATCACTATCGGGGGCGACCGTCCTGCAACACTACCCAAAGTCGTGGAAGCGTCAGATTTTATTGAAACTTCTGACCTCTCACCGAGCGGCAAGCGCGTTCTCATAACCGCCCGCGGCGATATTTTCAGTGTTCCGGCCAAAGATGGGCCTGTTAGAAACCTGACTCGCACACCGAAAACCAGGGAGATCGACGCGACCTGGTCACCGGATGGAAAGCAGTTCGCGTATCTGTCAGATGCGTCTGGCGAGTACGAGATTTGGGTACGGCCAGTGGGCGGTGGTGATGCCAGGCGTGTTACGCAGGACGGAGCTGTATGGCGATTTCCACCGATCTGGTCTCCCGACTCGAGCATGCTCGTATTTGGCGACAAGAATCAGCGCCTGAACGTGGTCGACGTTGACAGCGGACGAGTAAGTGTTGTCGATTCGTCAAACCAAAACGACATCAGTGATTACAGCTGGGCTCCTGACAGCCGCTTTGTCACGTACATCAAGAACAACGAACTAGGTGCCGGAAGCGTTTGGATCCATTCGCTTGGCAACGAAAGTAATCACCAAGTGACGTCTGACATGACGAACGACACTAGCCCTGTATTCGATCCCCAGGGCCGGTACCTGTATTTCCTGTCGTCGCGCGATCAGGACCTGCAATTCAGCTCGATCGAATTCAACTACATGGTCACCGATTCGATACGTGTGTATGCGGCACAGCTGAATTCAGGTCAGCCTGCATTATTCCTGCCCAAGAGCGACGAAGTGACGCCTGCAACCGACGCCGATGACGAAGAAGAAAACGGCGAGTCGGATGAAGAAGACGTAATCGTAGATATTGCCTTCGACGGCATTGAAGACCGACTTGTTGCTCTGCAATCGGCTGGCGGCAACTACGATAACCTGATGGCCTCGCCAAAAGGTCCGGTGTATGTCTCCGGCCAGAACGACGAGACCAACGTAATGCTCTTCGATCTTGAGAGTGAGGAGGAAGAGCTTATCCTTGAGGGCGTGCAAGGATTTTCGCTTTCCGGAAACGGCGAGAAAGTCCTCTACTCTGCCGACGGCGATCTCGGTATTGCCGACCTCAGCTCTGAGCAGGACTCAAGTGAAGGTCGACTGGAACTCGACGATATGGAGCTGCTCGTCGATCCAAAGGTAGAGTGGCAACAGATGTATGTCGACGGTTGGCGAATTTTGCGTGACTGGTTTTACGACCCCAACATGCACGGTCAGGACTGGGACAACATTCGCGAGAAATACGAACCGCTCGTCCCGCACGTCGCACATCGGGCTGATCTCGATTACATCTTCGGCGAGATTGCCGGTGAAATGATGGCAGGGCACATATACGTGCAATCCGGCGATCAACCTTCCGTAGAACGGCGTAACGGCGGCTTGCTGGGTGCTGAGTTTGAACGTGACAACGGTTTTTACCGTATTAGCAGGATTTTCAAGGGCGAAGCCTGGCAAACAATATTCTTTTCGCCACTCGCCGCGCCAGGCATAGATATCTCGGTTGGCGACTACGTTATCGCGGTCAACGGTGTTTCGACAGCTGCGGTGCAAAATTTCTATCAGCTGTTGGAAAATACAGGCGGCGACATCGTTACCCTGACCGTCAACGACAAGCCGCGCCTGCGCGGTAGTCGCGACGTCATGGTAAATACCATCACATCAGAAACCCAATTGCGGTATCTCGATTGGGTTGAAGATCGTGCGCGCCGTGTGGATGAAATGTCTGGTGGCCGGGTTGGCTATGTGCACTTGCCGAACACGGCTGGCGACGGAAATCGCGAGCTGTTCAAACGGTTTATGCCGCAAATGAACAAGGACGCGTTGATTATCGATGCGCGTTACAACGGTGGTGGTTTTATACCTGATCGCATGATCGAGCTTGTTTCTCGCAAACCACTAAATTACTGGAAGCGCCGCGGCCTCGATCCAGCTGCAACGCCTACATTCGCTCACGTCGGGCCAAAGGCAACATTGATCAATGGTTATTCGTCATCTGGCGGTGATGCGTTTCCCTACTACTTCAAGAAACTCGGGTTGGGCCCGCTGATTGGTACGCGAACCTGGGGCGGCCTAATAGGAATTTCCGGCAATCCATCGCTCGCGGATGGCGGCAGTATTCTGGCATCGACATTCCGCTTCATGAGCACGGATGGTGAGTGGGCCGTAGAAAACGAAGGCGTCTATCCGGACATCGAAGTCGTCGATCGACCGGAACTCGTTGCTGCCGGGCAGGACCCAACGCTCGAAGCAGCGGTCA
>JAJFKQ010000085.1 GCA_021773155.1 Woeseiaceae bacterium | reverse complement strand
ACCGCAGGGTATGCCGCTTCGCCAACGTCCTGAAGACCATAGGCGTTAAGAAGGGCGACAGGGTTACTGTATACATGCCAATGATTCCGGAGGCCGCCATCGCGATGCTGGCCTGCGCGCGTATCGGGGCAGTTCACTCCGTAGTTTTCGGTGGTTTCTCTCCAGACGCACTCGCCGGTCGTATCATTGACTGCGATTCGAATGTCGTCATTACGGCCGACGAGGGTGTTCGTGGTGGCCGTGGGATACCGCTCAAAGCGAACGTCGATGCAGCGGCAATGGTCGACGGCGTTACATCTCTCGAGAAGGTTTTGGTCGTGCGGAATACGGGCGCGGATGTTGAGTGGCACGACGGCCGGGACGTGTGGTTGCATGAAGCCGAGGCCGGCGTCGAGGACGACTGTCCGTGCGAGCCGATGAATGCTGAGGACCCGCTGTTCATTCTGTACACGTCCGGCTCCACAGGCACGCCAAAAGGGGTGCTGCACACGACCGGTGGCTACCTCGTTTACGCCGCGCTGACGTTTAAATACGTGTTCAACTATCGGCCTGGTGATATTTACTGGTGCACGGCTGATGTCGGCTGGGTTACGGGACACTCATACATCGTCTACGGCCCACTCGCGAATGCCGCTACGACCATGATGTTCGAGGGCGTACCGAACTACCCGGACTCGAGCCGCTTTTGGCAAGTCTGCGACAAGCACCAGGTGAACATATGCTACACAGCGCCGACGGCCATCCGTGCCCTTATGCGCGAAGGCGACGAACCGGTTCAACGGACTTCCCGCGCCAGTCTTCGCTTGTTGGGCTCAGTCGGCGAGCCTATCAATCCGGAAGCCTGGGAGTGGTATTACAACGTTATCGGCGAGCAGCGTTGCCCGATCGTCGATACCTGGTGGCAAACCGAGACCGGCGGAATTATGATTACGCCGTTGCCGGGGGCAACCGCAATCAAGCCGGGTTCCGCAACGCGTCCGTTCTTTGGTATCAGCCCTGCGCTCGTGGACCCGGATGGAAAAATTCTGGAGGGCGCCGCGTCGGGCAATCTCGTGATAACCGACAGCTGGCCGGGGCAAATGCGCACGGTATACGGCGACCACGAGCGGTTTGTGCAAACCTATTTCAGCACCTATGACGGCTACTACTTCACGGGTGACGGATGCCGACGCGACGAGGACGGCTACTACTGGATCACCGGCCGGGTTGATGACGTCCTCAATGTCTCGGGTCACCGCATGGGAACCGCTGAGGTTGAAAGCGCTCTCGTGTCGCACAAAGCCGTCGCGGAAGCTGCGGTAGTCGGTTATCCTCACGACATAAAGGGACAGGGCATCTACGTTTACGTGACACTCATGGAAGGACTCGAGCCAAGTGACGAACTGGCAGCCGAACTGCGCACCTGGGTTCGCAAAGAAATCGGCCCTATCGCAAGCCCGGACTTGTTGCAGTGGGCGCCCGGTCTACCCAAGACACGATCCGGAAAGATCATGCGACGCATTCTAAGGAAGATCGCCGAAAATGACTTCAACAACCTCGGGGATATCTCGACACTTGCTGATCCAGGCGTTGTTGAGCAACTCATCGAGAACCGCAAGAACCGCAATTGAGGACACGGACCGACAGTGCCAGAGTCTGACAGCAGTACTTTCATCGTAGCGGATGATCACCCGCTCTTTCGAGAGGCGTTGATACACGCGGTACACAACTGCGTTCCAGACGCCAAGGTACTCGAAGCCGAAAGCCTTGCAACGCTCTACGAGGTTGTGGAGTCGAATCCGGAAGCGGACTTGCTGTTTCTGGATCTCCACATGCCGGGAGTCAGCGGATTCTCCGCACTCGCCTACATGCGTAACAATCACGGATCCTTGCCGACGGTCATCGTGTCGGCGGTCGATGATCCCGCCGTCATTCGGCGTGCGATTCACCATGGAGCGAGCGGCTTCATTCCGAAGTCATCGCCTATCCGGACGATCGAGGCTGCGATCGAAAGCATCCTGCAGGGCGAAGTCTGGCTGCCGGAGAATGTCGAACTCGGTGGCGACGGCCTGGATAGTGAGGAGGCGCGCGTTGCTGCTGCGATGAGCGCTTTGACCCCGCACCAGTTTCGCGTACTCATGATGTTGGGCGAGGGGCTCCTCAACAAGCAGATCGCCTACCTGCTCGGAGTATCCGAGGCAACCATCAAAGCGCATGTCACCGCAATCCTGCGCAAGATGCAGGTGACCAACCGCACGCAGGCGGTGCTTGCCGTACAACGACTAAATACCAGGGGCGCCGTTCTGGTCGAGTAGACGAGCGCCTAGTGGCGACTGATCATACGCGATAGCAATGCACGTAATGCTGCAGGTTTGATCGGCTTGTGCAACCTCGCCTCCCCCGATTCGCGGATTTCGTCTCGGACCGATTCCGAGTGGTCTGCCGTTACGATGATCGTGGGGACATGTGTTGACCAGCGGGTACGTAATTCACGAATCACCTCGATGCCTGTTACGCCGTCATCAAGGTGATAGTCAACGATAAGAATCATGGGCGGCCCACTACCACCAGCCTCGAGAACCCGCAACTCCTCAAGCGCTTTTTCCATGTTGTTGGCGACAATAGGCTGAGCGCCCCACTTGCTGAGCAACCCATGCATGCCTTCGAGGATAGTGTGATCGTTATCAATGCAAAGTATCGATGCCCCATCAAGAGATGAAGTCGGCAATCTATCTTGCGACTTAATATCAGCGGTCGAGATCTCGATACGTTCGGCACGCGGAACGATAACCTCGAACATACTGCCTTTGTCGATATTTGAGCGCATCGCGATTTCATGGCCGAGCAACGTGCCAATTCGCTCAACAATCGCGAGGCCGAGGCCGAGGCCGCGTCTTGTGCCTTTGATGCGCTTGCCGAGCCGCTTGAACTCCTCGAATACGACGCGCCGATCTTCGGGCGCAATACCAATGCCGGTGTCTACGATCTGTATGGCGACCATGTCGCCCCGTCGGCGGCAACCGATAAGAACGCCACCTACCGGTGTGTAGCGACGTGCGTTGCTGACCAGATTCTGAATGATACGGCGCAAGAGAGCTGGATCGGACCGAATGAACAGTGACGATTTTGCAAATCTCAGGCGCAGGTCCTCTTCAGCAAACGCGGCGGAGAATTGTGACTCGATCGCCGTGAAGATCCTGGTGACCGGGAAATCCTCCAGTTTCGGCTCTGGTGCAGCGGTATCCAGACGCGAGATATCCAGCAGAGCACCCAGCAGGTCCTCGACAGCACCGAGACTACTCTCTACGCGCTCAACCAGCCCTTGTTCTTCCGTCGCCATATTTTCACGATGTTCATTCAGAAGGGCCGCAAATAACTTGGCCGCATTTAGCGGTTGCAACAAGTCGTGTGCGGCGGCGGCTAGAAAGCGGGTCTTCGACGCGTTCGCTTCTTCCGCTTCGGCCTTGGCCTGTTGCAAGGCGGTCATCGCATGCTCCAGTTCAGCGGTACGATCGGCGACTCGTTGCTCGAGCATAGCCTTGGCTTCAATGAGTTCGTTCTCGACAACTTTCGAGTCAGTTATGTCCGTGTACGTCGTTACATAGCCACCGCCCGGCATAGGCTGACCACTGATTTCGATGACCTTGCCGCCAACGAAGTTACTTTGATAGCGGTACGGGGTACCTGACTGCAAATGCTTCAGCCGTTTTGCGATCTCCTGCTCGACATCTGAATCACCGAAGCGGCCTTGCTCAGCGTTGTAACGAATCAGGTCCGTTATCGATTCGCCAACATGCACCATTTCGGGCGGATACTTCATCAACTCTTCGTAGCGGCTGTTCCAGCCGATGAGGCGCTGCGATGAGTCAACAACACTGACCCCCTGGGTGATGTTGTCGAGTGTTGCAACGAGCAAACGCCTGTTGAACGTCAGCGCCTGCGACGTCTCGTCGAGGAGCAGCACGACATCGCCAATTTCAGTACCGGTCTTGCGTAAAGCGGCGGTCATAACCACGCGCGCCGACGAGGCGCCTATCGCTCCTGCTATCAAACGCTCGGTAAATAGCAGCAGACGGCGATCAGCCGGCCCGCCCGAATTGAGATCGATGTCCGATGCGGCGGCAAAATCCACAAATGACCGCTCAACATTAGTGGCACCGAGAAAACTTTC
>JAJFKQ010000084.1 GCA_021773155.1 Woeseiaceae bacterium | reverse complement strand
AACGGATGCGGAAACTGAATTTACAGGCTACGGCGGTACAGAGGGTTCCAGCGAGATCGTCTCTTTATATAGAGAAGGTGAATCAGTTGCAGCTCTCAAAGCCGGTGACGAAGGCGCTGTCATCCTTTCGTCTACCCCTTTCTATGCTGAGAGTGGTGGCCAGATCGGTGACAAGGGCATCCTGGTTGCTGACGGCGAACTATTCAATGTAATTGACACACAGAAAAGCGGTAAGGCGAATGTGCACTTTGGCATGGTTGAACAGGGAGAACTGAAAGTTGGCGACGCCATCGAGGCTGTAGTCGATGCTGATCGTCGGCAAGCTATTCGCCTCAATCATACGGCAACGCATCTCATGCACGCGGCACTCAGGCAAGTGCTCGGCGATCATGTGACCCAGAAAGGCTCTCTGGTCGCACCGGATCGGTTGCGATTCGATTTCTCGCATTACGAAGGTGTCACCACGGAGCAAACTCAAGCTGTAGAAGACCTCGTAAACGAGGAGATCCGCAAGAACATTTCCGCCGATACGAATCTCATGAGTTACGATGACGCAATCGAGTCCGGCGCGATGGCTTTGTTCGGTGAAAAATACGGCGACAAGGTTCGCGTACTGCGACTGGGTGATTTTTCAGTTGAGCTTTGCGGTGGCACGCATGTCGAGCGTACGGGCGATATCGGAGTCTTCAAAATTACTTCAGAGGGTGGTGTTGCCTCTGGTGTTCGGCGTATCGAAGCGGTCACAGGTAAAGGCGCCATGGACTGGATTGATGCGAACCAACAGACATTAGGCGAGCTCGCAGGCATGCTGCGCAGCCAGCCAGATCAGGCGGCGGCCAAAGTCGAACAACTGCTGAAGCGCACCAAGGATCTCGAAAAACAACTCGTCGCTGCCAAGCAGGCGCTCATAACAGGAAAGGGCTCTGACCCCTTTGACGGTGTTCAGGAGATCGCAGGCATCAAGGTGCTGGCGACTCGAATGGATGGAGCGGACGCCAAGACGCTGCGCGATGCGGTCGATAAGTTCAAAGACAAGCTGCAAAGTGCAGTAGTCGTTTTGGGCTCGGTCGACGGCGGTAAGGTCCATCTGGCGGCCGGCGTGACCAAAGACAATATCGGCAAAATCAAAGCTGGCGACCTCATCAAACCCGTCGCCGAGCAGGTCGGTGGCAAGGGCGGCGGTCGGCCCGATTTCGCCCAGGCGGGTGGTACGGACGCCGGAGCTCTCGACCAGGCGCTCGATTCTGTTGCTGCGTGGGTCGCGGAACAACTTGGCTGAATCGGCGGTCGAAATTCTCCACGAGAGCAAATATCCGAGATTTTCTCCGCAACGCAGGACAACTGCCCCGAAAATCAGCTAGTATTACAACAGTTTATGGATTAACACGCGCATAAGAACGGGGCTTGGAGCCCTGTCAGGCAGGAGAGGAAGTCATGCTGATTCTGACGCGAAGAGCGGGCGAGACGGTAATGATCGGGAGCGACGTCACGATCACCGTCCTCGGCGTCAAGGGAAACCAGGTCCGAATAGGGATCAACGCACCCAAAGACGTCGCCGTTCACCGGGAAGAGATTTACGAGCGAATTCAGAGCGAGAAGACCGGCGAAAGCGGGGACACTCCGGCGGATGACAATAAGTCAGAATAAGCGCGAATTCCGCTTTACCTAGCCCATTGCTGACAGTACTATGTGCGACCTTTCGGGGTTGCCGACTGGTTAGGTCCCGGAATTCGGAGAGATGGCTGAGTGGTCGAAAGCGCTCCCCTGCTAAGGGAGTAAGGGCTAATACCCCTTCGAGGGTTCGAATCCCTCTCTCTCCGCCAGATTTTGCAGTAGAAAATGAAACAATGCGCCCGTAGCTCAGCTGGATAGAGTACTCGGCTACGAACCGAGCGGTCGGGAGTTCGAATCTCTCCGGGCGCGCCAATTAAAACAAGGGTTTACCGACTTCGGTAGGCCCTTTGTTTTATCAACGTAGAGAAATCGTAGAGTCGTTTTCTACGATTCCCAAGCCCCGTTCGATTCGTGCCGCCGCAGTTGATAAATGCTCCGGTGCCAAATGCGCGTACCGAAGTACCATCTCGTACGACTTCCAACCACCCAATTCCATTAGCTCTTGTAGACTGGTCCCACTCATCACGTGCCAACTCGCCCAGGTGTGGCGCAAGTCGTGGAATCGAAACTTCTCGATTCCTGCACGCTTCAACGAGCGTTTCCATGCAGAGCCAATCGCTTCCATGCGCTTTCCCCTGTAGGTAAAACACCACCGTTTGTGCTGCCCCTGAACGCTTCGTAGCGACAGGATCGCGTCCCGGTTTAGGGGAACGCCGTGTCCGTCTCCGTTCTTTGTGCTTCCCGCTTCCAGCCAGGACACACGCCGATCAAGATCTACACGGCTCCATTCCAGTCTCAGGATTTCACTCATCCTGCAACCGGTCGCCAGAGCATACTGCACCACTGGTACCATGTGCTTAGGCAACGCCAACATTAGCCGATCTGCTTCCTCCTCCGTGAGAAAACGCACGCGACGTTTGGGTTCTTTCAACATGCGGATTTTTGGAACCCGCGTGATCCATCCCCAGTCGTCACGAGCCATATTGAGAACGTGCCGAACGACTTCGAGAGCGCGATTGATGGTTCCGTTTGCGACGCCATCTTTCTGCTTCCGACCTTGGATAAACGGCCTCAGAACATTCATATTGATATCTCTGAGACGATATCCACGAAGATACGGGTCGAGCTTCTGAAAGTGCGCTTGGTCGTAAAACAGACGACGTTTGTCAGCGTTGTCTTCTACGTACTGAACAACCGCGTCCTGCCACTTTCGCTCTACCTGAACTCCGGTTCGAGCTGCCTCATAGGCATCTGCCTTCAGGCGTACTAAAAACTCTTCGGCATCCTCTAGGACTTTAAGCCGAGTACTTTTGCATACTCGGCGTCCGTCCGCGAGGACTGTGTCGACCCACCAAGACGGTGAATCTTTCCTTCTGTAGAGTCCTTTTTCTCGGGCCATAATTCCTCCTTTATGGCCCGCCCTCGGGACTTATAGTCTTCCAGCCAGCGGTCGAGGTCAACCCGGTCGTAGACGCGACGTCTTCCCAGGCGAATCGGTGGGGGGCCGATTCGTGCCAACAGGGTCTTGCCGATGCCCAGATAAGCCGCCGCTGAAGTTCGATCCAGGCAGCGAACGGGGAGGGGATAGGGAGAATTTGGCCGATCATTGGTGCTCACTGGAAGCTCTAGAATCGCAGCCCGCGCAGCACGCTAGTGAGGTTGATCACGATCGCACTGGCCGATCCACCGTGGCCACTTTCCGCCGCAGGGTCATTCAGCATGAAAAGCTCCGGCTTACCGACCGCGATGTTCCAGACGGTGAGTCCGTCGCTCCAGGTCATGGTTACGTAGATATCTTTTTTGCCGCCCACGGCGAGCAACCATTCCTCTTCAAAGTCGACTGTGAACTTGCGAAACGTGTCTGTCAGCACCGTGACCGGCACCCGCCATTTTGCGAGTTCCAAAAGGGCGGCCGCACGGTAAATCTCCTCGACTCGATATTCTCGGCTACGACCAGTGCCGGTGTGTTTGTCACCTTCAGGAATCAATAGATCGAGGGAAGTCCAGTGGCGAATATGCCGGGTAATGCGGCTCGCTTCTTCTGCCCCACCGGACCGGTGCAGGATGGTGACCGCTTCTTTCAGGGTGTAAGTACGGGGTTGCACGGGAGGGCCCTAGAGAGTAACGACTGTCCATAATAAGACATACGATGGCCTTATGCAATAGTGCATCAATATCCTAGGCGAGCGAAGCCCCATCGGGACCGCCATTGCTGGCAGATCCCGTGGGACTTCATTTGTCTTTTACGTCGATGTTGGTGGTTCAGAGTTATACGGTGATGCTTACAATGGGTAAGTGAATCTGACCGCCTGCAGCATAATCTGCGAAGCCCACCGAAGTGGTAATGGTCGTGGGACACCAGCCCCGTCTCTGAACCTGCCTGATCGCAGGCATGCCGGGAGTTCCTGGTGGAAAGCGCCCGAGCAATATTCCAACTTGGCCTTAATGGCCTGAGTTAACGATTGTTATTGAATACCTCCTTATTTTAGATGCAGTTAGCTGAACTGCTT
>JAJFKQ010000083.1 GCA_021773155.1 Woeseiaceae bacterium | reverse complement strand
TCGACCAGACTGCCCGCCGCGGTGATCATTTTTTGACACTCGGTGCTCAGGTGGCGCAATCGCAGTTTCTTGCCCGCTTTTTTATAACGCTCGGTGATGGCGTTAAGCGCCTCCAGGCTGGAGTAGTCGGCCACTCGTGCGTCTTTGAAATCGATGATGACCTCGTCCGGGTCGTTTGCAGGCCACAGACGTTCTGAAAACTCCCGCACCGAGCCGAAATACAGCACACCCTGAAGATTGTAGATGCGTGTGCCCGGCACGATGTCCTGTGGCATCAGCCGCACGTGTTGAGCGCTTTTCCACGCAAAGACCAGCGCGGAGAGTACAACGCCAACAAAGACGGCCAGCGCCAGGTTGTGCAGGAATACAGTCGTCAGAGTGACCACAAAAATCACAAAGATATCGGTCCCGGGCACCTTCCCAAACGTACGGAATGTGGCCCACTCGAAGGTGCCGATGACAACCATGAACATGATGCCCACCAGTGCTGCAATGGGAATCTTCACGATAATCGGGCCGCCAGCGACGATGAACACGATCAGGGTCAATGCAGCGA
Organism: Woeseiaceae bacterium; assembly: GCA_021773155.1. Classification (GTDB taxonomy): domain Bacteria; phylum Pseudomonadota; class Gammaproteobacteria; order Steroidobacterales; family Woeseiaceae; genus UBA1847. The sequence continues at coordinate 4,354 of JAJFKQ010000083.1, read as the reverse complement.
CCACGCCCGACGTTCGACCGCGTCCACCAGACTTTATGTTGATGAGGCTTTGCCCGATCATCGCGCAGCCGCCCATGCCGCCAAACAAACCGGACAGGAAGTTGGCCCCGCCCTGTGCGAAGCACTCACGGTTACCCTGGCCGCGCGTTTCGGTCAAATCGTCGATGAGTTGCAGTGTCATCAGGGACTCGATCAAACCCACCAGGGCGACAGCAATGGCAACGCCGCCAATAAGGAGTATCGTTTCGCGGTTCCAGACGATATCGCCGGGCCAGCTCAGGACCGGTAGCGAGCCACGTAACTCCCCGCTGCCGGTTCCCTCGAACAGCACATCCGATACAGTCTTGGTGTCGACAATATCGAAAAAGCTCAAACAGCCGACCGCAACAATCGCGACCAGGATCGACGGGATGGCCCTCGTGATCCTGGGAAAGAACTTGATGATGAACATCGTCAGCAGCGCGAGGGCGCTCATCATGAACAACTGTTCTGTCGCCAGCCATTGGCCGTCAACGGTTTTGAAGGACTTGAACTGCGAAATCAGGATGACGATCGCAAGGCCATTCACGAAGCCCATCATCACCGGGTGTGGTACCAGCCGGATGAAGCGGCCGAGCCTCAGTATCGCGACCAGCCCCTGGATAATGCCCGCGAGCATCAATGTTGCGAACAGGTATTGCATGCCGAGGTTGTCGATGCCGAGTTCGGCGCCGGCTGTATTGCCCACGTCGACTGACTTGGCAACGACCACAGCGATAGCACCAGTAGCGCCGGAGATCATACCCGGACGCCCGCCAAAGGCCGACGTGACCAGGCCAAGGAATACGGCGGACCAAAGTCCGACGATAGGATCGACTTTAGCCACAAATGAAAAGGCAATCGCTTCAGGCACGAGTGCAAGCGCAACCGTCAACCCGGACAGCGTATCGGCTTTCCAGGTACCGTTTGTTTTTGTAAATAGGTTAAAGATCATCAGGCAATAGAAATGGTGCAAGTCGCAGCGAGGCTGGCGACTCGGACATAGTGGTTAGGAGGGGCGGGCGGCGGAGTCTACAGTATATCGATGCGCCAGGGGCAAGAGATCGTGCGCCCTGACGTGAGATGGCTCCGCTTCCAATATTTAGGCTCCACCGCACCAATAAGATGCGATGGAACCATAGGCCTGATAACTATTTATCTTCTTTAGCTATTCGACTTACACCAAAGATGAACGCGATGATGACGACAATAAAAGTTGAAATCAAAAGCACGTCATTGTCTTTAATGAGAAAGAGCGCACCAACTCCTGCCAGCACCAATAGGATAATAATCGTGAAGTACTGCATTTATGCCTCCTGTTGAGCGGGAACACATTCCCTGGTATTTATTTTGGCTGGTGAATAAATTCCGATGAGTCCTTTTACTCCAACTGTCATCACAACATTGAACAAAAATGCGAAAAATGCCAAGAGCAGTAAACCGCCGCAAATTCCGGCGAGAATCATATAGGTGTTGTACTCTCCGTCGATATAGGTTGACCTTCTTAACATGCCATCAATTCCTGCCATGCCCATGAAGGACCCCATGCCAATTCCACCCACTATATGTAACCAGAAGTGAGCGGTTGCCAGTTTTTGACTATAAAGTTTTGCTCCATTGGTAACGATAGGAAGCAGAAAATAGATAGCGCTATAGAGAGTCATTGTCAGTCCAACGAGGATGGCAACATGAACGTGAGAGCCGATAATCCATTGAGTATTGTGAAGAATTCGGTTCATCCCCAGGTCAGCCTGAATGATGCCGGCGGGCACTGCCAACATGAAACCGAGCAGCCCACCCAAAAGAAACTTTAGCTCATTCGTCATTTTTAAAGGACGGGCTCTGGATAGAGTGACCAGGGTGATGTAAACAGCGAGACCTTGTGTTATGAGCTCCAGGGCCGTAACCATTTCTCCGGAAAAAACTTTTAGAAAGTTGGATTGTCCCTGGTCAGACATTAAATGGTGAGACCAAACTGTCCAGGAAACAACCATCTCTACAAACAGCGCCGCGCGGGCAATGTTTTGCATGAAGAGTTTTTTACCAGTTATCGCCGTTGCCAACAGATACCAGGTACCGGCAACAAAAATCAGAACCAGGCCATCAGCAATTAAATCCAGCCCCCACCAGAACATGTTTTTGTACAGAAGTGCATCCACCCAGGTTTTTTCAAGATTAAAACCAAACGCCGCCCCAAACATATAGATCAAAAGTAAAACTCCAGCGGCCATGATAACCACTGCATTCAGACCGACATCAATAGTTCCTCTGGAAATGGCGGCAACTGGAAGATCAACCAGGTGCTCGGTTTTCTTCTTCTTGAAAAAATTCGTTAATCCTGTAAATCCAATAGCAGACTTGAAAAGCTCCATGGACGGTTGTTTATCCCATCCTTCAGGCGTGTACATGATCGTCTTAAAAATATTATAGGAATAGAGGAAAGTTCCTACCATGATCAAAGCAACACCAACTACGTAAACTATTCCCCCAATTATCGCGAACTGAGAGAAGTCGGCAGGAAGTGGCCAGTAAAGCGTGTACAAGGGCGCATAGGAGAAAACAAATCCAGCCAGCCACATGATGAGGGTTCCCCCTCCCACTAACATCCACGATGCATTGGCCAGTTTTAGACTAAAAATAGGCTTTTTCATCAAGAAAGGGACGAGGAAGAGAAAGGCACCAAATACGATCATGTAGGTGGAGCCAAAAATCCCAACCATGGGGTGGACCGTCATAATAGAAAAGAAGTGAGCATCATCAATAAAGGGAACTGGTGTGATTTCCACCATTCTCATCATCATTCCCTCGATAGCGGCCAGGCCATAGTAGAGAACACCCAACACTACAAAACGAAGGGCGATTTTCTGCATGGGAGTCATGCCGTCTTGTTTTAGTCCACCTTCGTGTCCATTAATCAAAGTACTTATAAGACTCATCATTGCTCCCCTATCTCTACTGCACGAACATCATCTTGGTCACAACCAGTCACTACTATTGCGTTTTGGGCAACCATCTTTGCCCCTCTTGGACCAGAGTATTCAGTTGAGCGAATGTAGTAGGTTCCATTTTTTCCAAATTTCCACATCAGGTCATTTCTGCTTTGGGGAACAACTTGCATTTGGGCCACCATCGTATGATCGGCACGAAAGATCCCAAAACCATAGGTAAGATCATTTGATGTGGCGTTGAAAACGACATGTTCTCCACATCCCACTTGCATAGGAAAACTGGAGAAACTCATTTGATGATCTTCATAGGTGATATCAAAAACGGTGTCTGCCTTAATGCTGGCGCGATTCAAGTCGATAGGAACCCACGGCACGGAATTGTAGGTAAGAAAGTGAAGTCCAGTTCCAACAACCGCTAAAACTACGACGTAGGTCCAAAAGAGTGCTGGCTTTGCACCTGCATCGTCATCTTTTGGTTTAGTGACGCGATACCCGAACCAGCTGATCAGCGATATGGCAATAAAAGCGTATATCCCGTAAACCAGTTTTAAGGTCGCTAGAACATCAATTGAATCGGCCATAATTTTCCCTTTGCGTTAGGAGTTAATAATCAAAGCTATAAAGGGACACCAGGCTGCGGCAGAAGAACGAGCACATTGAATTAGTCCGACCGTTCCACGACTTTAAAATAGCCGCATTACAATCGATCACTAAACGAATCTTCATTGCAGATTTCAGGGGCGTTAATCAGGCTTGGTGTCAAACCATAGTATTTGGGGGATGTCTAAAAGCAAGCCGCTCGCGGGGCGCAAAGGCTGGCCGAACGCAGCCGTGTATGCGCCTTTCGAAGCATTTAGCATGTCATTACTCACCGACTTTCCGGCATGACGAAAGACAAGATGAAGTCTATTCTTCGCCATATGCCCACGCAACGAAGTAAGGCTGTGGATACTACGTATGAGAAAAGAAAGGACCGTGAACCAGGCCGGTTTTGTTGCCGTTTTAGAAGCGCTTCTCACGCTTGCGCCGTGGGCATCATCCATGTGCCCACCGACGTACCAAACAAGGACGACCTGCCGTTACCGGCGTTCCACTCCGCCCCTGGCCATCACTCCTCGGCTTACTCCGAAGGAGCGTCGCCGGCAAGGGCTGCATCGAGCAGCTCGATCAACTCTTCACGGCTGTAGCTGTAAGGACCCCACTGGTTTAGCTGGACAAGCTCGTTGACCTTCGTACGAATTGTAAATTCCTGTTCTTCCTCGTTCGGCACAACCACATAGCGACGCAACGGATTGGCGTCAAACAGGGCATGCATGAACGCTTCGGAAACCTCGTCAGGTTCCTTGTAGGACAACTCGCGTTCGGCCGTTGCTTCGTAGGCTTCTTTC
>JAJFKQ010000082.1 GCA_021773155.1 Woeseiaceae bacterium | reverse complement strand
CGGATGCGGCTGGCAACCTGGTTGTTCACGATTTCCGGCGAAACAGCAATTAGCTGACCGTCGTATCGCTCCCCACCAACAAGAATTTCAGCTTGCATGCCAATCGCGAGATCGTCGGCGTAACTCTCTGGAATCAGTGCGTCGATCTCGAAGCGCGATAAATCAACAACAGCCATAACCGGCGTGTCGCGTGATACGGCTGACTTCTGGTCGACCAGCAAATCGCCGACGATGCCGTCGACCGGTGATTTGATAGCGAGATCGTCGACCTGGCGGCGCAGATCGTCAACAAACAATAGTTGCCGATTAACCTCAAATTCACTGGCGCGTAGTTCGAAAGCGAGTCGCTCATCGAAAAGATCTGCGTCTGCGATAGCGTGCTCATATGCCAGCTGAGCCTTACGCAGGTCATCCTGAGCCTTCTCAAAATCAATGACCGGAATGACGCCTCGTTCATTGGCTTCGTGAGCCCGTCGCTGTTCCCGTTTAGCAGCAACCAGTGCTACATCTGCGAGGTCGGCCGCTTTGCGTTTCTCCAGTGCTTGCTGACGAGATTCAATACGCTGCCGCTCTAGTTCGACCTTGCGTTGAGCAAGGGCGGATTCGGACTGCTGTAGCTGGCTGGTTAGTTCGGGACTATTGACGTGTGCAAGTACCTGCCCGGCGACCACTTGCTCACCGGCGACAACCTGCAAGGTGATACTTCCGGAAGCGGTTGCGTACAGGGTAGGGCTGATAGCCGCGACAATTCGTCCCTGCACAGATACATCTCTTACGAGGTCCCCTTTGGCGACGATAGAGGTACGGACACGATCGTAAGGCACGCTGACCGTGGCGTTTGCCCAGCGCTTTACCCAGGGGGCGGCAAACAGGATCGACGCGATAACGGCGATGCCGATGCTGGCAAATATGAGTTGGTTTCGGCGCGGATCCTGCGGTGCCAGTCGCACATCCTGCGCCGAGGTGTCGGCAATCTTCAACTTCTTAGCTCCCTTGGCGCCAAGTTAAATCAGCGGTTTCCGCTTTCTTAATGACTTAGATGTTGTGGGAACGGGTTTCGTTTGAATGATTGCCGCGCCGGGATGAAGTGTGCTGTGTGCAAGGTGAGCCGTGTGTATTGTGCTCGATTGGACCTTATAATCGGATTCAGCAAGCCGGGAAGGTTAATTTTGAGAGTTGAAACCCTATTCCGGGACAGGGGTCGCCTGTTCTGGATACTTAATATTGGCGGTTGGATGGGCTACACGCTAACCGCGTGGCTGGGTGCGTTCGCCCATGAAAAGCCTGAGTCCTATTTCGCGGTCATCGCCGCCACGGCCGTCGTCGGCTTTGCCGTAACGATCCCAATGCGTTATCTGTTCAGGCGCTTTTGGGCGCAGCCCCCACTGATTCTCGCTGCGGTCATGGTATCCACCTGCTACGTCATCGCACTCGGTTGGCGCTGGCTGCACAATGTTCTTTATTACGATTGGGTAAAGAACGACTGGCAACCCGAGGAACTGATGGATTACGTCGGCGGCGTCATGGGTTCTTTCTACATTCTGTTGTGCTGGAGCGGTCTGTATTTCGGCATCAAGTACTATCAGCAGTTGCAGGAACAAACCGAGCAGACACTGAAAGCCACAGCGGCCGCACATCAGGCTCAGCTCAAAATGCTGCGCTATCAATTGAACCCACATTTTCTATTCAACACGCTGAACGCGATATCGACACTAATTCTCGACGGCGCTAACGATACGGCGAACAAGGCCGTGAGCCGACTCAGCGATTTCCTGCGTTACACACTCGACAACGATCCGATGAGCCAGGTGACGCTGGGCTCAGAACTGGATGCGCTGGATCTGTACCTCGAAATTGAGAAGGTTCGCTATGGTGACAGGCTGGTCATAGAAAAGTTAATCGAAAGTCCGGCTGAGAAGGCCCTGGTGCCAAGCCTCATACTGCAACCACTCATCGAAAATGCCATCAAATATGCCATTTCGCCCAGTGAAGATGGCGGTAAGCTGCGTATTTCCGCCCGCGTACAAAGAGGCGTTTTGGTCATGCAGTTGTCCGACACCGGACCGGGACTCGGCAATGGCAAGAGCGAACACAAATCCAGTGGTGTCGGGCTTCAAAACACCCGGGAGAGGTTGCAGCAATTGTACGGCGATGATCAGGCATTTACGCTGGCGCCGAACGAGCCGTCCGGATTAGTGATTACCATTAACATGCCGTACGAGGACGGTGATGCTTAAGGCCCTGATTGTTGACGACGAAGAGCTTGCGCGGCGCGGTCTCGAGATTCGCCTGGAGAAATTCTCTGATATCGAAATCTGTGCCCAGAGTCGTAACGGGCGTGAGGCACTCGAGGCTGTGCGGGAGCACGCTCCCGATATCATGTTTCTCGATGTGCAGATGCCGGGCATGGATGGTTTTGATGTTCTTCGCAACTTGTCGACCAGCAATATGCCGGCCGTCATTTTTGTAACCGCGTATGACGAATTTGCGCTCAAGGCTTTCGACGCCAACGCGCTGGACTATCTCCTCAAGCCAATCAACGATGACCGGCTGGCGGAGGCTATTGAGCGGGCACGGCACGACAGTGATGAAAAACGGGCTGATGAGCACCGATCCAAGTTGCTGAAGTTCGTCTGTGAGCTAACCGGTGAGGAGTTATCACTTGATGCGGCGCTACAAGCGGCTTCGGGCGATGGGCGGAGCTACCCCAAGCGACTGGCCATACGTGATGGTAGAGAGACAACCTGCGTCGAGGTTGAGGCTATCGACTGGATTGACGCGGCCGGTGATTACATGTGCGTGCATGCGGAAGGCAATACGCACGTACTACGCGGCACAATGAAACACCTTGAAGAATTGTTAAACCCGGAAATCTTCATTCGTGTGCATCGTTCGGCAATTGTGAACCGCCACCGGGTGAAGTCAATGCGCCCACATCGCAATGGCGAATACTTCCTGAGCCTTGAGGGCAATACCGAGCTCAAGCTCAGTCGCAAGTACAAATCCAATATTGAGCGTATCGCGCACCGTTCATCCTGATTCCCGCACGCCTCATCGAATGCCATGCAACGAAAGGCATGTGTCTCTCATCTAAGGAGCATTACATCAATGTTTCCGGGGAGGCGACATGTCCCGCATTACTCGCATTTCAATTGCTGCAAT
>JAJFKQ010000081.1 GCA_021773155.1 Woeseiaceae bacterium | reverse complement strand
CGACTCACGCGTTGCGCTAGCGGCAAAAACGTCGCGAAACAGAGACGGATTTCGCATTGACCCACACCGAAATTCTCGTATGATCATTTATCTGAACTGACGCAAATCTGTGCGATAAGTCACGGGTTGATCCGTGACCCAGTTCACGCTTTCGTTGAAAAACAACGACGATAATATCTAGCAGTCAAGCGGATCCGCGGGAACTCTTCAAAACTGGAGCTGAAATGTTTTCTGAACTACAGAATATCGTACGTCCCATTCTCCGAGTTGCGTCCAAAATGGCGCAACTGGTCGCTACCTTGATTTTCCTGGTTGCGCCTCTGCAAGCCAACGCTCAAGGCGCACCGAAACCACCTGAACAGCTCTGTATCGACGGAACTGCGGCTTGTAACGCTGCGGCCGTGATCAATCCTGGAGTCAAGAAGTGGCATCCAGGGCATTTTCTGAAAATCCAGGGACAGCCTGCTGATAACGACCAGAACGACTATTGGAATGGCGCCCTCAACACCATTAATTCCAAGATGGATAATGACCCGCTCATCAGGGGTATTCATATCGGATTTGCCTGGGGCGTTCTCGAGCCGACACAAGGCCAATATGACTGGAGTCGGATGCGCGAAATTCTCGACTTGGTTGGAGCGTCAGGCAAATACGTCCTGGCTCAAATTCAGACCAAGGGATTTGGTTCGAGTCCCACAGGTTACGAGATGCCTGCAGATTTGGCAGGCGCCAATCTTGTCACTTCGAACTCTGGCAGGGTCGCCACGTTGTGGCGCGATGGTTCTGGCGATACAGACGATGTCATGGGGCGATATATCACGTTCATGCAAGCGTTCGCCGCTGAGTTCGATGATCACCCTGCTCTCGAAATAGTTATGCCGGCCGAAAGTGCCCCTTCGTTTGGTGGCAGTTGCGATTGCTCACCGTCCGACTATTCAGTTGACAAATTAGCGACCGAGTACGAACGGCTCTATGCAGCGATGCCTGCGGTATGGGTTCAGACGAACTTCGCGTCTAATCTCAATTCATTGGGCGGCACCGGTGGCAGCAATGCAATACCTCGATTGATGGAGGCTTCATATCAAGCTGGGATAATGACGGGCGGCCCCGATGCCAAGTCCACAATCGCATACGAATCATTTGAGGGAATCGCGAACGGGCCAGTTCCCATAGCTCGCGACTATCGTGGCCAAATGGGGTCGATCTACGCCGTCTCACAGGACGTCATGGGCGCCACACGCGGCGACAACGACGAGGACCCGCCTGAGGTGATCTTGCATGAGCAAGATCATATGACGACCCACCTTTCCTGGATCAGCGGCCTCTCGGGACAAAAAAGTTGGAGTTCGATCCTGCAGGCGATCAACGACAATCCATCGCTCCACACGGCTTGCCCGACCGTCTACGCGGGCTGCCAATGATCATGGCGTAGAATTTCCGGGCCCAATGTTATTTCAGTCAGGATAGCCAAGCTGGCTGTTTAGCTTGCCAGCGCGTCGCTGAAAATATCGTAACATTGCTGCGGACAATTCTTCGCGCCATCGCTCGTCAAGCCTGATGTCTGAACTCTTAAGGAAGCGCATTCGGTTTCCGTTCGCGATATGTGAATTGGATGCGCCAAATTCGAGCATTTCGGGCCGAAAGTCGATTCCCAGAAATTGGCAGACTCGTTTCAACTCGGACCCCGGGCTACCCGCGAGGTCTTCGTAACGGACAGTCAGCAATGCCGAGTCCGGCAAGTGTTTCTTGAGGATAAATGAAGATCTGCGGCTGTGCCTTATCCAGGCGTTCAGCGCAGGTTTGGGACGCATGCCTCGGCGAATACCTGAATTGAAAACAGCCCGGCCATCTCTAAGCAGCCAGATAATTTTGGTGTCGTTGGGGGCAGCCTTATAGAGACCCAGCCCCCCCAGATAGTGCTTCGAAGAGTCAACAATAAATTCCCGATTCGCGTGATCACGTATGAATCGAAAAAGCTTAAGCTTGTTTTCCGTTCCCTGTTCAATGGTGCGATGAAACAGATTCGGTACGGGGACCTGCCAACGATGGTGAAGGTATTCTGCACCGTGGGAAAACTTTCGAAACAACATGCGTAGCCGGGTTTGATGACGAGGGTCAATTTCATCACCTGCTTTGATGAACCCAAGGTTCAGGCTATATGGGTCATTCCACAAATCGATGCCGATCGACTTGCCAAATTCGGTGATGAGGTGTCTCCAGAAATCGCACTTGGACAGGGATTCGCCGCAGGAACACACGCTGTCCAGGGAAATATTCTTCGGCAGTTGCGTTATTTCGCCGACCGAGATACCACGCGAATGAGCGCCAAGCAGCAAATCGAGTAAGGTCGAGCCTGAGTGGCCGGCCGCACAAATGAAAACGAACTTCGATTTCATCTTTTCCCTCGAAAGTTGTCGAACCAAAACAGGACCGGGGGCCGCTAGTGCGGCCCCCGGTTTTTCCTTAGTCAGATCAGATGGTTAGCTGTCGAGCTGTTTCCTCCGCCTGCGGCCACACGCCAATCCAGCGAGCAGAAGCAGGACAGGTAGCGAGGTTGAGCCACCGCCGCCTGAACGTGGCGCCGGGGCAGGGGGCGGTGGCGCCGGGTTGTTGACCGTGACGGTGCGGGTAACTTCCGTGGCGGCGTTGCCCGAGGCATCAGTGACGTTGTAGGTCACCGTATAGGTTCCTGCCGTAGCGGTATTCACCGCCGATTGGTCGATCACAATATCCGCACTGATGTCGCCGTTCAAGCCATCATCCGCTGTTGCGCCCTGGTCGGTGTAGGTGTCGCCGACCGTCAGCGTGACATTACCGCCAGTCAGTGTGATGACCGGTGCCGCTGTATCCACAACATTCACCACGCGTTCTAGCTGCGCTGTGTTGCCGGCTGAATCCGTCGCTTGATAAGTGATCGCGTAGTTTCCAACGGTACTGGTGTCAACATTATTGCTGAACTCGATGACGGGCACTGCGCCGTCCTGCGCATCCAATGCCGTGGCGCCAGCATCTGTGTACGTGTCGCCTTGTTCCACAGTTACAGGGTTGTCACCGAGAATCGTGATGACAGGCGCATCGGCTGCGGCAACTACTGTAATGGTGAACGGCTGGTTTGCGGGTATCGCGCCGTCATTGACGGTCAGCGTAACGGGAACGTCACCGATATCCGAACTGGCAGGTGTGCCAGCGAGTAAAGCCGTGCCGTCCCCATTGTCCGTCAGCGTTAGCCAGCCGGGTACCGTGCCGGAAATAGCAAGGGCGTCGCCATCAATATCCTGTGCGACGATCGAGTAGGAGTACAAGCTACCTTCGGTGGCCGCTGTCAGAGGCGTGCTCGTGAAGGTTGGCGCATCGTTAGTGTTATTTACGGTCATCGTAAAGCTGTCACCGACCGTGCCCGTATTGCCGTCGTCCGCCGTAATAACTATCGGGTAGGGACTTGCGATGGCGTCAGCGTTCGTCAGCGTTCCGGTCAGGGCGCCTGTATTGGGATCCAGGGTCAGACTGGCAGGCAGTCCGGTAGCGGAATACGTGAGAGTGTCACCGTCGATATCCTCAAATGCCAGGGATGTATTGATATTGACCGCATCACCCTGAGCGAATACTTGATCGCCGGTTGATGTAACGACCGTCGGTGCATCGTTCACATTATTTACCGTCAGGGTGAAGCTGCCAGCGACGCTGAAGAGGTCGGCAGTACCGACTTCCGTCGCCGTAACTTCAACGAGGTAGTCGGGACCGGCCAGAACGTCATCGTTGGTCAGAGTGCCCGTCACAACACCGGTATTGGCATCAAGGGTCAGGCTGGCAGGCAGTCCAGTGGCGGAGTACGAGAGGGTGTCGAGGTCGATATCCTCAAACGCCGTGGAAATGTCGAGATTAACGACAGTTCCCTGATCGATGGTCTGATCGACAATCGGCGTGATAACCGTAGGAGCGTCGTTAACGTTGGTTACTGTCATCGTAAAGCTGTCAGCCACGCTGAAGAGCTCGGCAGTGCCGACTTCCGTCGCTGTAATGACCACCGAGTGAGGACTTGCGAGTGCGTCATCGTTTGTCAGAGTGCCCGTTACTACGCCAGTATTGACGTCAAGGGTCAGACTGGCGGGCAGTCCAGTGGCGGAATACGCGAGCGTATCGCCGTCGACATCGTCAAATGCCAGGGACGTGTTGAGAGGAGTGATCGTCTCATCTTGCGTATAAACCTGGTCGCCGGTCGGCGCAATAACGGTCGGGGCGTCATTGGTATCGGCCACGACAATAGTGAACGCCTGTGCATCCGTTAACCCCGCGCCGTCGGCAACTTCGAGTGCCACGTCATTGGGACCCGCGACATCGGCACTTAATGGTGTACCGGCAAGTGTCGCAGTACCGTCGCCATTATCAGTGAGTGTCAGCCAGAGTGGCAGCGTTGCGGTTTCACGAATATCGAGAATGTCGCCCTGCGCATCGCTCGTGGTGATGTCATATTGGTAGGCCACATCCTGAGTTGCAGCCGTTACAACGGTGCTGGTAAAACTCGGCGCTAAATTTGTTCGCAGTAACATTCGTCCAATAGTCGGGCGCAATAAGGGCGACGGACTGGCAAAATCTACACGCCACCTGAGGGTATTGCCTACCGGCGATGGAAATGCGACAGAGCGATTCCGATGCGCCGTTATCCAGGTCAGTCCGCCGTCGTCGCTGAGCCAATACTGGAAAACCCGGTCGGACTCTACATCGGTCGCCAATGGACTGGTGCTCGGGTCCAGGAAAACGCCGGCGGTCAATATTGCGCTGACATCGAGTGATTCACCAGTTGCGTAAAGCTGATCCGAACTCACGCCGCTCAGAACACCTTCGTTTTCAACGACGATATTGACAGCCGTCGATAAATTGGCGTCTTCGTTACCGAAGACGAGGTCGATATCACCATCGGCATCAAAATCGCCTGAGCCAAGGGATTTCGTGACGTTCGAGTTCGCCGTGAATTCCGATCCCGTGGCCGGGAAGTTGCCGGCACCGTTATTGAGGTAAACCCTGTTCGGGCCTGGTATGTCGTTGCCATTTCCAGAGACGAAGTCGGCGGTGACGATGTCGAGGTCGCCGTCTTTGTCGACGTCGATCATCGCGGTATCATTCGTATTCGCCAAATCGGCAAAGGAGAACGTCAGCGAAGGATAGATATCTGCCGCGTTGCCGCTGTTAATAAACAAGTAGTTTGCCGCCCCGGAACCAAGTACCGTGCCAGAACCGTCGTTACCGACGAGAAGGTCGAGATCACCGTCTCCATCAACATCGCCCAGCGACGCAGAATCCGGCGCCGGGAGCCTGTTCTGAACACTAGATGCACCGCCGGCGGATTGAGTCGAGCCGAAATTGCCAGCCCCGTCATTGATATAGATGCGTGTAGTTTCTTGCTCTCGAGCCGCCACCACGTCGAGATCACCGTCTCCATCCACGTCGCCTAACATCACCGACCGCACGTGAAAGCCGAATGCCGGTGCTGTATCGGCAATGTCTTCTGCCGCAGAAAAATTACCGAAGCCGTCATTCCTGAAGACCTTTACGTAGCTGTTATTAAGGCCCAGGACGACGTCAATATCGCCATCGTTGTCCACGTCGCCCGTTGCAACGCTGTCGCCCGCGAGGACCGGATCACCCAGTTCCACAAAATTACTGGAGTCGAATACCGGGTCGGCGCCGCTGCCGTTGTTGAAATTAACCCGTGTCGCCTGGCCGCCGCCGAATTCGGCAAACACCAGATCCATATGCCCGTCACCATTGAGGTCGGCGATTGCAGCGGAGCGTGTATTGCCGCCGCCGCTTACGTTTGTGCCTTTAGAAAAAGTCAGTGCGCCAGCACCGTTGTTGAAATAGACACGGTTCGCTGTGGCATTTCCAAAGGCGATATCGACGAAGCCATCACCGTTCAGGTCGCCTACCGCAGTGGCGCGGGACGCACTGGAGTCAGCTACGTCAAGCTGTGAGCTCGATGCCGCGGGCAGGAAACTTCCGGTCAGTGACTGAACAGGTACAAGCGATCCGACCGTCGGCAGCTTCAATTCGGTTGCGACGGTATTCCAGTCGGCCGTGGTTGCCGCCGCGTCCTTTTGTAAATCATCGGCGAAGTCTTCATCGACAATGACTTGCGCTTGTGCCCCGGAAACCGCGAATGTGGAGAGAATGCCGGCAAGTGCTGCCGCTATGATCCAGCGTCCCTTTTCACTCTTCCTTGTTCTTGATGCACCGGTAAAATCGGGTTTCATAATTAGTTCCATGATATGGCTCGCGATAAATTGGTCGAACGTAAATGGTTTGCATCCCGGTTTCCGGAGATGCTGGTTTATTTGGCCGTTAATCGTACGTCGGGCGA
>JAJFKQ010000009.1 GCA_021773155.1 Woeseiaceae bacterium | reverse complement strand
CTGCGAGGCCGCGGTGCTGGGCACGCCAAGTAACACAGAGGTGATCGCGCCGCTGGTCGAGGTCGATGCCCATGATGACAAAAGCAGGGCGAACGCCGCGACCGGTTCCATGCTGAATGTGAATGGCAGCAACAACACCAGCCCGATCGCGCCGCCCATCCCGGGTATCGCGCCCATCAGAATGCCAATGACACAACCAAGCGCGAAATACGCCAGCACATGTACCTGGAAAATGAGGCCAAGGCCCTCGATTAGCGCTTCAAACATCACTCGTACATCGATGGCCTGTCAAGTCAGTAGCGACTGTTCTTTTCTATGTGCGTCTTTATGTACTCAAGAACTTCCGGCTTAACCCTGCCGGTCGCACCGAGGATTTCGGCCTGACGCCCGTAGCCAACTGCTTCGGGAACATAGCTGAGAATACGTTCCGCCTCTTCGCGATAGGCAGCAGAGGCCATCGCTTTTTCGAGACCGGCACGAAATGTATCGGCGGCTGCCGGGTCCATGTCCGGCGGGCCGAGAAACACGTGCTGCATGGTCTGGTCCAGTTCCAGCAGCGTCGAAATCGAGTCCCAGATAATTCCGGAAGGCGCCACGCCATTGAGCGTTTCGTAAAGAACTGGCAACGATGGTACGTCGGGAACCATCGCATTTTGCACTAGTTCACCGTCGCCATTGAGCATCGGCATGCTAAAGATCGGTAGCGCGTGGCCCTCGTCCACAAGCACGGGTACAACCTGATTCAGATACGCGTGCGCGGCATCCGTCGCCGCGTTGACCTCGCCGCTGATAATTGCCGCTCGAATGTTACCGCTGCTCGGATAACCAGCGATGTACTTGTAGTTGGCTCCAATCAGATCCAGTCCCATCGTGCTTACTATCATGCGCCCGTGTTCGGGTGGCATGCCGCCAAATCGTAATGCAGGTTCGGTCCCGACAATATCGCGAGGATTGTGGAAGTCACCTGCTACAGCGTCGGTCCGGCCGTATACGACCAGGCCACCGATCTGCACACCACCGAGCGGTGTGAACTGACTGTACTTGAATGAAAAACCGGGTAGCTCCAAAAGCTCACCTAAAGACGAACGCGGACCGTAGTAAACGGTTGTTCCGTCCTTCGGCGCCCTCAAAAGAACGTGCAGATGTGCATTCAGTCCGGATGCGCCCGGCATATTATTGACGATGACCGTCGGATTCCCGGCCAGATTTTCCTCGAGGTGCTTGGCGAGCAATCGACCGACCGTAGTACCGCCGGCAGAAGCATCCAGCCCAATGACCACCGTTATTGTCTCGCCCGCGAACGAATGTGGACTATCCACGGCGGAGCTACCGTCGCCGGTACTGTCAGCACTGCAGGACATCAGCATAGCGCCGGCCAGCACGACGGGAAGAATACGGAAATACTGAGTAATCGTGCGCCTCATCATTGCATCAACTCGAGCGTCTGTTTCCAGAGCTCATCAAGAAAAATCAATATCCGGACCAAGCGGAACGATCTGCGTTTGTTTCAGCAGTTTGCCGCTGGCGTAATAATGTGCCTTTATCGACCAGACATCGACGGTATCGGCGATACCCGGGATTTTGTACAAGCGGCGTACGAACCGCCAGAGATTTGGATAATCGACAATGCGCCGCTTATTGCAGCGGAATGCGCCGTAATAGACGTAGTCGAAACGGACCAGCGTTGTAAACAGTCGCCAGTCGGCCTCGGTCAATCGCTCTCCGACAAGGTAAGTTTGAGACTCCAGCCGTTCTTCAAGTTGCTCGAGTGCGTCGAAAAGCTTGTGGAACGCTGCCTCGTACGCCTCTTGTGAGGTCGCGAAACCCACACGATAAACACCGTTGTTGATGGCGCCGTAGACGAGCTCATTTATTGCGTCGATTTCATCGCGCAATTCGCTGGGATAATAGTCGCCCTCAACTGCCCCGATGTCATCAAAAGCGCTATTGAACATTCTGATGATTTCACCCGACTCGTTGGAGACCAGTTTCTTCTGTGTCCTGTCCCAAAGCGTGGGTACCGTCACCTGTCCCGTATAGGTCGAATCCGACCGCTGGTAAATCTCATACAGAAAGTCGGCAGTAAATTCCGGGTCGGCAACAACGCCGTGACCCTCTTCAAAGGTCCAGCCATTGTCTCCGGAAATCGGATTAACAACCGATACACTGATCATGTCTTCAAGCCCTTTCAAGAGCCTGAAAATCATGGTTCGGTGCGCCCACGGGCAGGAATGGGCTATATAAAGATGGTAGCGGCCCGCCTCAGCCTTAAATCCGCCCTCGCCGGACGGTCCGGGTTCGCCGGTCGTTGTTATCCAGTTGCGAACCTTCGCATCCGGGCGCACAAAGCTGCCATCTTTCGCCTCGGTGTCACGCCACTTGTCGTGCCACTGGCCATTAATCAGGTTGCCCATGGCTGCTCGCCGTTATTCCGCATTCCAGAGCTCACTTATCTTTTCGAATGCGTCGATGCCGTAGCTTTCTCGTTTTGCGGTTGTCTTGTCGCCCCACTTCGTAACACCCTCTTCGTAAGAGGGTCGAGCAATAAAGCGTCCGTACCATTCGTTCAGGTGTTCCAGATTGTCCCACAAGGGCGCCATCTGGAAGCTCTTGAGACGGGTTACATAAACACCAAGTGAAATATCAGCGAGCGAAAAAGTCTCTCCGGCCAGCCAGGGCGACTCAGCCAGCGCCGCGTTCATATTCTCAAAAACACGTCTGAAATAGGTGATCGCACGAGGCAGTAACGGAGAGTCCAGGCCCTCAGCGATGTTAATGCGGTCGTTTTCCTTGCGAACGATTTCCGGCATTTCATTGAGGTAATTCGCAAGCTCCACCGGGCCCGCCGAAGCCTTCGCATGGCGCACAACGATA
>JAJFKQ010000080.1 GCA_021773155.1 Woeseiaceae bacterium | reverse complement strand
TTGGTCTGGCCATTTTCGGCAAATCCAGCCGCGAGATAGACCGGCCCGAAGTAGGAATCGAGACCGGCAAAGACGCTGCCATTAATCTGCATCGTGTCGAATCCGATCTCTTCCCTTGTCTGCCAGACGTTTCCAGCTTCGGCAGAGAAACCCAGATAGATCGGTGTTTCGAATAAATCACCCGTAGTGTCACCAACCTGGCGATAGTAAACGAGCCGCGCCAGTGCGGCATGTGGACCGCTGATTTCGCCCCGCTCAAGCCCCGACAATCTCAGGAAGCCGCCCATCGGAAAAAAATCCTGCACCGTATTGTCTGAACTCAGTGTAGTGGCATAGCCGAGCCCCAACTGCAGGCTGTTCTTGCCGCGACTCCAGGTTTGCGAGAATTCGCCTTCGATGGTATCGAAATTGTAATCGGCCCCCAAACCCGGTCGCGACAGGTTCCAACGGATGTCTGCCAAAATCCCTGCCCGCGGAAAGCGCGAATTATCCACTGAGTCAAAACGCAAGCGAGCGAATGCGCCGCCGGTCTCGAAATCGAAGTTCGGCAATATCGGGTCGCCAACTTTGACGCGGGCTTCGCCGATTCCCCGGTATACGCCCAACCGAAATTCACCGATCGTGCCAAGCTCACGACCAAAGTCCAGACTCAGGGCACCTTCAGACACACGATATCGCGCAATCGTATCGTCCATCGAAAATACATCCAGATTGGATTGGCGTATTTCCAGGCGTGGCGCTACGAACAGCCTGGAGTCGAAACTCAATGGCTGATAAAACTCTGTCAACAATGCCGGATCAGTACCAAGTTGTAAATCAGTGCGCCACTCTGCACCGAGCTTATTGAGCCCGGCCTTTGTTAGCCGAGCGGCAAGATTAAATTGGGTTGATCCTTCGAAGTCGTTCTCAATCGATACTCCGAACTGCAGGAAGTTCGGTCCCCAGCTCTTGGCAACGGCCCGATACTCGACACCGGTACCCGCATCTTCATGGACCAGGCGATAATCAACCTGCTCATAAAATTGCAGTCCGTATAGCCGGTTGGCATTTTGCGCAAGAATGTCGGCATTGATCTTGTCACCAGCGTGAACACTCAACCGCGATTCCAGAACTTCCGCGGCGAGCTTACCGTCGTGAACAACACGGACGAAAGCCAGCTTGTCGGTCTTGTTCAAACGCAACGTACGTCTCGCCAGATAAGGTGCCCAATCTACTTCGGGTAA
Source organism: Woeseiaceae bacterium (assembly GCA_021773155.1). GTDB lineage: Bacteria > Pseudomonadota > Gammaproteobacteria > Steroidobacterales > Woeseiaceae > UBA1847. The sequence goes on along the minus strand of JAJFKQ010000080.1, from coordinate 10,135 downwards.
CGACAGTTCCTGCAATCGCGCAACCTGATCGAGAGCAGCTTGTTGTCCAGGCTGAATCGTCTCGGTGATATCGCCGAAATTAGCTGAGGCGTAAATGCCCAGTTTCGGTCTGATCAGGATGTCGGTTTCGGCAAGTGTGTCGATCTGCCGCAGGGTTTCCTTGCGGATCAGGATGGTCAGCATCTGTTCCGAAATCGTCAGAACAGATTCGAGCTCCTCTGACTTGTAAAGCGGAAACTCGACGTCGACAGCGATAATAATATCGACACCCATTTCCTTCATGACGTCGATCGGTAAATTACCAATGAGTCCACCATCAACCAGAAGTCGTCCGTCGACGCGAGCCGGAGCAAAGACGCCCGGCACGGACATGCTAGCGCGTATCGCCATCGCCAGATCACCACTGTCCATGACAACCGCTTCGCCGGCAACGATATCGGATGCTATCGCGCGAAAAGGAATAGGAAAATCGTCGAAGTCGGTGATATGCGAGGCGTGCAAGGTAAGCTCACGCAGCAACAGGTCCAGTTTTTGGCCCTGTATAACGCCTTTCGGCAGCAGTAATTCGGACCCTCGTAATCCCAGCTCAAAATTGATGGGAAATTCACGCTCATCCTGTTTGCGACGAAAACTCCGGTGCTCGCGAGCTGCCGTGTCAGTCAGTGCCGCATTCCAGTCCAGCGAACTCACCAGCTCTTCCAGACCCTCGGCATTGACGCCTGTCGCGTACAAGCCGCCAATAATGGCGCCCATGCTGGTCCCGGCGATCGCATCGACAGGGATTCGCAGGCGCTCCAGTTCCTTTAGTACACCGATGTGAGCTGCACCCCTGGCGCCACCGCCACCCAGTACAAGCCCGATTCGGGGACGTGGCTTGGCGTCATCCACGGTCTCAATGGTTTCCGCAACGGCCTCCTGCAGAAGGCACGCCGCAACGGCCAGGCATACCCCTGGCAGACTGATACGGTGTCGATTCTTGAACATCTGAAAACTCTGGCGGATGGCTATATGACCACGTGCAAAGAGTCAGCATAGTCGATCAGGGCTCGCAGCTCACTTTGAACCTCATCCGATGACCAGCCGAACTCGGCAGCCGCTTGCGCTGCAATTGCAGCGTAAATCGGTCTCCCCTGATCCGCATCGAATCCGGCCATCATGCGCCGGAAAACGATGTCTTCCAGTGTGGTGGCGAACTCCTCGCGAATGGCGAAGACGACCTCCGCTGCCAAATATCGCCCCTCGGAATCGAGAGTCGCCGCCAGTGCCGAGTTAGCGATCGCCAGCTCCGCGATTGCCGCCGCTCGCCCACCGTAAATTGAAAGCAGTCTTTCCACTGCCTGTTCCGATACGATTTTTGATGCGATGAGCTGCTGGCGAGCACGGTCTATTCCCCACGCGCCCGGCAATAATGTATCCCGCGTACGGCACTCCGGCAGTTTGCGTCGCAAGATTTTCGCCAATCGGTCAACGGTCTGCTCGGCGAGATTTCGGTAGGTCGTCAATTTGCCACCGATGATCGAGATAAGACCCTTCGCTATTTTTCGATTCACTTTGATAATGTGCCGGCGGGTAATCGCCGACTCGGGTCCTTTCTCCCGATACGGCAATGGCCGGACACCCGCGTAGGCGAAGTTGATATCAGCAGCGGTCAGACCAGCGTCCGGAAATACCCGGTTTGTCTCAGAAACCAGGTAATCCACCTCGGCACGACTCGCCCGGATATTGTCCAGTGAATCGTCGTAGCGAATATCCGTTGTTCCGATCAGGTACTGATCATTCCACGGAATAATGAAAAACGGACGCCCATCAGCTGCCGCTTCTACGTAAAAAGCATCTTTTGGTGCACCGTTGAATGGGTCGACGATAATGTGGCTGCCTTTGGTACCACCGACAAAGCGCTTCGGTGTCCTCGGCGCTGTTTTCAAAACCTCGTCCACCCAGGGTCCTGCTGCATTAACGATCGAATCTACGGCTATCTCATGTGCACGTCCCTCTCGATCGCAGTATCGAATTGAGTCGACCGACCCGTCACAGCTGCGTATTTCATCGACTTCGCAATAGGTTTTGATTTCCGCACCGGCGGAACGTGCGGCCAGCAGGTTTTCGAGTACGAGCCGCTCTGCGAACGTAACCTGGGTATCGTAGTATCGTGCCGCAGCAAGCAGGCCTTCATCACGAAGGCCGGGCTCTTCCTTCTTGATCTCGTCGCGGCCGAGCATGTCGTGCCGGGGCAAGCGCTTGTTAAAGGACAGGATGTCGTACGCGATCATGCCGAGGCGGATCAACAGCGGACCGCGCCGGGCGCCTTTGAAAATCGGAATGCTGATGCGCAGCGGTTTGACCAGGTGTGCGGCGATGCGACGCAGACAACGACGCTCATGCAAGGATTCGTACACCAGCGGAATTTCAGCGTACTCAAGATAACGCAGGCCACCGTGTATCAGGCGACTGGAAATAGCCGACGTGCCGCTGCACATATCGTTTTTGTCGAGAATGATGACTCGCAGCCCGCGCAGGGCTGCATCTCTCGCGATGCCTGCTCCATTGACCCCTGCCCCAATAATGGCAACGTCATATCGTGCCGGCGTACTCACTAAGGTCTCACCTGACCTGTCCCGCGAACCACATACTTGTAACTCGTCAGCTGTTCCGCACCCACCGGGCCTCGAGCATGTACCCGGCCTGTCGCGATACCGATCTCCGCACCCATGCCGAACTCACCGCCATCAGCGAATTGCGTCGACGCATTGTGCAATACGATTGCGCTATCAACACAGCGCAGGAATTTTTCGGCCGCCGCAGGGTCACTCGCGATAATACTTTCCGTATGCCCGGATCCGTAAGTCGCGATGTGGGCGATAGCCGCCTCAATATTCTCAACGACTTTTATCGATACGATCGCATCGAGGTATTCTGTCGACCAGTCTTCTTCAGTCGCTGGAATTGCGTCCTCTACAAGGGCTGTCACTTTGTCGTCGCCGCGAATTTCACACCCGGCCTCCATCAAAGCTCTGGCTACATCCGGTAGCAACTGCTCCGCGACATCCGCGTCTACCAATACAGTTTCTGCGGCACCGCATATTCCGGTGCGGCGCATCTTGGCATTCAGCACAACATCGCGTGCAATCGACGGGTCTGCCGATGCATGCAGATAAACGTGGCAAATACCTTCGAGGTGGCCGATAACGGGAATTCGCGCTTCGTCCTGCACTCGTTTGATCAGGTTCTTCCCGCCTCTGGGGACAACCACATCCACCCATTCGGCCATCGATGACAGCAAGAAACCCACCGCCGCGCGGTCACGAGTTGGCACCATTTGTATGCAATTCGCATCGATACCGGTGCTCTCGAGACCCTCACGCATGCATTCGTATATCGCGTAACTCGAGTTAAAACTCTCGGAACCGCCTCTTAAGATGACGGCATTTCCTGACTTTAGGCACAAGGCTGCCGCGTCAGCAGTAACATTCGGCCGGCTCTCGTAAATGATGCCGATCACCCCAAGCGGGACAGCGACCCGCTGAATATTGAGGCCGTTAGGACGATCCCATTCGGCCAGGATCCTACCGACCGGGTCTGGCAATTCGATAATCGATTCGAGGCCCGAAGCCATCGCTTCGATACGCTCGTCATCAAGCATTAAGCGATCAAGCATCGCCGGGCTGAGACCACGAGTTTTCGCCGCAAGCATGTCAGTCTGATTGGCGTCGAGTATTTCCTGGGTACTGGAGCGCAGCGCCATTGCCGCAGAGCGCAATGCCGAATTGCGCAGCTCCGTGCTGCACATCGCAAGCTCTGCAGATGCCGAACGTGCCGCCACGCCCAGTGCCGTCATTTCGCGCTCTATGTCGATAGCTTCGTCAGTCATTGTCGAATAAAACCAGTTCGTCGTGATGCACCATAACCGCGCGGCCCCTGTATCCGAGTGCCGCTTCAATCTGGTCAGACTGCAACCCGGCTAACCGTGTCGCCTCTTCATCAGAATACTCGGCAAGACCGCGTCCGATATCCGCACCTGATGCGTTCTTCAATGTGACCACATCACCACGGCGAAAGTTGCCCGCAACGGCGACAACGCCGACCGGCAACAGGCTGCCGCCGCTACCGAGCGCTCCCACGGCACCATCGTCGAGGTGTAGCTCACCGCGTACTTCAAGCGCCCCGGCCAACCATTGCTTGCGTGCCACAGCCGGCGTCGCAGAGGCGCTGAAGACCGTGCAACGCGCTCCGTCAATCAATGCCCGCAGCGGGTGCGCAATAACGCCACTTGCGATGACCGTCGAGCATCCAGCGTGCATTGCAATACTTGCCGCCTGTACCTTGGTTGCCATCCCACCTGTGCCAACATCCGAACGAGATTCACCAGCCATTGCCAGGGTGTCGCTATTAATGCTGCTCACGATGGGGATGTGTTCGGCATCTTCACTGGCTCCTGGGTCGGATGTATAAAGTCCGTCGACATCCGACAGCAATATCAATGCATCGGCCATAACAAGCTGCGCGATTCGAGCTGCAAGTCGATCGTTATCGCCGTAGCGAATTTCCTCGGTCGCGACAGTATCGTTCTCATTAATAATGGGAACCACTGCCCTTTCGAGCAGCTTTTCCAGCGTTCGGCGAGCATTCAGGAAGCGCCGGCGATTTTCCGTATCCTCGGGTGTCAGGAGAATTTGAGCAGCGGCAATGTCATGACGCCGCAGACATTCCTGGTAAGCGTGCACCAGCTGCACTTGTCCCGCCGCGGCCGCTGCTTGCAGTTCTTCGAGACGTGCACGCTGTTTATTGATGCCGAGAACCGAGCTGCCGATGGCGATAGCACCGGATGAAACGATCAGTATTTCCTGGCCGGCGTTCGCCAGATCGGCAACATCGTCAGCAAGGTTTTCCAACCAGTTTCGATTCAGCTGCCCGGTATCATCCACGAGCAATGATGAGCCGACCTTGACGACCAGTCGGCGGTGGTTGGAGAGATCCAGTCCGGACATTTGTGGGCCAGCCAGCTAGCCGACAAGCAGGTGCTGGCGATCAAATGACGACAGCGTAACTTCGCCCTTTGAAACTGCAACTGTGCCACTGCGGGCGACCGCGGAAATCTCGCCGATATCGGCGGCTTCCGCGACAAAGGCGTCAATGTCTTTCACTCTGCCAGTGAGTTGCAAAGTACAACTGACCGGCTCCTCGTCAAGTATTTCAGCACCAAATTGCTTCACCAGTGTCATGACCCGCATTAATCCACCGTTGCCCAGCTTGATCTTGATAATCGCGAGCTCCCGCTCGAAATGCTCGCCCAGCGTCATATCATGAATATTGACGACATCAACGAGCTTTGCCAGTTGCGCATTCAACTGCGCGATCGCCGCGTCGGAGCCGGAAATAACCAGCGTCACACGAGATACACGAGGGTCGTAGGTGGGCGCCACATTGAGTGATTCAATGTTGTAGCCACGCGAAGAAAACATACCGGTCATACGCGTCAAAGCGCCGACCTCATTCTGCAAAAGGACTGATATTGCGTGTCGCATGAGTGTCCAAACCTGCCCAAAACGTCTAATAGTGAATGAATTACGAATGAAACTAATTTGCCTGCATCCTGGTCTCTGATCACCGCGGATGGTCGCGCAGAAGTTCGAGTATTGCAATGCCAAAAAATTTAGTAAACACTCGCGCGAAATCCGTAACTTATGCACAAAACGGCAAGACGATGAATGAGCAGTCAAACACGGCGAGATTAGAGTCACACCCACTTTGCGGAAAAGCGATGACCGGCGCCGAAACAGTCGTCCAGGTCCTGGCTGATGAGGGCGTTGATACGGTCTTCGGCTACAGCGGTGGCGCTATATTGCCGATCTACGATGCCGTTTTTCGTTACAACCACGATCACAAGCGCGCCAATGGCTCGTCGGCGATGCCATTGATTGTTCCCGCCAATGAGCAGGGTGCAGGATTCATGGCGGCCGGCTATGCGCGTGCGAGCGGTAAAGTTGGTGTTGTCGTGGTGACCTCGGGCCCTGGAGCGACAAATACGGTTACACCGGTGCGCGACAGCATGGCCGACTCTGTGCCTCTGGTCGTGATCTGCGGCCAGGTGCCGAGGGCCGCGATTGGTACGGATGCCTTTCAGGAAGCGCCCGTGTCGGCAATTATGGGTTCGGTCGCAAAACACGTATTTCTGGTTACCGACCCGGACCTGCTCGAAGAAACCGTGCGTAGCGCTTTTGATCTTGCGCGCACAGGGCGTCCTGGCCCGGTCGTCGTGGACATCCCGAAGGATGTGCAGAATTGGGAAGGCGCGTTCAAAGGCCAGGGTGGTTTGCCTTTACACGGTTACCGCCGTCGACTCAAAGCCGTCACCGACAATCGCCTGAGCGACGATGCGTGCGAGCGTTTTTACACGATGCTGTCGGAGTCTGAACGGCCACTGATATACGCCGGCGGTGGCCTTATCAATGCAAACGCCAGCAAGGCGATGCGACGATTCGCTAACGAGTACGGCATACCGGTCACGACAACGCTGATGGCGCTGGGCGCCAGCGACACCAAACATCCGCTGGCGTTACATATGCTCGGTATGCACGGCGTTGCCTCGGCAAACTACGCGGTTGAGGATTGCGACTTCCTGATCGCGATCGGCGCACGTTTCGATGATCGTGTTGCGGGCAGTCCTGCGCAATTCAGCCCACGAGCAAAAAATATCGCTCACTTCGACGTCGACATCGCCGAGGTTGGCAAGGTAAAAAGAGTCAATTGGCACCACGTCGGCATGTTACAAACTGACCTGGCCGATATTCTCGAGTACGGACGCCGCATCAAGTTCGTCAAATCGTTCGACACCTGGCACGAGGAAATCGCAGCACTGAAGCGCGAACATGCGATGAATTACGACCGTGACAGCGACCTGATTCAGCCCTACGCAGTCATCGAAGAGATTAATAAATACTCAAAGGGCGAAGCAATTATCTCGACGGGTGTCGGCCAGCATCAAATGTGGGCCGCGCAGTACTTTGACTTCAAAGAGCCACGCCTCTGGTTGACCTCTGGCAGCATGGGCACCATGGGATTCGGGCTGCCCGCCGCAATCGGCGCCCAGTTTGCTCAACCTGACAAAGTCGTCATTGATATCGACGGTGACGCCAGTATTCGCATGAACATCGGCGAGCTGGAAACTGCTACGACCTATAAGCAACCGGTGAAAGTCATCGTGCTGAATAATTTTGGTGATGGCATGGTGAGGCAGTGGCAAAAACTGTATTTCGACGGCCGCATGTCGGGCAGCGATAAAATCCTGCATGCAAAGGACTTCGTCAAGGCCGCCGAAGCCGACGGTTTCAAGTTTGCGAAGCGGCTTGAGAATAAAGATGACTTGCCTGCAGTGATACGCGAATTCATGGACTTTAAAGGTCCGGCGTTTCTCGAGGTCATTATCGATCGTGACGCGGGCGTCTACCCAATGGTGGGACCGGGCCAGAGCTACGAGAATATGATCACGGGCGACTTCATCAAAAGCCGCTCGAAACCCAGCGATGACACGCCGGGTCCGAGCGAGATGTTTTAACTACAGTCCTCCTGGACCGCAGTCGTTCTTCAGATAGTCAATCATCGCTTCATACAACGCTATCTGGTGGCGATAGAAAAGCGTACTTGAAAAGTGATCCGCGCCATCGAGTTCCAGGTACTTGTAGTCTATGTTGTACTTATCCATTAGCTTGCGGTACTTCGTGGCGTGATCCAACGGTACACGTTGATCGACACTGCCGTGAATCAGGAGTATCGGCACATTCACCTTCTCAACTTCCTCAAGCGGTGAAATGCTGTCATCCCACATTCGCAATTGCTCTTCGCGCCCGGCGCCCCGCAATTGGTAGCGGTAGTAATTGACCTGCATCAATGGATCGGAAACAGCGGCACCTGCAATTACGCATTGGTAGATCTGTTCGTCTCGAGATGCCGCTACCAGTGCTGCGTAGCCGCCGTAGGACCAGCCAAACATCGCCATTCGCTCTGGATCAACAAGACCGCGCCGGACCAGGTACTCAGCACCATCGTCCTTGTCATCCTGCATCTCATAACCACCCTGGCCGCCCCTAATGAAGGCATCCAGATAGAACTGTTTGCCAAAGCCGCGTGAACCGCGATATTGCGGTTGCAACACCATGTAGCCGTTGTTGGCCAACATCTGTGCCCATTCGTCATAGACCACCGTCTCTTGTACAAATGGCCCGCCGTGCGGCAGTACGATTAACGGGAATGGTGCCTTGCCTTGCGGCACCGTCAGGAAGGCGCGAATCGGTTTACCATCGCGGGCGTTGTAGGTGATGTATTTGACGTCCGCGAGATTCTCACTTTCGAGCAGCGGCTGCTTGCTGCCGACCACCTGTAATTGACCGTCGCGGAGCATGTAATAAGTACCCGGATCGTGCGGCCCCGAATTATAGATTGTCATCGTATTGCCATCGCGCGACTGGCTGGCGATACTGACCATGTGCGCGTACGGGATTACCTGCTCTAATTGCGCATAGGTTGCGCCCTGAACCTGGTCAAAATACTCGACGTGCAATTTGTCCGTAAAGTATGAAACACCCGTAATCAAATCGGGGTGTGCCCAGCGGTTGCTGTGATACCTGACACCATAAACATCAGTATCTTCACGTCGGTAAACCAGCTCATCAAACTTTCTGGTGTTGACATTGAATGACCAGAGACCAATTTTGTCATGGCCATTGTTTGCAGAGACCAGAATGTGGTCGGGTTTGGTGCTGTCGATTTCCTCAACGACAAAAGTGTCGAAATCATCTTCGCTCATGCGCATGATTTCGCTCCACCCGGAACCACCTGGCTTGCGCCAGTACCAGATGAATTCACTCTTCGCGAGGTCAAACCCACGCGCCAACCATGGGTTGCCGTATGCATCGAAGTCGATATTGCCCAATGAAATTTTGCCGCGAATCAAGAGTTTCTTGGTGCCCTTGTTGAGGTCGAACTCCCAGTACGCGCGCGGCCGAAATGCTTCAGATAGCTTGGAAGCCGGACCGTCGTCCTCGTCTTCCAAATCGCCTCCCTCGGTGAAAGAGATAATGATTTTGCCGGGCTTGTCCCGCAAGAGATTTTCGATCTGCGGGCCGGTTTCGTCGAAGGAACGCATCTTCTTTTTCTCGACGTCAGTGACGGCAAGCTTGGTTTCGTAAACGCCCCGGTTGAAGCCCTCAATCTTATCGCGAACCTGCTGGCGCATTGTGAACACGATGTCCTTGTCGCTTGCCCAATAGAAGTTTGTCACCTCCATTTTCTTCGCGCCAATGCGGAACGGCTTCTTGCTAAGATCCGCCGCTTCATACACCTCAATAATGGGATTGGCTTTCTTGGACGGAATTTTCATTAAGCCAAGATACTTGCCGTCTGGAGATACCTGGGCGCGGTTGATTACTTCCCGCAACGCCCAATAGTCCAGCGGATACGGTTCGGGTGCGTCGTCGGCAACAGCTACAGCCGTCGCCAGAAAACTGCCCAATCCAAGTGCCATTAAGACAGCGATTTGTCTCTTCATTAAAATCTTCCTACGAAAAAAGCCCGCGAGGATGACCCCGCGGGCTTGCTTTTTCTCAATCATGATCGATAAACGACCCGATTACTCACCACCACCGAAATTGACGCCAACGTTGACGAAGAAAACTCGTCCGTTGATGTCATAGCCGACGCCAATCGGCGTGTTGTTGATAGCCAGAACTTCTGTGCCGTCAACGACCGGTGGATTCTTGTCGAATGCATTGCGAATACCACCGCCGACTGTCCAGCGATCACCGTAGTAATACACTGATACGTTGTTCAGGAAGTAGTTACCGGTATCGCCGTAGTCACGGCATAGCACGTCATTCGGCGGTCCGTCACATGTGTCAGAGACATCGAATGCGGTACCGAAATCATCGACACCAAGCGGATCCTGATGAACAGACGCGAGGTAGCGTGTTTCCCACGTGAAACGCCAGTTGTCATAGTCGAAGCGCAAGGCGGAGCGAACATTCCAGTCCGGGAAGCCCCATTCGCCCTGGAAGGTCTCAACATCCTGATTACCGTCATCGTCGATAAACAGCGTTGAACGCTCGAGCATGCGATTTGCAGTGACATCCCATGTCACATCGAC
>JAJFKQ010000079.1 GCA_021773155.1 Woeseiaceae bacterium | reverse complement strand
TTCCACCGTGGAATCTATCCCGGACTGCGTGTGAAAAGTCACCCACGACCCGAACGATAATTCGCTGACTTGAATTCCTGCTTTACCCAAATGTCGATAATTCATTGTGACACTCTCGCAGCTTCGACACTCGCATAGGTAATTACACAAAAGGGTACGCAATAGGCCAGCCTGAACCAATCAATCATTATGCCTTTTCCCCGAAAACGCCCCGTTCAACTAAGAAGGCAGCGATTTAAGTTTCTTCTATAGCCAGGAGTATAGCGATATAGCGGGCGCCGCGGTTCTATTTCGAGACCTATGTCCTTGTTCGCCATGGGTTATCACTCACAATCGGACGCTGCATTACGACGCAGTGGTATTTGGGAGGACTTATGAAAAGTTGGGCCATTTATATAGCAGCAGCACTGGGGTTCGTTATTTACGGAGCGGTAACGGATGTCGATCGAGACAGTTCCGGAGCAATCGTCGGCGGAGGGACCGTCGATGCGTTTCAAGTTCAGGTTGGCGACTATTTTGATGACGCCGTCGTTCACGTGAAAGCTGGCAGCAAAACGATCGCGAGGTCATTTGCGCCGTCTACGACGTGGAAGCCAATAAGCTGATTGGCAGCGCGCAGGGTCGCGGACTGTAATTCGTGAATACACACCGAGCTTTTGGCGCGGTGTCTATTTCATATCAATTACGATTTTCCCGCGGACGTGCCCCTCTTCCGAATAACGGATTGCGTCCGGAATCTCAGTCAGCACGTAACGCCGGTCGATCACGGGCGTAACGTCACCCGTCTGCATAAGCTCACCCAGGATCACCAGATCTTCCTTGCGCAGCGTAGCCAGGATCATGACGAATTCCTGCTCCACAAACGGCGACAATAACATTGCCTTGATCAGACTCGCCGCTGGCCCGAGCCAATCGCCGCTCGGTCCACCGACAATGACCAACTTACCAGCAGGTGTAAGCGCTCGCCTGTTCTCTCTCGGCGAATGATTGCCGACCATATCGATGATGAGGTCGTATTGCTCGCCGCTTTCTGTGTAGTCATCCTGAGTGTAGTCGACAACGTGATCGGCGCCGATTGAGAGAACCATTTTCAGGTTTCGCGTACTGCATACTCCCGTTACTTCTGCACCAAGAGACTTCGCCAACTGCACGGCGAACGTTCCCACGCCGCCCGAAGCACCGTTGATCAGCACTTTCTGTCCCGGCTCAACTTTTCCGTAGTCGCGAAGCGCCTGAAGTGCGGTGACCCCTGCTATCGGTACCGCGGCCGCCTGCTCAAACGTAAGATTGGCAGGCTTCATGGCGAGACCACGATCCTCTCGAATCGTTAAGTATTCCGCGAACGCTCCGTTCCCGCCGCCGAAGACCTCATCTCCCGGTTTGAAATTCTTGACGTCTTTCCCGACCGCCTCGACCGTTCCGGAAAAATCCACTCCCATGCGGGTGTTAGTGGGCGCGCCGATGCCGGCCCCTAAACGCATGAAGTACCGCGATCCTCGCATGTAGTGCCAGTCGAGTGGATTTACTGCCGCTGCCTGGATCTTCACCAAAACTTCGTTGTCCGCTGGTGTCGGTTTTTCTACGTCTGCGAGTTCAAGAACGTCCGGTGATCCGTAGCAACGATATTCGATGGCTTTCATGAGCTCAGCATCATCGGAAACAAGCGGCGCTGGTCTGCAGTCGGACGTGTAACTCAACGTAATCCCAAGCGCCGCGATCACCACTGCGAAAAAGCCCAGAATGCCACCGACGATTTTGTAACGTAACTTCATTGCCCACGTTCCTCCGTTTGCCATACGACTTCGATCATCTCACCAAGACCGGCCTCGCGGAACTTCGGTGGGCCATTCTCGATGTCGTCGAAGGCATCGACGCGCTCCAGATCGGGCCAGAACGCCAGGATCTCGTGCGCCGGTACTGAAAACGGCGGCCCTGTCGCAATTGAATCATCATACTCAAGGCAGATGATCATCTGCGTGGCATCAACATCGAGCAATGTTCCCGTGTGCTTTACATAGGCTTGCCGCATGTTCGCTGGCAGCGCGATCAGTGCTCCGCGATCGTAATACCCGTCGAACGGACCTTCCTCGAACTCGAAGAAATCACCGCAATAAATCGTGATCGAGTGTTCTTTTGCCACATACGCTGTTAGCGCACCGTCAATGATCGAATACTCGATCTCATTCTCGTCGAAGAATGCCTTTACAGCGATTTCCGACAACTCAACGCCGGTGACCTGATTGCCCTGACGCTCGAGCCAGATCAGATCCTGAGTCTTGCCGCATAGCGGTACAAGAACGCGCTTGCCAGACGCAGTCCAGTACTTCTGCAAACTCGAATTACCCTGCGCTTCGTGCCAGCCGATCTTTCCGGTTTGCCAACGCTCCAGCCACGGTTCAGTCATTTTTCTATGCACTCCACCATTTGGCGTAAAATATGCCCTACTTTTGATGATTATTCACGCGCCGCTACCGGCGGCGAACGCAAGCAGGGTCTGAACACCCCTTCACTGACCCAAAAGACTGCCAAATGCTGGTATCCTCGGTGCGTCCGGTGAGCATCGGACGATTCTTGGGATATTTGCGCTCATATTTACGTGCCAACTACCTCGGAGCGACATCATGACTTCGTCGAAGACTCACTCTGTTTCAGTCCTCTGCTTGTTGCCGCTTCGCTTGTCCGTCGGTGTGGCATTCATGGTGGCCGGACAGGGCAAGATCGCCGCAGGTAATTGGGGCGCGGCGTATGAATCGGCCTTGCTCGAATTCGTGTCTTCGAATCTCGAGAACGCATACGCCTTTTATCGGCCCTTTCTCGAATCCGTTATCATCCCTCACGCCGGCAAATTCGCCGTTCTCGTCGCCTGGGGCGAGATACTGGTCGGTGTTTCCATATTTCTTGGCTTGTTTACACGCTTTGGCGCGGCGGTCGGAATATTTATGGTTCTGAATTACACCTTTGCCCTGGGCGTCGGAGTCTGGGTGCCCGGACTGGAGTCCTTGTTCATCTGGTCGCTGTTTACGCTTATGGTCTGCTCGGCTGGTCGTGGAATGGGGGTCGACCAGGTTCTCCGCAGTCGCAAGAGAATCAAGCTCTTTACATAGAGCCCAGTCTGGTTTCAAGCCAACCGAAACAGAGATTCGACGCTTGCCTGATTATTGCGGGCTGGAGTTTGCAGAGCAGTGGCTTTCCCTTACTCCATCCATGGGTCATTCCTGCTAACGTTATTTTAGGGGGATATCGATTTTTCGAGGTATGCAGCTATGACCAACGAACTTACCCAACTTGAAAAGAGCCTTCAGAAGACAAAGAAGGAATTCCTGACAACCGCAAAACGTGCCACGAAGGAGTTGGATCGGCAGCGCAAGCGCCTTAGGACAGAAGTTACCCGCGCTAATGCGCGCGCCAAGCGGACCCGGCTTCAGCTCCAGAAGAAGGCTGAGCGGCTGGCGAAAACGACCGCGGCCAAAGGCAAGCGGGAACTCAAGACGCAAATCCACAAGCTTGAAAAAGTGCTCGATGGCGCTAAAAGCGACGCCGTGCAGCTGCGTAAAGACCTCGTGCCCGTGATGGATGACCTGGCTAATGCTCGTCATCACCTGGCGCACGCCCTCCGGATTGACCGGGCACTGGCGAGTATTCAGCGGGAGCTGTCGAAAAAACCGGGGACGAAGAAAAAAGCCGGTAAGAAGGCGGCCAAGAGGAAAGTAGCGAAGAAGAAAGTAACCAAGAAAACCGCTGCCGGGAAAAAGACGGCAAAGAAGAAGGCTGGTAAGAAAAAGGTAGCTAAGAAGAAAGTAGCTAAGAAGCCCGCCACCAGGAAAAAGACAGCGAAGAAGAAGGCAGCCTAACGGATACGGGCGCAGCCCGGCAAGGCTATGGCCCTCCGCCAAAATTTACAGCGCCGCTTCCTTGTTGTTGGCACACTGATCATCGTGGCGGGTCTCATCGCCGCTTCAGATTCCTTGCATCAGGAAACGGAAGCAATCATCTTCTGGACGGAGGGCATGATAGCTGAGGCACCGCTCCTCGGCATGCTGGTATTTGTATTGCTCGCGATGCTGTCAGCCATGGTGGCTTTCTTTTCGAGTGCCCTGCTTGCGCCGATTGCTGTTTACACCTGGGGCAAGGCAGGTTGCCTTGCCCTCCTCTGGTGTGGCTGGTTCCTTGGTGGCATCGTTTCCTTCGCCATCGGACGCTTTTTTGGGCGCTCGGTCGTTTCGATGATTATTGGCGAAGACAAACTCGCGAACTGGGGGAACCAGGTCAGTGAGCGAACGCGGTTTATCCATATACTATTATTTCAGGCCGTCGTGCCATCTGAAATCCCTGGCTACTTGCTCGGCATGCTGCGCTACCGCTTCCTGTTCTATTTAACGGCGCTGGGAATCACCGAAATACCTTACGCCATCGCCACAGTTTATCTCGGGGATTCATTTTTAAGGGGGGAGAGCACGGTCTTCCTTCTGGTGGGAATCGGCATTATTGTGGTGGCCGTGTTTTTGTTTCAGATCCATCGACGATTAGTCAAATCCGGAAAATGGAAAAGGGCTACGCCGAAAACGACGTAACCCTTTTGGTTTAACGAGGCCGGATAAATCCGGCCCCTTTGTCCTGATGTGTCCGCCGTCAGAATCTCTGACTAAATCGAACACCAAATGATCGCGGTCGGTTGGTCGTGGTGGTCCAGGCAGTTCCCGGGGGAACGTAGCCTGGAATACCGGTTCCATACCCCGGGTCAGAAATGTCAATTTCGGCGCGTTCGTCGAACAGGTTATTCACGTAGAAGGTGGCCGTCCAATTATCCTTTTCGATGCCGCCGGATATATTCGCAAGGGTGTACGCGCTCATTGTTTGCCTCGCGGGAACATTTAGCGTGTCCAGATCGTTCCAGCGTTCGCCCGTATAGGCTACCGCGGCCTGGAAGAAAGCAGGCAAGGAACGCACCTCAAAATTACTCCGCCAGATGCCAGTCAACTGAAACTCCGGCACGTAAGGCATGGGCGTTCCTGCCGGAGCGTTTGCCGGCAGACCGGCGATGCGATCATCGTCCGTGCGCCAGAAATCAGTCTGGAGAGTGGCGTCGTTATAGGAGCCAGCGAAGGTCAACGTGTTGTTGTCATTGGCTGCATAGGTCAGATCCCACTCCAAACCCTTGGTCTGGGAGTTACCGACATTCTGCACAATGGTCAGGTTGGACACAGCGAAGTCGAGGAATCCAAACTGGAAATTATCCCAATCGATAATATAGGCCGCACCATTAAATCGTAAGCGCCCATCAGCAAGCAACAATTTCCAGCCGAATTCGTAGTTGGTGACAAAATCCGGATCGTACTTGGGAATGCCAGGCACTCGTGCACGGTTCACGCCACCGGCCCGGAATCCTTCGGACCAGGTCGCATAAAGCATCTTGTTCTCGTCAATGCGGTATTCCAGATTGACCTTGAAGGCCCAGTCATCGCCTTTTGCCACGTCATCCAGTATCCGGGTGTTAAAACACGGAAACTGCATTTCGCCACCCTCCGCCTCGGTGAGCTGGACAAACTCACCGTTAATGTATTGACCGGTGCAATGCCGGGCAAATCCGTTAAAACCGTACAGCGAATTCTCATATTCGAAGTACCTGGCGCCGAACGTGCCAGTGAATTGATCATTGAAGTCGAACGCCACCTCTCCGAAAAAGGCGGTGTCCTGATCTTCACGTACCTGATACGTCTGCCACACCGTATTGCCGCCATATTTGCGATCACCGGTAGGCGGCTGGACGACCGTCAGGGCTGGATCCAGGTCAGGAACGATCCACTGCAGGTCAAAATTATGCTCTTGTGCCTGATAAAACGCGCCGGCAATCCACCGCAAGCGCTCGTCAGCTGGGGACTGGACGCGCAATTCGTGGCTCGTGCGCGCATATTGCTCAAAGCCACCTACATATTGCGTTCCGACGGCACAATCGCCGGCGGCATTGTAATAAACACACCAGGTCGCTCCAGAAAAATATTCCGAATAATTGGCCCAGTATTCCGTGTAATCGCTATAGTCGTACTCACTGATGTTTTCCCGATCCAGATAAGCACCCGCATAGACGACGTCGAGATCTCCGATACTGCCTTCCAGGGTCAGCGAGGCCTGGGTCCATTCATCATTGGCAAACCTGTCCCACATCGCGCCAGTCTGCAAATCGTCAAACATCTGCGGATTGTGCTGCCAGGTTCCATCAATATCCGAATCCTGGTACATGATGCCCGGCGTGATTGACCAATTGTCGTTCAGATCCACCTTCAGCAAGGCACGCAGGCCCGAGGTTGTCACCTCGTTGTAGTCTTCCCTGGCGAATGCGAAGTTATTTGTCGAAGTGGGCTGTGGCCCTGGGAAGTTCATCGTGGCGGGCACCAGATCAATGAAGCCGGCCACTTTCTTGTGCCAGGCCACCAGTCTTACTGCGGCGCGTTCGCCCACTGGTAAGTTCAGGAATCCGTTCAGGTTGTAGCCCGTGCCACCTCCGTCAATCGAGTTGACTTCGCCCTCATAGCCACCTCCGGATTCACCCATGACCGGCTTGTTGGTAATGATACGGATGGTTCCCGACTGGCTACCCTGACCATACAGCGTGCCTTGCGGGCCGGATAGCGTTTCAACGCGGGCGATGTCGTACATGTGGATGTCCAGGATCTGGTTGATCGTGGTCACCGGCTGCTCGTCCAGGTAATAGCCAACGCTGGGCATGGAAGCGGAGTGGTTGCCGTCGCCGCCACTCGCGATGCCGCGCATGTAAATCTGGGCATAGCCAGGTCCGGCTGAGTCATACGACACGGTGGGCAGGAAATCTATGAAATCCTCGAAGGACCGTACACCCAGATTCTCCAGTTGCTGGTTACCCAGTACCTGGACTGAAACGGCCAGATCCTGGAGATTTTGTTCCCGCTTTGAAGCAGTTACTACGATTTCTTCAAGCGTAGCCGTTTCGTCCTGAGCGTACGCCGGTGCCACAAGCATCCCGACTACCGCAGAACCCGTCATTGCCAAAGAAACAGCTTTTGCCAGCTGACTTCGATTATATTTCTTCACCGGAACTCCCCCTGAATTCAATTATTGGTGGTGTTATAAAGAATCGTTGGTAATTGTGATCCAAACCGTCGCAACCATCTATATCAAGAAAATACGTAGTTTTGGAGTTAATAACAAGGTGATATGCGCGTCGGAATCCGAAATTGCTCGCCCACTGGCTGTAATCGTGGATAATATCGTCCATGTCACTGGCGGATAGAACAGACAAAGGCGACCTGCAAATCGCCATCAAGAACGCGACAGATCTGCTCGCTCACGACCCGCAATTGGCCGAAGAGCAAGCACATGAGATTTTGAAGATCTATCCCGAGACTATTGAGGCCAAGCGGATACTCGCTAGCGCTTTTCGTCTGCAGAAAATGCCACAGAAGGGGCTGGATGTATTAGAGCCACTACGTGCCGGGCAAACCGATTCTCCTGATTTCCTGAATGAGATCGCCCAATGCCTGGGTGGTGTTGGGCGGGGCGATGATGCCATCAGCGCCCTGAGAGACGCGGTCACGATTGATCCGCAACATGCTTCGGCCTGGCAAAGCCTCGGCCACCAATTGGCAGTCGCCGGGGACGCGGAAGGCAGTCGCCACGCCTTTCAGAAACATTTTGAACTCTCGACCCCCCATCCGGAGTTGGTCGAGGCCAGCAGACTGTTGCGCGACGGTAAACAGGGCAAGGCGGAAAGCATTGTTCGTGATTTGCTGAAAAAGCACCCCGCTGATGTGTCCGCCATTAAGATGCTGGCCGATATCGGCGTCAAAATGGGGCAATTGAAAGATGCCGGCAATCTGCTGCAGCGTTGCCTGGAACTGGCGCCGAATTTTCATTCGGCGAGGCACAGTTACGCAATAGTCCTGATGCGCCGGCAACAGCCGGAGACAGCCATAGAAGAGGCCGAGAAACTACTCGCGCAGGAACCGGACAATCCCAATTTTCTGACGCTCAAGGCATACATCCTGAATCGCATCGGAGACCAGTCGGGGGCGCTCGAGATTTACGCCAGAGTACTGAAACACTACCCCAACCAGGCCAGGGCCCAAATGAGCTACGGCCACACGCTGCACGCAGTGGGAAGACTGGATGAATCCATCGAGGCCTACAAAAAATGCATCAGCCTCAGTCCCGAAGTCGGCGAAGCTTATTGGAGTCTTGCCAACCTGAAAACCTTCCGCTTTAGTGACGGAGACATCGAAAATATGCGCGCACAGGTCACGACTGAGGGTGGCGATGCCGACGACCAGTCGCATCTTGCCTTCTCGCTTGGGAAAGCACTGGAGGACCGCAAGGAATACGACGAAGCCTTCAAATTCTACAAGCGCGGCAACGCCATCCGTCGAGTCGCGCATCGCCACAACGTCAAAGTCAACGTTCTGGATTCGCTGCGGCAGGTTCGGGCATTGCCGGGTGCATTCTTTGAGCAACGAAAGGGTTGGGGTTGCCGCGCGCCGGATCCAATTTTCATCGTCGGTTTGCCGCGCGCCGGCTCGACCTTGCTGGAGCAGATCCTGGCCAGCCATTCTCAAATCGAAGGCACAGCTGAACTGATGGATATCATCGCAATTTCGCGCAAGCTGGGCGACAAAAAGCGCGAAAACCCGGCGGGAAAATATCCAGAAGTCCTTGCCGAGCTGACCCAGGACCAGGTCCGGGAGTTGGGCGAGAGTTACCTTGAAACCACGCGAATTCAGCGTACTACTGATAGCCCGTTGTTTATCGACAAGATGCCCAATAATTTCCTGCACATTGGATTGATCAACCTGATTCTGCCCGACAGCAAGATCATCGACGCGAGGCGCCATCCGATGGGTGGCTGTTTTTCCGGATTCAAGCAGTTGTTCGCCCGCGGTCAGACGTTCACTTATGACCTGGAAGACATCGGCAAGTACTATCGGGATTACGTCAGGGTGATGGATCACTGGGACTCGGTGCTGCCCGGCCGGGTGCACCGCGTGCAGTACGAGGAAATGGTCGCTGACACCGACACGCAGATCCGCGCACTGCTCGACTATTGCGAACTCGAATTTGAAGAGCAGTGCCTGAGGTTTTACGAAACTGACCGCGCTATACGCACGCCCAGCGCAGAGCAAGTCCGCAAACCAATCTACAAAGAGGGTCTCGAGCAGTGGCGAAATTTCGAGGCTCACCTTGATTCGCTCAAGGAGGCGTTGGGGCCTGAGGTCCGGCAGCAATACTCCATAGATCTCTAAGCATGGATATATCAGAATCGCTGCAACAGGCATTGCACTATCTGCAGACCGGCGCGCCGGCAAAGTGTGTGTGCGTGTGTGATGAAATCCTGACCGAGAGTCCGGGGTTGATACAAGCGCTGTATCTGCGCGGCTGCGCCGCATTTCAGAAAGGCGGCATTGCCCAATCCGTCAATGACCTTGAAATTGTCCATGGCAACCACCCGGAACACCTGCACGCGGCTTTCTATTTAGGGCGATCTTTACGAGCAGCGGGCAGGCCGGAAGACGCCCTGGCGCCACTGCAATTGGCCTTGGGCGAGGACGAATTCGCAGTTCATGCCCGCTACGAGCTCGCAACCTGCCTGACTCGGCTGCGCCGCAGACCAGAGGCTATCGATCACTACCAGGACATCCTGACGCGGCAGCCTCACAATGCGCAAGTGGCCGCCAATCTGGCGTCATTGCTGGAACGCGAAAACCGACTGAATGAAGCCGAAAGCTGGACAGGCAAAGCACTGCTGATGAATCCAGCCAACGAGACGGCACGAATGACGCGCGCCACGCTGGATCGGCGCGGCGGGAAATATCCGGAAGCAGCACAAGAACTCCGAAGTTTGATTCCGGAAATCGACAAGCTCACTAACCGCAGCATCGCCTGGAATCAATTGGGTCAATGCCTGGAAGGCCAAGGGAACTGGGATGAGGCCTTCAATGCCTTCAGTGAATCCAACCAAGTAATGAACAGGGACCATGCAGGCTCCGTCCCCGACCCACGAAGTCCGCACAGCCTGCAAACTCTGGCCCGGATTCAAGAGTGGCTGCAGGACAATCCTATGGCAGATTGGAATGAGTCAACCACTAATGACACTGGCGGTATTGCATTCCTGGTTGGCTTTCCAAGGTCCGGCACCACTTTGCTGGATCGTATGCTCCGGGCTCATCCGGATATCGAAGTAGTCGAAGAAAAGAGCCTGTTCTCTTTGCTTCACCAGGACTGGTCCGAACCGGGTACGCTGGAGGAACTGGCCGACCTCAACGACGCGCAGATCGCCGATGCCCGTAACATCTACCGACGGGAAATGTCACGGCACCGGCGTCAACCGCAACGATCCCTTGTGATTGACAAACTACCGCTGAATCTGGCCTACCTTTTCCTGATTCGCCGGCTGTTTCCGGAGGCACCGGTGATATTTCTGCAGCGCCACCCCATGGATGTCTGCATCAGCTGTTTTTCTCAGGCATTCGAGCTTGAAGGGTCGATGACCTACTTTCTCGATATGCAGCAGACTGCGCAGTACTACAATGCTGTTATGCAGGTAGCGGTACCGTCCATGGAACAGGTTGGCAGTCCGCTACACCAATTGCGTTACGAAGACCTCGTGGCCGAACCGCAAGACCAGCTAATGGCATTGATTAGTTTCCTCGCTCTGGAATGGCATGATTCCACGCTGGAGTACCTGCAGCAGGGCGGCGGCGAAACAAGCAATACTCCCAGCTACCAACAGGTGTCGCAGCCACTGCATACCCAATCGATTGGAAAGTGGCGGCATTACTCAAGACAGCTTGAATCCAGTGTTTCGCTCCTGCAGCCATGGGTAAAGCGATTTGGATATCAGGAGTCGGACACTGGTTCGGTCCCGGTTTAATGGACAGTTTGAAACCGGCAGTGGAATTCCACCTTCGACTTGCCGAATCACGTCAACAATAGAATTGCTTTGCTTGAATCTCGGTGCGAAACACTCAGTCTTGGTTGCTGAGGATAAAATCGCGCATCTTCGTTCTATTCCCTGTGCTCGCCAATGAAATCAGGAACACCGAGTTCGTCGATCAACCTGCTGGTTTCGAGATGGACGAGAGCGATGTTGCTGTCACGCACGGTCGGTAACTGGTAGCGCGCTTTGCGAACCTGATCGAAGTCGAGTTCGGCCGTGATCATTTCCTCATCGCTTCCGGCGACCGCAATTTCGGCACCGAATGGGTCAACAATGCGCGAGCCGCCCCAGAAAGTGAGGTCCTTCTCGACACCTGTGCGGTTTACCATGATGCACGGTGCACCGTAAATCATTGCATAGAAGCGCATCGCCCGCGCCCAACCATCGGGGTTATTGAACGCCGGGCCGACGGCTTCGATAGCGGAACTAACCGGCGTGACCATGAGCGTCGCCCCGTGCAGAAACGCGAGGTGTGTTAGCGCCGGGTTCCAGAGATCAGCGCAGATTAACAGGCCGGCACGCCAGTCCTTGTCAAGCGAATAGGTATCGACAAACCGGCCGGTCGCATAGTGCTTACCTTCCTCAAGCTTGCCATAGTTAGCCAGGTTTACCTTGCGATGCAGATGGACGACCTTTCCGGCCTTCAGCATTACCGCAGTGTTGTAAAATTGTGCCGCCAGTCCTTCCTCGACAAATCCGACGACTACAGTCATGTCGCCCGCTTCCTCAGCCAGTTGCAACAGCCGGGGGTCCGAGCTTGTCATCGCCACGGCCAGAAAGTTGTCGGAACCGTAGTGACCGGTCAATGACATTTCGGGCATAACGAGCAGATCAAGCTTCTCGCTACGACCGCGCGCGATCCAATCGAGATGGATTTCAATGTTGGCGTCTACGTTGCCAGATTCACTTGCAAACTGGGCAGCACCGATTTTCATGTCTTGTACCTCATTTGATGCCTGGCTTTCTACAATCAGAAAGATGACCTTACAAGTTTGCCATTACGACGTCGCCGCCTTTTGCTTGACCGGGTGCAGCAGCCGCATCAAGGCATAAGCGGCGATAACACCAATCAGGGCGAATGTTGACAGGAACCAAAAGAAATGCTGATGCCCCACGATGCCGGGTGATCGATCAATTAGTACACCCGCGACGTACGTCACAAAAATATCGGGTGTGTAGCCGACCACCGAGACAAATCCTACTGCCGTGCCAGTCAAAGCAGCCGGCACCCTGGCCTCTTCGAACAATGCGAAGTACAGGCCCCTGAGGCCGAAGAAAGCCGCGGCGCCAAGCAACGTGTTGCCGAGCAGTATCCAGACTGCACCGTGAATCGGCGTCGTCATTGCGAAGAACAGATCCGAGGCAAGCAACAGTACGAACGCAAGCATCGTCATCCGCGATACATTGAAGCGATCGCCGAGCAAGCCGGCGCCGAGAGCCGCAACAGGTCGCATCCATGAGCCGATGGCGACGATTC
>JAJFKQ010000078.1 GCA_021773155.1 Woeseiaceae bacterium | reverse complement strand
AGCACCAGTCCAAGCGAAACGACTAGCCATCTATTCGGACGCAACTGTGCGTCGTCGGCCGGAGGAATAGCTGAGTCAATTACCTGAAACGCGTATTCCTTCCTCACATTGGCCAGCATGATGGTACTTACCTGCGATTCAATAAGTCGGTAAATAGACTGTTCAACACCAACAATACTGTTCTTGGATAGCTCCTCCCGAAGGTACCGGACACTATCCTCCGCCTCTTCGATCGCTCGACGTCTAATCATTTGATTGAGTTGATCGCCCATGTCGTTCGCCCATTGCGACGCCAACTCACCTGAGTACCAATCGATTTTTAGTCGCACGATACCGGCCAGGGAATCATAGTCAACCGTCCGAACTTTCCGATCGAAATAGTCAAGTACATCCCACATCGTCTTCTCACGTCCTGCCTTCCAGTCTCCTGTGGCAACGTCCCAATCTTTTTCGAATAGCGTGGGTATGAGATTATTTTCTTCAATAAACGATCGCGTAAACTCTTTTGATTCCAGCAACGCCAGATTTGTTTGCAAATCACTGTTCCCGCCAAGGTTAAGGCCGGCAATAGATGCGAATTGACCAAGCTGAGAACCGAACGAAGACAACAGGCCACTGTCAGAGTCGGATTCCACTGGAGCCAAGACAAGCTCTGCGCGATATATCGGTCGAGCAAGGAACGCATAGGCTATCGACAGGCCTAGTACCGCCAACCAGACGCTCAAGAATATCTTGCGATGCTTCCGCAGTGAAGCAATTGCTACGGTAAGCGCCACCTGCTCTTTCGTTTCGATTAACTGTTCAGTCACTTGCCAGAGCTTCAATTGTTAAATGTCGTGATGGCCGCAACCGCTATTGCACCTTGATAGAGTATCTGCGTCACACTGCCCCAAAATGTCAGCGGTCGTATTCGATCCGTATCCAGGGGTACAACGATCGTGTCACCTGGTCGAATATCGCTTTTGTTGCCCCGCCCCAACCATCTGGACCGACTACGAGCTATCACGGCCCCGTTTGCTCTGACCACATAAATTCGCTTCTTATCTGCGCGCCGGGTCAAACCACCACTATTGTCAATGTAATCGTCCCGCGTCATCCTGGCTTGATACAAGTGCGAGGTATTCTGCTGAGTCTCGCCGAGTACCGTCACCATTTGCGTTGTGGCTGGAACCAACAGTCGATCACCATCCCGTACGTCCATTGATCCGCCTGAGTCGCTGGCCAATGCATTCAGGTCGATTACCAAACGACCAACCGCTTCTGTGCCTCTCAACTGGTCCAACAGAGCCCGGCCGGTGCTGAGCGTATCCGCACCACCCGAATCAGCCGCCTGCAACGATAAGGATGCGAGATCAGTTTCCATGCGGCGAGCCAGCCTTTCTAACTGTTCTTGTTCCTGTTCCCTCAGGGACTCGCGTAAAAAAACCGCTCCCTCCGGAAAGGCCGCGGCTGTGAGACCGCCCGCTCGCCGCACAACATCTGAAAGTGTTTCACCACGCTGTACACGATAGTCGCCAGGAAATACCACCTCACCCTCAAGTGTCACTGTCCAAATCGTATCCCACTCGGGAATACGCTGTACGATCAGGTAGTCATGTTCTTGCAAGAATAAGTCTGCAAGCTTGTCACCCCGGCGAATTGCAGACAGGTCGACTATTTTCGTAGTTGACTCTCGACTACCCGTTGAATTGATGGAATAACGCGTCAGTTCCGCTTCAAGCGAGTAGGCGTTTTCTAATAGATCGCCACCAGCTCGAATCAGGTCACTGATTCGCATCTCCGACTCAAGCGGATAAACACCTGGAGCTCGAACATTACCCGAAATCTGAATTTCTCGTGCCGGGCTACCGAATGTCGATTGCGTTCTCAGCTCGTCCAAAAGCGGTTCGACAACGCGTTGCCTGCCCAGCGCAAGGCTAAATACGTTGACAGTGTCTCCGGATCGCAAAAGCACGTCATCTTCGGAGCCTCGCGACATCAACGCATCAGACAGACTAGCCGATAAAACTTCCACCGGGTCGCCTCTCTTACTTTCGCGCCGGATCAATACGTAGTCAGTATCAACACCGGGTTTCAACTCCTCAGTTGAGCCGATGAGATCACTCAGTCGCATACCCTCGCGCCACGGGTAGTTTCCGGGTCGATACACATGACCAGCAAGAATGACCGTGTTCCGGAGTTCCGGGAGGACCTCCGGAACCAGCAAAATATCGCCCTTACGGACCTGAATATCGTTTGCCGATTTATCGGCGAGATTAACCGACAGAACGGTGCGCTGACCATCCGCAGAAATTCTATCCAACCGCGCGCCCTCCGGGAATGCTGGCGGCGTCAATCCACCTGCCATACCGATGAGGTCAGCTGCGGTCGTAAGGCGTCTTACTTCATATATCGCCGGGCGATTGACGGCGCCGCCCACGGAAACGGTCTTGCCTACTGGAGGTACGAAAATCACATCACCAGGCTGCAGTCTGCTGTCCCCTGATGTATCACCGCGAATCAACAAATCGTATGCGTCCAGCGAACCGATTAGCCGCCCCTGGCGTTTCAACTGGATATTGCGAAGAGAACCAATTGGACTGACACCACCGCTACGGTAAAGAGCGCCGCTAATAGTTTCGAGGCCACCAACAACGTAGGAACCAGGCTGGTTGACATCGCCGAGCACAAATACGCGAATGGTACGCAATTGCCCCATGGTCACACTCACCTGTGTACCAATGAGCATTCGATTTACGCGCGCCTGCAAGTCGGCCCTGAACTCAGAGAAAGGAATACCTGCCACCGTTACCGGACCGATCTCCGGCAGGTTCAGAACGCCGTCCCGCGCTACCTCGTGTTCATAAATCCCGTTTGCACTACCGAACAACTGCACCCGCACCGAATCACCAGGGCCCAATACATAGTCGGCCGGTACGGGGCCGCTACTTGGCGAATCGAAACTGCTATCGTGTGGGGCGAAAACATCATAACCAAACGGCTCCAGCGCCTCGACTCCGATAGGTTCCTGACTGAGAATTCGAGCATCAACATCGAAAAACGCAAGGTACGGCTCAGTCATGAGGCGACGATTTATGTCCTCCTCCGACAGACCGAGCAGGGGAATTAACTCCAGTCCTTGCAGTGATAGAACGCCCGAGTCATCCAGCACGAACAAATGACTTCCGACCAGCCTTTGCAGGGCTTCGTCCAGCGATAATTCTTTCTTCTCCGCTTCGGTCAATGACAGGTGTGGCGAAAAATTGACTACGAGTCGGCTGCGTGCCTGTGCGGTCGCCTCAGGTGGCTCGAGAGTTAGATCAGCATCATCGGCTTCAACTGTTGTCGCGGTATCTTCCAGTGACTCATTTATCGTCTGTTGAGGACTGGCCGACGATTGTGATTGCAGCTGCCGCAGTGCATCCATCGCCTGCTGCCTCTGTGCGGGAGGTAACGAGTTGAGCATTTGCTCCTGAGCAGCCGACAATTGAATATTTTGGGCGAACGCAAGCGTGCCAATCAGCAGGAGTGACAGAATGGTTACGAACCTCATAATTGGGTGCCAGAAGTCCGGAATGTTATTTCGATGAGTTTCTATAAAACGCAAGAAGTTGCCCCAAAATTGAATCGCGAATTCTAACAGCATTGAACCGATTGCGAACGTTGCCTTGCAAATTGCTGACTCCATCCTGACGACGCCCTGCGGTACGGTATCAACGAACTTCATCGTGAACTCCATTGAATAAACCCAGTGACATCCGAGCTTGCTGTACTTGACACCTCATCTTTGAGTCGACTGTAGCCTAACCCGGCATAGAACCGCCCGTAGCTGGTATGACGTTCATGTGAGACTTGCAGATCAACCATCTCCTGTGGTGTCTGCGTGAGCGTGTGCCGGCCAATTTGCGCACCTAGTCGATTGATTTCCATATATCGCAACGAAATATTCCATGAATGACCGGCGGGTTGTACAAGCGTTGATCCGAATGAATAGGACAACGTATCACTATCGCCAGAAAAGCCGATGGCTCTATTATTGTAACGGTATCCGGTTCGGAAGATTACGTGGTTGTAGGCACAATTCGGAACTATCGAGCCTTCGCCCAACGCCCCCAGGTGGCAGCTCGAATTCACGATCTCGAAATGCGTCCGGTGCGTTGCATCTCCGATGCTACCCCAATGTTCCACGCCAACCTGCTGCAACCATAGATGAAGCTGCGCCCCGGTCTTACGAGTATCTTCAGAAATCCACTGCATGTAGAGAGCCAGCGGTATTTGCCGAGGCAACGTCCAACGAATGTCGATTCCAGCAAGCTGGTTGCCAGGCTCATCCTCCGGATCGACATTGGCGCCTCGGTTGTCATTGCCGTTTAGCAGCCGCAGAAACGTCTTTAGATCGCAGACGCGCCCATCGCCACACCACTGCGCCGTTCGCGATATTCCAATCTCCAGCCCGCGAGCCGGACGAAAGCTGCCACGCATACCAAATAGCGAGGCATTGTTGACGAATCGCTCATCATCGAGAACATTCATGAAACTCGTGAATGTCCAGGGACCCATCCAGCGAAGCCACTTCGTCTTGAACGGCACGCTGTTGTTTCTTTGGATGGCAATCCCGGGTGAGGGCCTCGCATTTGTGGACAAGATCAGGCTGCCGTCCCTGCCCGGTCCCCACCAACGCTCCTGCCAGCCAGCCGTTACCATCCAGTTTCCCAGGGCGACCCCGACATAGCTTCCATCCGGCCTGAACTCCTCGCCGTCGAATGGGTTATCCACGTAGGCAGCCGAAAGATTAATTGCAAAGCGTTCGCCGAGCCAACTGAGTTCCGCTTGAGCCTCGCTCTCGTCCCGTGGTGTATTTTCGAAGGTACGAATTATCCTGGGATTGCTGGCTCCCGAGAAACCGAATCGGACGTCGGTCGTGTTTGTGTCCATCTCAAAGCTAAGACGATACCGTACGCGCTCGTACGCAGATCTTACGGGCCCGCTCAGGGATCGAACATCAGCATCGTCGAGCGCTACGTGAACATCACCGATTGCGATCGGCCAGGCAGTTAATGGGACGTTGGTGACGCCGCTATCGTTCAGGAGCTGTAAATCAGACCTGAGCTGCATATCGCCCGGCGGCAAAATCGGGCCCGCCCAGGCACCCGATAAGACTGTGCAGCTCAGAACTAGTCCGAGCCATATTTGGGCGGCATTTGGCATGCGCAGATTGTGACCTAATCGCTCAGTCAGGTCGACCGTTTGTCGGTACGCGTAAACGTTCAATGGGCACGTTTGTGCATCAGATTGAAGACGCAGGCGCCAATATCCACACCCCTTAAGTGGATCCTCGAGCTGCTCGTAACCGACAGCGAAATCTCGCCTGCTGTGCGCGTGCCCGTTACTCATGCCTTATGTATCGGGTTTCTCCCCCTCTTGCCCGGTTTTGGCTTTTCTACACAGCGATAATGCAACCTATCCTCGTATCATGACATACGTCTACGCTGTTACAGATATCCGCACCTGTGGTTGCTTTAGTACTAGTTTTTGGTACTATCTGTAAGTGCAGCGTCGGCATAAGAGAACGCTACGGCAAATCTACAAACGGCCGACCAGTGGTTCGAACAATATGAGGTGAAGCCTTGAATATCATGGCAGTCGACGGTTACCGGGCGAAAATCGCATACGACCCCGAGCTCGATCAATTTCGTGGAGAAATCCTTGGAATTAATGGCAGCGCGGATTTTTTCGGCAAGAGCCCGCCCAGTCTACGTGCAGAGTTCAGAAAATCGTTGAAGGTATTTCTGGAGGTTTGTGAAGAGCAGGGTTTACGTCCGGTGAAAGAATATTCGGGTAAGTTCAATCTCAGGATTCCACCCGGATTGCACAGCGAAATTGCCGTACGGGCCAAGGCCGAAGACAAGAGTATCAATCAATGGGTATCCGAGGTGCTTAATGAATCGGTTGC
>JAJFKQ010000077.1 GCA_021773155.1 Woeseiaceae bacterium | reverse complement strand
GCAACGCTGCCTTTCGGGATGT
Organism: Woeseiaceae bacterium; assembly: GCA_021773155.1. Lineage (GTDB taxonomy): Bacteria > Pseudomonadota > Gammaproteobacteria > Steroidobacterales > Woeseiaceae > UBA1847. The sequence continues at coordinate 24,991 of JAJFKQ010000077.1, read as the reverse complement.
CCTGAATAGTCTCCCAAATTCGGCGCATGCGAGTTTCGCGGTCCAGCGGCGGCATGTCAGCTTAACCCCAGACGAGCTTGAATCTCGCGCTTTGCGTCTCGCAGCACCGTATCGCGATCGAGGGAATCCAGTATCTTTTTTACGACCAGCTTCGGTCCTCCATCACCCCACGATTTTCCTGCCGCGAGATATTCGGCTGCCGCCTGCCCCACAAGATAGGTACTGTAATAGGCGATCGCTCCCTGCGCGCCCGCGGTCAGTATCGTCGACAGGCCAATCGTTCCAACCTTCAAAGCGCTGGATACAAAATGCAGCGCCCACACGGTTCCCATCAACGCTGCGGATTCAGCCATGATGATTTTGACGATCGATCCGGCCTCTTTTTGATTCAAGGGCAAGTCGTAGACTTTCGACAGGTGGACAACCATGCCGACGTCAATGAATGCAGCGGCGAACAGGTCGGCGACTGGCACCGGATTAAAAGCGACGGCAATACCTTTGGCAACGCAGTAAGTGCGTACCATCTTTTCGCCGAGCTCACGTCTGGCGGCAAGAATTCGACGGCCAACCTGGTCCGACAAATCGGCTGCAAACAAGCTGGCGTTCAACGCCGCAAGAGTTTTGCCCTCGGCTTCGAGAATTTCCCAAAGCTTTAGTTTGAGAGCGGCGATATCCGGATCGCGTTGCCGCTGTAGTTCGCGTTCGTTACCGTCTTCATCAACCTCGAGCACAAGCTGGGGTTTCGGGTGCGCGGCCACGGCAATGACGTGCAGAGGATCGACAATTCCTGCCGTCTTTTCACGCACCGATTGCAGCAGTGCATCTCGCTCGGCGCCGGTGTAAAGATCCGACTTGTTCAACGCAAGCAGTATTGGTCGACCCTCTGAAATGGCTACTTTCAGGGCGTCGAGTTCCGTATCAGTGATATCACCATCGATGACGTAGATCACCAGATCAGAACGACCGGCGACTTCCTTGGCCAACGATTCCCTGTCTTCGCCACCCGCTTCGTCCAGACCCGGCGTATCGATCAGGAACACGCCGCCGACCTCTCGCTCATCCCAGGCCTGCATCTCGGAGTATTTGGTCTCTCCGTGAACCGGACTAACGGAAAATCTCTCTTCACCAATGAGGGCATTTAGCAGTGAAGACTTGCCGGTGCTGACACGACCAAAGGCTGACAGGTGCAAGTGCCCATGATCGAGCTTATCGAGCATGGACTGCACAGCATCATAGTCGTGTGAAAGTGATTCTCGGACACCATCGGGAAGGCGGGCGTCATTAATCAGGTCGCGCAAGCTCTCGCGCGCCAGACTCAGGTGCCCCGCACCTTCGTCGCCGGCCTCCTCAGCCGGTTTTTTCGTCCAGCGCCATTTTGGCAATGCGGCGAACGCCCGCTTCCAAATGCTCACTGATACCTTCCTCAAATTCTTTGGCTGCGGTTTCGGGAACCAGCTCACCATGACGTGCCAGTGTCAGTACGAGACTTCGCCCGAGCGCGTCGAAGATCAGACCGTAGGCAACGGCGTGTGCCAGGCCACCCACGACAGTACCCAGACCTGGAAATGCTTTGAGCCCATTACCGGCTACCGCCATTGATAGCGGCAGCGCGCGTCCAACCCGGCTCTGGCCCATCGACAGGAATTCCTCAACATCGAGATCACGCGGCGCGGCGCCATAGATCTTGCAAAGCTCCTGCGTCATCATTGTACCGATGTAGCCCTGCACTAATATATCCGTGCCGGGGCTGACTGCCGCCATTGCACCGACAACCGCTCTGCGTGTAGCGCTGCGGATGATTTGCTCCGAGCGTTGCAACCGATACTCTCCCTCGGCCAACTCAAGCTTCTCAGCCGCAATCTGAAACACGGCACGTTCTCTCTGCGCATCCAGCGACTTTGTATCATCACCGAGAAGGCGATTGATCGCGACGACCAACACACCAATATCGGCAGCCCTTTTGCGTCGTACTGTCCCTTCGCTACCATCTGAACGACGCTCGATAACTTCCCTGTCACCACCGGCACTGACCGCAACGACCTGGTCGCGTTGTATTTCGCCGCCCAAGTCCTCAATTCGTTGTAGCAACTTTTGCATCAACGCTGCCTGCTCATCGGCGGAGTATCGATCGGATTTGTTCAAAACCAGAACGATCGGTTTATCGAATGCCAAAAGTAATTTGATGGCGCCTAGCTCCGCCCGCGTGAGATCGCTGTCACAAACAAACAGTACAACATGCGAGCGTTTCGCTTCCTCAGTCGCTATCTCATCCAGACCATCTTCATGACCACCGGTGCCGGGGACATCAGTCAGCAGGATTTCGGTGCCGGTGTCATTGCGCCACCTGAAGTGGCGTATGTCATCCGTCGATCCGCCGACGACGTCGATCACAACATCGGCCTCGGGCACCAGTGCTTTGATCAATGAGCTCTTGCCCGCGCTTATTTCGCCGAAAAAACAAAGGTGAACCGCGCCTGCCGCCTGCCGTGCAGCCAGATCCTGAAGTTCGGACTGGGCGTCGCTAACATCCACACCCGCAGCTTCAGCTTGTTGTAGCCGCTCTTTAATGTCGCTCTTCGACAGCGGCTTGGCCGTTTTGGCTGATGCGACTTTTTTCTTTACGACCAGCCGCCAGACGAGCCAGACAGCAGCCAGGGCCAGTAACACCATGACCGCAATATAAGCGTACAGGATAGCCGGCGGGCCAGCCCGCAGACGGTCCCAGACATTGAGCGCTGATTCAGTGATGAACAGCAACGCTCCTGCCGCGACGATAAAGACAAGCGCAATGACGACCGCGATCGCAACACGGATGAATCGATCAAGTTTCATAGAACTGCCACGATACCGCAATTAAGGTGACAGTGACCTTATCTCCCGAGTTAGGGTCACTGTCACCTTAACTCTACAGTTGGGATGCTACCCAGCGGTCGAGCTTCGACTCCAGCATCGACAATGGCATTGGGCCGTCTTTCAGCACTTCTGTGTGGAAGTCCTTGACGTTGAACTTGTCGCCGAGGGCCACTTCAGCTTCGTTCCGAATTTCGCGAATCTTGAGCTGGCCGACCTTATACGCCAACGCCTGCCCCGGAATAGCCATGAAGCGCTCAGCTTCTGATACAGCTCGTACTTCTGCTACGGCCGAATTCGCGTACATATAATCAAGCACATCCTGGCGTGACCACTGCTTGGCGTGAATGCCGGTGTCGACAACCAGTCGAATAGATCGCCACAATTCTGCGTTCAATCCCCCGAAGTACTGATAGGGATCCGTGTATACACCGAGCTCCTTGCCGAGTGATTCGGCGTACAGCCCCCACCCTTCGGAATAGGCCGTAAAACCGCCGAATCGGCGAAAACGCGGCAGTTCTTCGTTCTCGCGCTGAATCATGATCTGGAAATGGTGACCCGGAATAGCCTCATGCAGAAATAGTGACTCCATCGCCCATTTACCGCGTGCTTTGATATCGTAGGCGTTCGCATAAAAGATTCCGGGACGCGAGCCGTCCGGCGTGCCCGCCTGGTAAGAACCACCCGCAGCGGAAGCCTCACGAAACGGTTCAACGCGACGCACCTCAAAGCCGGTTTTCGGCATGATATCGAACAGACTCTTCGACAGCTCGGTAATGTGATCCGACATATCGCGATAACCCTGAATCAGTTCTTCGGCTTCATCGTAGAAGAACCGGTCATCCGTATTAACAAACTCAAAGAACTCTTCTAGGCCGCCTTCGAAACCGACCTCTTCCATCACGCCACGCATTTCTTCATGTATGCGCGCCACTTCACTTAGCCCAATCTGGTGAATCTCATCCGGCGACATGTCAGTCGTCGTGCGCAAGCGGACCATGTACGCATACCAGTCCGCACCGTTTGGCTGCGCATAAAGGCCTACCGTTTCACGGGCAGCACCAATGTATTCATCGCCCAGGAAATTACTAACGCGTTGATAGGCCGGAATGATGGTGTTACGGATTTTGTCTTCGTACACGGCCGTCAGTCGCATCCGGTCTTCGTCGCTGAAATCCTCCGGCATCTTGGTAACTGGTTTGTAAAAGTTACTGTCCTTCACGTCGTCGACAATATGTGCGTCGACCTGCGGCACCAGTTTTTCCATGAGAATGCGAGGCTGTGTTACACCCTGATTCATCCCTTCTTTCATGTTGGTGATGACCTGATCGATGTTGATCGAGAACTGATCAGCACGACTCAGGAAATCGTCATAGTCTTTGACGGTCTTGAACGGGTGTGCGCTGGTACCACTGCCCAGCTGCACAAAGAAATTCGTCAATGAACGAAACTGATTGATCGGCTGCAGGTGGAACGGAAACTGATTGCCCTCGAGAGACTGCTCTCTCCTGATCTTGAACAGATCGTAACTCAGCTGATCCTGATAGCTGAGTTGCTCACGATCAATCTCCAATAGCTGGACCAAATACTTTTCGTCCATCGCTGTTGCAGCGGCAATGTATTCGGGACTATTGGAGTTGGCCATTCGATCGTTGTAGCGATAGTCACCAATAAACGTAGCACTGAGCGGATTCAACTCCAGATTGCGCTCGAAATGCTCATCAAAAAGCGCGTGCAGCGCATCGCTGGCGTTAACTTCCGGTGCGACAGCTGCCGCCTGATCCTGTGTTTCGCTGCAAGCGGCAACAAGGAAGACGCCAGCGAGCATCACTGCGGCAAAATTTTTCATGTGGGGACCCCTGAATTGGAATCAGGCGATCATAAACCCAAGGTCGCGCTGTGCACAGTTCGAAAGGTTAGGTGCAACGATATCAAGGTCCACATCCGGGATACCAAACCATTTCGCCAGAGTTGCCGCGTACTGATCTGCCGAAGTTGACGGAATCATACGGCCGCCACCGACGTCCTCGGGACCGCCGATCTCGAGAGTCGGGTAAGCACCGTAAATGTCCCGACCATTAACAGCGCCACCGAGAACGATCTGATTTCCGGCCCAGGCGTGATCGGTACCATCGCCATTGGAGGTCAACGTACGCCCGAAATCGGACTGCGTGAATGCGGTAACACTGTCAGCAACGCCGATGTCGACAGTAGCGCTGTAGAACGCCGCCAGCGCATCACTCACACCACCGAGGAGCCCAGGTTGATCCAGATTCTGGTTGTCATGGGAATCAAAACCGCCAATGCCGACAAAAAATATCTGCCGTTGCATTTCGAGTTCGACCCGTGACGCGATTAGTTTGGCAACCGTCGATAACTGACTACCGAGCGGCGTAGCCGGGAAAACGGTAGTTATGATTCCCGAATTCTCAGCATTGGTAATTGCCGCCGAGACCGTGTCCGCGGCTTGCACTGCACGATTCTGAATGCCTGCGAAACCGCGCTCATAAATGGAGTCATACTGTGCGTTCAGGGCAGCTTGAAATGCCGTCCGCTGATCGAAAAGAATGCTGCTTGGATCATCGGAAAAGCCCTCAAACTGCAGCGGTCCGTTCGGCCCCATTACGTAGGCAATGGTACTTTCCGCTGACTGGAACAGACTGGTTCCCGACACGGACGTGTTGGTCGCCATCCTTTGATTCGCGACCTCCACCTGGATCAGGTCCGCAATACGGCCTGCCCAACCAGTCTTGCTGGTACTGGCTCCCCTGAGCGAATTCCACTGCGACTGCTGATCGTTGTGCGAGAACAACTGCGGCGGCAATGCAACCGACTGGTTTTGATATTGCGTTTTCGTCGTTGGCTCAACGAGTGGGCCAACGTTTGCGACAAAGGCGGCATTACCCGCCTCAAACAGCGACTGCATGCCGGCCATTGCCGGGTGCAGGCCAAAGGGCTCTGACCCCGGTGATAATGAGACGGGATTAATGGGCAACAGGTCGCTTTGCAGAATCGCGAGATTCTGCCGTGAGGCCTCGTAGGCGTTGTACTCCGCAGTCGTATTCGGCACCAGCATATTGAATGAGTCGTTGCCGCCGTGCAGAAATACACAGACAAGTGCACGATAGTCGGTAAATGCGCCCGTCGCGCCGATGAGCTGCGAATAGGCTAAACCTGGAGTACTGGCAATAGCTGCAGCCGCAGCACTACTGGTCAGAAAATCGCGTCGATTGATCTTTTTCATATTTGTTCTCCCGGCGGGTCGCCGTACTTAGCGCTGGTAGGCGTACTCGGGTGATGTAACGATAAAGTAGATGACCTCTGCAGCTCTGACCGTTGTATCTGTCTCGGGAATCAAAGCCAGCATTCCGGCAATTTCATTTCGCAGCGTGGTTGAAATTTCGCCGCCCAGAAGCTTGCCGGCAACCGTGTCAATCAACAAGTCGCTATCCGCTGCCAGTAGCATTTCCGATTCGAAATTGATGAAAACATCGTCATCCTGCAAATTGGTATTGGTCGAATTCAGTCCAAAAACCTGCAGGAACATGAAATTGGTGACGAAGGTGTTTAGATACTCCGTCGCAATCTCGAGTTCCGGCGCAACCAAGCCACTGTCTCGTATTTCACCTGGCGGCGAATAGAAGGGACTAAAGAAATTAAAGACGTGCGAAGCCTGCAGCGGCCCTTGTCCGAATACGATATACGCAAAGTTGATGGGATATCGGCCACTAATCGATGTCGCATCGTAACTACGCCACAATTGTGTCAGTCGTAACAATGGCTCTTTTATCTTCCCATGTTGGTCTGTACGGACTGCCGGATGCGCCTCTTCATCGAGCAGGATTGCCATCACCACTGCACCAAGATCACCACGCACACCCGATCCGTTATTATCAAAAACGGCTGACACTCGTGAGATGTATGCAGGTGACGGGTTGCTCGTGACCAGGCGATGAATCAGTCGAATCGCAATGAATGGCCCAACGTTTGGATGATTGAATACGTTATCAAGCGCATCGGACAGATCTTTCACCCCACCCTGACCAGCCGCTAAGGACACATTGTTCAAGAGTGCCTTCGGGCCCGCATCATGAAAGTCTTCCCACAGCTCCATCGGGATGACCTGATTCAATCTTGTACCGCGGGCCTGCTCAAAACTTGGCGAGCCAGCCCAGGTCCAGCCTGTAAAGACGTGTGCGAACCCTTCAATGATTTCCTGATTGTAAGTCGGAATTGATTGGCCTTGTCCATCAAGCCTGTTACTTCCATCCGGGTTGAGTTCAACAAGACCAATCGAAAACAGCTGCATCAGCTCCCGTGCGTAGTTTTCGTCGGGTCGAATATTCAGTGCAGGGTTCGGCTTTTCGTTGCCCAGCATACTGAGATAGACACCCATCGCCGGGTGCAGCGTCACCTCGTCGATCAAATCACGATAGTTACCGAAGGCATTGCGCGCGAGAATATCGTAGTAATCAGCTAACGCGTACGGTGCGTTGCTCAGCGCCCCGAGCTGCGACACGACCATGATTTCAGACAACGCAAATGCAACACGCTGGCGAAGTTGGTCATCACCATGCAATGCGTTTCTGAACCAGATATCAACGCGATCAGCCTGCAACTGGAATTGAAATTGTGGCAGTGGAAGAGACTGCACGTGTGGCAATTGCAATGACACTGGCTTGGTCATCTGATCATCGATCCAGGCCTCCTGGCGCATCACGATCAGACGATCGGCTTCGAGCTCAGTTGCCCCAAATGTCGATTGATTCAGAAACTGAAATGCTTCTGCCTTGGAAAGTGGCGTTGGCGGTGGCGGCGGTGGTGGTGGCGTCGGATCGGATCCACCGCCCGAACCACCGCAACCCGCGAGACCGAGTAGCATCCATGCTGATAATAAAATGAGTCTATTCATATTCAATTCTCGTTCCTATTTCTCTGCAGCCAGTGCCTCCAGATAGGCGACCTGTTCAGCATTTAGCAGATTCTTCAGTCTTACCAACATCACCATCTGCTTTTTCTTGACCTGATTTTCTGCCAACAAAGCCTTGTTCGCGTGCTTCAGCACTTCAGCCTCATCGATCGGTGCCTTGTCGAGCTCCAGCATCAGCGCCTGATAAGCCTCGCGCATATCCCACTCGTGCTCGGCGACCCCGGACTGTACCTCGACGACAGCGGCTCGAATTTCAGTGAACTGCTGCTTCGTAAGATGGAGCTCCGCCTGCTGCTCCAGGATGATATTGGGGGCGAATAACTTGCCCTTAAATATATCTGCCTTTAAATTTTCTGCGGACGCCGTGCCTGTTCCCAGACAAACGATCGCGGTGATCAATAGAAATACCTTTTTCATAGTAACGCTCCTGCACCGGTATCGGTTGACACACCCGTTGACTCAAAGATCTGTGGAATCTCCCGATAAATGTCAAATTGATGTTCGGGAAGCAAAGCGTCGCTGGGCGCCGACCAGTAAGTGGTCGCCACTAACGCCTCTACATCCACGTACGTAAATTCTTCCTTCTGTGTTGGCAGCAATCCAACGGCAAGCAACGCAATCGCAGCGACGGCGGCCGCACCTGCGAACCGCACTCTGCGTCTGTCTCGCACCCTGCGTTCCGCGCCGCAGAAAACCCTGTCGAAGTCCGGTGCCGATCCGTCTGCCTGCTGTTGTGCCTTCTGCAACGTGGCACGTAGTGCCTGGTCATCGCTATTCATGATTAAAGTCTCTACAGTCGTCCAACTTCGCCCGCAGTGCTTTCTTGGCACGGTCATAATGCACACGACCCGTACCCGTGGTGACGCCCATCACGCGGGAAGCATCTTCTATGGTCATTTCGCGACAGAATACGAGTTCAATGATGTCGCGCTGGCGTTGTGGCAGTTCCTGCACGGCACGCCACAGCTCCGGATTTTCATCCGTTGTCGACGCCGGGGCTGATCTTTCGAGAGTGTTCTGCTCGACAACCTGCACAAGGTGCATGCGTGACGCCATGCGCCGGTAACGGCCTTTCGCCAGGTTTTGAATGACCGAGAAAACAAACGTCTTCAGCGAGGAACGTTCTTCGAACTTCGCTTTACCGGTCAATAATTCAACGTACGCCTGTTGCACAAGATCCTCCGCTACCGTGCGATCAAAATCACAACGGGAGAGGGCCCAACCGAATATCTGGTCGTGTATGGCTTCCAATGCCGATCGAGATATATGCGGATTTTTTTCCAGAACATCACTGTCTCTCATACCCTCTCCCGATTACTTGGTAGCATGAGGTAGATGCTCATATGACAACAGATGGATGCTGAATCAGCTGGCGGATTGTCTTATGGTAAGTCCAAACGCGGTGCTACCGACGCGAAAGCCGGAGGCGGTTTGATGCAGGGTTAGTGAAATGGGTTCATCACAACCCAGCGGATGAAATACCAGCAGGATAGTGATGCCATGTTCTTCGCTATCCGAGCGATTGCTGACGCCGGCGTCACATTGCACGATAAAATTGTCGTCAACGAATGCACCGAGATCGTTGAGGCAATGCAAATAGGTCAGCACCTGGCCATGCAACCGTGTTGCCAGTGTGCTGTCCTCGGGTTCGAACACGGCCCAGCGAGTCGCCTTCGCGATCGTATTGATTATCTGCAAACAGAATCGTCGCACCGGCAACTTCGAAAATTTAGCATAGGTCTCGCTACCACGGCCCATCGTCACGGATCCGGACAGGCGTGCTTTTCCTATCGGACCACTCACCAGAACATTCAAGCCTGCGCGTGTTAGCGATATTTCGTCGTCATCACTTAACTCGTGTTCCGGCTTCAACCTGCGGTGCAAATCCAGGCCTTGCTGATCCAGCGACTGCCATGACCCGTAGGTCCGATCCTGTTTGCAAAGCAGTCCGGCGAAAGCACCACCGATGGGTCGCGCAACATCATCTTCACTGTCTCGCTCCCTGACCCGGGGAAAATAACTGAGCAAATTGGGGCTGGCGTAACCCAGATCGCGAACTCCGTCAATGGCCTCCCGTGCCGTCGACCAATCCGACAACGGATCAACGATCAACATCGCACCACGTTCACGGCTATACAACTCTGCTGCGAGTATGGCTGCAGGCCCAACGTCCTTGCCCTTTCCGGTCGGCGGCAGGTAAAGCAGGTCGAAATGTTCAATATTCTGCAGGGCGAACAAGCCACTTCGCTTGCACCGCGATCCGATCAGGTCATAGTTTGAAAGCTCGGTACCATCCGTGCCCGATTGAACATGATCGACATAGGTAGATTCATAAGATCGACCGGACGCAGTCGTCCGCTCCGGGCGATGCATCGGAAATGGCTGTTCGACGTACGCTATTTCGGACGCTCGTAGTTCATCGGCTACGAAGCTGTCTGAACTCTCTTCCCAGGACACTTTGCGGAAGGACTCCTGATCGATAACTGTGCCGACCGATGGGTTCACGCGCTGCAACGTGAGATTGAACAGGTCGTCGTCTTCATCATCAATGCCATCGAAATCAACGGCTGCACGAATGAACTCTGTCGATCCCGGCTCCACTGCACGCAGTACCAATGCAGAACCGCTCGCTGGCAAACACAGCATCGCACCGCGCGCATTGTTGGCTACGCGAATGACATACAAGCGTTTGCCACCATGATCGAAAAATTGTCTTGCTGCGGGGCCGAGGCTTGACCGTCCCCAGACATCACCGAAACGACGGCGAAACTCGCCGAAGTTTGAAACCAGAACCGGTAAATTCAAGGGACCACGAAGCGCACGGCCAACGAAAGCGGCCGTGGTTTCTGGACACACATCGACGGGTTGATCCATCGCTGCGATTTCTGTGACCGTAATACCGTGGTCAACTGCATCTGACAAACTTGTCTCCGAACCTGGTCAGATAAGCGTTACCACATTCTAAACACTCGCGATCAAGTGTGCACTTGGTTAATCTCGGCGATCATGACCGATTATCTGGCAAATGCGTATCCGAGGCTCGCGGGAAAACTGCGAAAGCGGTCGATCGCCTCGTTACCAACGCCGATTTCTCATCACGAGGTTCAGTTACCTGCCGGAACCCGATCAATAACGGTCAAGCACGACGATCAAACCAGCTTGATCTACGGCGGCAACAAAGTCCGCAAACTCGAGTACATTCTTCAGCGCGCGCAGGATCGTGGCGCAGAACGTGTCGCGACGTTTGGTGCTGTTGGTTCCAATCACGCTTTGGCGACCGCGATTCATGCGCGGGAAGCTGGCCTTGGGTGCACGTGCTTTCTGGCACATCAAAAACGCACACCAGATATTCCCAGGACGCTCAGCATGCATCTCGAACTCGGTACCGAGATTGTGCGCTATGGTGGCGGCACTAATCGGCTAGAGCTATATCGTCGCTATTTGCAGAACCGCAAGACCTGGGTCATTCCGTTAGGCGGTACCTGTTGGCTCGGTGCAATCGGATTCGTCAACGCAGGCCTGGAGCTGGCGGCACAAATCGAGTCCGCTGAACTCGAGGCACCCGAGCGCATTTACATTGCGAACGGTACGATGGGCAGTGTTGCAGGACTCGCTATCGGTCTCGCCTTGGAAAATCTGCCGGTAGAAGTTCACGCGGTGCGAGTCGCCGACAATCGATTCGCGAAACGGGAAGTACTGGATCGCTTGATGAACAAGACGACAACGTTACTGAATCGTCTGGACCCGTCAATTCCACTCGAGGCAGCAACACGAACCCGAATTATCTGGCGCGACGATTTCTATGCTGGCGGTTATGCGGCGGTTGATGATACAACTACTCATGCCGTCGAATTTGCGAGAGACAATCTGGGGCTTGCGCTCGATACGACATATACCGGTAAGGCGATGGCAGCGCTCTTGCACGATTTGGAGATGAGCTGTGATGGTACCTCGACCCTCTTCTGGAACACTTACAATTCGATGCCGTTGCCACCGATTGATAGTGACGGTCACTCACTACGAAACCTGCCAGACCAATTTAAGCGATATTACGATATGAAAACCCTAAAATGCGACCTATGCGAAGCAACCGCGGACGGTGAAACATTCGAAGAATGGATGACAGCGCTTCGTCCTCATTACATGGAGGCTCATGCTGACGTGATGAGTGACTCCAGTAAGACCAAAGAGGACATGGAGAGGTGGATGGCCGAAAACAAGGCAAGGTTTGACGCTGCTTAAGAATCGGAATTACAGCGTGTCGTCTTCCCCATCGACTTCGTCCATCACTGCCCTGATTTCGTCAAGAGTCATTTCGTTGGGATCTGGCTCCACAATATTGTGAACCACACGAGCGCGGGCCAGCATCTCGTTCGCATTGTACTGAACGATGCTCACCGGTACTCCGCTTGCCATGGACGACAATGAAACTATGTGTTGTTGCAAGTGATCGTTGAGCTGTTGTCCTGCTGCGTCTACCTGCGCATCCAGTAACACCTGCAAACGAACTTCGGCCTCAACCGTATCGTCTTCGAGCGGTGTGTGTGCCTCGAAGTAGAGCACGCCGTCTTTGCGGCCCATTTGATACGGTTCGTTCATGATCGTCACGACTTCACCGACGTCGACCAGCGTGTAGAGGAACTCAATGTTCTCCGGATACAGGCGTACGCAACCGTGGCTTACACGCATACCAACTCCGTAGGGCTGATTGGTGCCGTGGATCAGGTAGCCCGGCATGTCTAATTTAAGTACGCGCGTACCCAGCGGATTGTCTGGCCCTGGAGGAATGAGGGATGGCATTGGGTTACCCATCTCTGCATGTTCCTGGCGCACAGATGCCGGCACCCACCACGACGGGTTCTTCGCTTTCGCCACAACCGTTGTTTCACCGAGCGGCGTTTCCCAGCCGACCCGACCGATGCCGATCGGGTACGTCAGTACCTGTTGCAGCTCGCCTTCGCCAGGTTTCGGATAATAGAAAAGCCGTTTGGTAGCGATATTCAGTATCACGCCTCGCTTCGGTGCGTCCGGCAGCACGTACTGCGTTGGCAATAGCACCAGCGTGCCCTCGCCGGGTAACCAGGGATCAATATCGGGATTGGCTGCAATGAGATCGTCGTAACCAAGACCGTAGGTCCTGGCCAGATCTGAAAACGTATCTTCGGCGCCCGCCAGGACAATCTGCGGCTCGCCGATAACCGTTTGCTCATCCGAGACAAGCGTGAATGTGTTGCCATCGATTGGGTCCTGCACCGGCCTTTCTTCGAACGGCACAAAATCCGGCCCGGCACTCTTGCCCATACCGGCCAAAAGTCCGTCGAGTGTCTCGCAACCAGTTATTGCGAGCATCGCAGCAAGAAGTAGTGTTCGCGAAGCGATTTGATGGTGTCTGAACAATCGAGTCTTCCGAGCGGCTGGTAGCCTAGTCTAACAGCGTATTCGGCCGACTGACTTTGATCGGCAGCGGCCAGGTCACAGGCCGTACGCCATCTCCCCACGCCGACCTTAGCTCCGCCGATATCATCTCAACGGGGTCAGAGCCCTTTTTAGTTTCATAGCGCTTGCACGCGGACCAGGTTCGCAGGTATCCGAGCATGTCAGCGGCGTGCCATTCCAAAGACATGTCCAACTCTGGTGCCGGAACGGCCACGCCCGGCATTGCGACTCCCGAGTAGCCCTGCTCTACCATCATCCGCTCAGGCGACCAGTAATCAGCGAGAATGTCACGATAAAGCTCGTCCACGATTGCGTCACACTCGTCACTTACCTTGCATAGTTCGTAACACCAGATTGCCAGCACACCGTCTGGACGCAGCACCCGGCGTGCCTCCGCCATGAACAACGCCTCATCGAACCAATGGAAAGCCTGGCCGACTGTAATCAGGTCCACTGAATTATCGGCGAGGCCAGACTGCTCGGCAGTGGCCACGCGATAATCGACCCCGGCATGTTGGATCGCCGCGTAGATTTGTGATCGGCTCGCGTCACTTGCGACGACGTTCGAAAAATAGTCGGTAAGCGCTACGGCAACCTGACCGCTGCCCGTCGCGCAATCCCAGGCAAGAGTGTTGGCGCTTGCGACTGACGCAAGAAATTGAAAGAGTTCGACAGGATATGTCGGACGATACTTCGCATAACCGTCCGACAGCGCGGAAAAGTGGTCCTTAAAGTTGACCGTCAATCCCAGGTCTTCTTGCAGTTTGGCTCTTTGCCATCCGCAATTGCCTGGTTGTAAATCGGCAGTGTCTTTTGCCACTGCGAGATCAGGTTTTCGATACGTGTATCGCTTGCCGGGTGAGTGGACAAATGCTCGGGCGGCTTCTTGCCACCCTGGGCAGACATATTCTGCCAAAGGTCGACTGCCGCACGCGGGTCGAAACCAGCTTTGGCCATGTACTCAAGACCAACGACATCCGCTTCTGATTCCTGGCCTCGGCTCATCGGTAACTGCAAGCCCAGCGCAGCGCCAGCACTCAATGCCTGGCTGGCCGTATATGCGCCACCGGTGTAACCACCACCCATGATAACCGCTAATGCTTCAATTCCGATTCCGGTCAACGAGCCGCGTGAAGCACGTTCGTTCACATGCTTGGCCGTCACGTGCGCGATCTCATGACCGATGACAGCTGCGAGTTGATGCTCGTTCTCAGCAACTTCAAGGATGCCTGTGTATACGCCAATCTTGCCGCCGGGCATCGCGAAAGCGTTGATCTGGTTCTGCTCGAATATCGCAAGTTCCCACTCGATGTCGCTGTACGGCGGGTTGAGTTCCGCTACAACAGCCTGCGCAACACATGCGACGAAATCGATTTTGGCCCGATTTGTCGTCAGTGGCAGCGTTGATCGATAGGCGTTGAATGTCGCTGCGGCCTGCGCCTCCAGCTCAGCGTCAGACTTCAGGATCAGCTGGGGTCGGCCAGTGGGCGAAGTGGAGCAGGATGCGATAGAGACCGCAATAATCAGCGATATCAGCAAGTTAAAACGATGCATGGCCCTACTCATCACACAATACTCCTTAAATATTCAAAAGATTATAGCGCCCCGCCGCACCATTAATCTCGTCATCAATTTCGACCGTCGAGCGGCGTTTCAGTTCCACACTCTCAGCGCGGCAGCTGCGACTCAAATTTACGACGCCAACCTGCCGCATCTGCCTTTTCGAGGACGCCATCGATACTGCCCAACAGGCGTTTTTGCAGAGGGTGCTTGATCTTGTAGCGCACAGAGTAGAGATCGCGCTCACCAACCAGGTCGCTCAACAACTCGTCGCTGGTTCGAATTTCATCGGCAAGCCCAAGATCCAGTGCACGTGTGCCATACCAGTGCTCACCGGTTGCGATCTTCTCAAGGTCCATGTCCGGCCTGTATTTGGCCACCGCGTCTTTGAACAAAGAGTGCACGTCCTCCAGCTCTTCTTTGAGCTTCGCCCGGTCTGCGTCCGTGTTTTCACCAAACATGGTGACAGTACGTTTGTACTTGCCGGCTGTGACCTGTTCGAAATCCACGCCGTGGCTGTCCAGCATGCGATTGAAATTTGGAATCTGTGCGAGCACGCCAATCGAACCCAGTATCGCGAATGGCGCCGCGTAGATCTTCGTCGCGACGCAGGCCATCAGGTAACCGCCACTCGCGGCAACCTTATCAACACAAACGATCAATGGAACATCATGATCACGGATGCGAGCAAGTTGCGATGCGGCCAAACCATGTTCGTGCACGACACCACCATGATTCTCAAGCCGGACGATCACTTCGTCATCTGCCGTCGCTACGTCGAGAATCGCGCTGACCTCTTCACGCAATGAAGGCACAGCGCTGGCTTTCAGATCGCCTTTGAAATCAATAACGAAACTGCGCGGCCGTTTCGATTTTTCTTTGGCCTCGGCCTTGTGTTTTTTCTTCTTTTCTTTGGCCGCTTTCTTTTTTTGATCCTTACTGGAAACGGCGCTCAGCAATGTCTCCACAAGAGACTCGTGTTTCTTGTTGAGGTTTTCGACCTCAAGACCTTCTTGGGTACCCTTTCGCCCCGCAGACGCTGCCACTACGATCACGACAACTATGCCAACAACAACGGTAACTACTTTGAGCAGGAACAAGCCGTACTCAGCAAAAAACTCGATCATATTGAGATGCCAACGTTATTTTTTTGTAAAACCTGTTCGGCCCTGTAACTCGAGCGCACCATCGGTCCGGCGACAACCTCGACGAACCCTTTCTCCAATCCTTCAGTGCGATATGCCTCGAATTCCTCTGGCGTCACGTAACGCTCGACCACCAGGTGATTCGGCGTCGGACGCAAATACTGCCCGAGTGTGAGTATGTCGACGTTCGCTGCGCGAAGATCGTCCATCGTCTGCATGATCTCGTTATCACGTTCACCGAGCCCGAGCATCAGGCTGGTCTTGGTCAGAACGTCCGGGCGATACGTTTTTGCATGACGCAGGACCTCTATGGTCTGTCCGTAGCTGGCGCGAGGATCGCGAACCGGATGCGTCAGTCGTTTAACCGTTTCGACGTTTTGTGCGAAGACTTCAAGTCCGGAATCAACGACCAGCTCAACATGTTCGCGTACGCCGTTGAAATCGGGCGTTAACGCCTCGACCGCAGTATTGGGATTTAGCCTTTTGATCTCGCGCACGCATGCTGCATAGTGCGATGCGCCACCATCAGCCAGATCGTCACGATCGACCGAAGTGATGACAACGTACTCAAGTCCCATTAGCTCAACTGCCTTCGCCGAGTTCAACGGTTCTTCAGTGTCCAGCCAGCCTTTCGGGTTGCCGGTATCAACCGCACAAAACCGGCAGGCCCTGGTGCAGACAGATCCCATAACCATGATTGTCGCCGTACCGGCATTCCAGCACTCTCCGATATTGGGGCACATGGACTCTTCGCAGACGGTGCTGAGGCGGTGTTCGTGAACAATATTACGGGTACCCGAATACCCCGACCCGGACGGCATCTTTGCCCTTAACCATTTGGGCTTATCGCCGCGCACCAACGGCGCACTGCCACGACGACTCTTCTGGCCGTTCTTCACGGCCGAAAAACCTGCTTTGGTCACGAATTTCTGTCCGCTCGTCGCCGGTTCATTTTGAGCACCAGGCTCATTTTGAACATTTGGGGTGCCGCGGAAGGGTTTGTCGTCTTTGCTCATGCGCCAGCTAGTCAGCCACGTAGGTTGTCGATGCTTTTGGGGGCACGCATTGTATCTTAAATTCGGGGCAAAAAAATTCCCGGCCGGAGCCGGGAGAATCAGGGGGAAATCAATATCAGACGCCAGCTAAATCAGTGCAGTCTCGACCAGCTGACCAGCTTCACAATATCTTTCTGCAGGTCAAAATTGCGGGCCAGAATGGCTACGATGTCGCGCGAATCCGAGTTCTGCTCCATTGGGCAGTTCAGCTCTACAACGCCGCAGAACTCATTTCCACCGCGATAATCTGCGTCGGTCAAGATGAACTGCGTGTAGTACTTGGCGGACATGTGACCAATTTACGCCCCGGAGCGGTCAGAGACTGTGAGCCAGAGCACAAATTTCCGGTCGCAGGCAGGGAATCAGCAGTAATTTGACATAAATCACATTCAGGCGGTTTTTGGCGTAAAATTTCGGCTTCGGCGACGCGGTGCACAGATTTCGGTCAATAGCATATGTAACATCGTCGTTACTCAGGCGCTCAGTAGCGCAGAAATCTGGCCAGACACCACGGGAATTGAACAAATGGTCGCTAAAACCGGACTAGTAAGGCTTGTCATATTAGGCGTCGCGCTCCTCGCCGCAGGAAACGGATACGCTCAGGACGAACTACGAAAAACCTTCTTTAAGGATGCGGACGCGGCAAAAGCTGCCGCTGAAGCTGTCAACTCGAAACTGTATGCTCCGAAGAGCTTCGCAGCCGGTATGAAAGAGTACGGCGATGCCGAGAATTTGCTCGAACGTGGTCGTAACATCGAGTACGTACGTTCAAATGCAGCCGACGCTGTGCGCCACTTCAGGACTGCCACTGCAGCTGCCCAACTTGCACAAACCGCACTGGCCCAGGCGATCAAGAGCCGTCAGGACGGTGCTAATGCACTGGCACCCGAGCTGTCACCGGAACTCTGGTCCGACGCCCAACAGCAATTCATACGCGCCATCCAGCTCATGGAGCGCGGGGATCTGAAAAATGCGAAACGGCGTGAAAACGAAGCCATTAACCTCTATCGCGAAGCGGAGCTCGTCGCGATCAAAGCGCAGTACCTTAGCGAAACACGGCGCCTGCTCGCGGATGCTGATCGCGCACGTGTCGGCAAGTACGCTCCAGTTACTCTTGGTAAAGCGAAGCGATTACTTGCTGATGCCGAGCGCGAACTAAACGAAAACCGTTACGACACGGATCTGCCACGAAGCCTCGCGATGCGAGCTAACTACGAGGCCAAGCACGCATTGTATCTGTCGCAGATCGTTCGCCAGGTGCGTGACAGAGACCTGACGGCAGAACAACTGGTACTCAATTGGGAGCAACCGTTGCGTGCTGTGGCCGGAGTCGCTGACGTACTGCCGGACATGCAGGAAGGACCCGACAAACTGGTGTCCGAACTGGTCGCCTACTTTGAACAGGAAGCCAATGAGCTGCAGGCATTGCAGCAGGAAAAGGCTGAAAATGAAGTTCGTATCGCCGACCTGGCAGAGGAACTGCGGGCTCTGGATGAACGACTCGGCGGGGCGACTGCCGAACGTGCGGCTCTGATTCAACGCCTCGAAGCTCAAGCTCGGGTAAAGCAGCAATTCGAACAGGTCGAAAAAATATTCTCATCTTACGAAGCTCGCGTATTCCGCGAAGGCAACACCATCATTCTGCGATTGGTGGGCCTCAACTTCGATAGTGGCGACGCACAAATCAAACCGGATAATTTCGATCTGCTGGCGAAAGTTGAAAAGGCTATTGACGTATTTCCTCGCAGTGAGCTGACCATCGAAGGCCACACGGACTCACATGGTGGCGATGATCTCAACCAGAAGCTGTCTCAGGAGCGCGCCGAATCGGTACTGCAGTACATGATCAACGCCATGCGAATACCGACCTATCGTCTTATTGCGACCGGTTACGGCGAGACACGCCCGGTTTCAAGCAACGAGACGGAGGCGGGTCGCGCACGCAATCGGCGTATTGACATTGTCATCAGGCCAAACCTCGAAACCAGTTAGGCGCCGATAGACCCTAATCCGGTAAGCTCGCATCATGACCGCGCCACCATTTAGCAATGGTGAGCGCGGTTTTTTCGTTGGCGAGGTAGCCGTATTCAGCGTGCACATTAAGCTCACCGTCGAGGCGAAAGTAATTGAACGTCTCTTCATCGTCGATCGACTCAACCAGCCCAAGTTCCAGCATTTCGCCGAAATCGTTCGCTAACCAAGGATCGATAGCGGTCAGATCACCTATCGCAGTCAGGTTTTTCCAGCGCCTTATATTGCGCGGATAGCGATCTACTCCACTTTTATCGTGACCACTGATTCTGCGTTGCATGAACCGCTGTCCCAGCGGGCTGCCCATCGTCAGGAACAGATCGATGCTCACCGGGTTACCGTGATTGTGGCTTAGCTCCCAAAGTGCATCGTACGAGATAATAGATCCCATGCTGTGTCCAATCAGCAAGACCGGATGCTCACCGCCCGACGCCGCCAGCAACGGCACCTTGAGCATTCGTCGCACGTGCTCAGCAATGCCGTTTTTGTTGCGTTCATAGCGCATGAGGTCGCGCAAATGCACTTCCATGCGTTCACTTGCCAGATGCGGAATCAGAAATGGCAACATATCACCCAGCGTATAGATCCATCGCGTTAGTCGGCGCGACCAGGAAGACGCCTCGGCGATATCGGTGGCACTGGCCTCCGCCCGCAAGATGACAGCCTCGATAGCCGCCCTGTCAATATCGATATCGCGATGCGTGCGATAGAAATCGTAGGTCCAGGACACAATATCGAAACTACCGGGTGTCGCCTCAATAGCATCCGCCACAGGCGCATCAACCCGGCGCAATCCAGCCAGTACGCAACGCAATAGCGCTTCGCGGTGTTTCTCGGGTTCTGGTTTGGGCAAGAGGCCCGGAATGTAGATGACGAGAGGGTGAGCCATGAACTATTTGACGCCCAGCAGACCCGGCAGTTCACCGACGTGAGTGACCTCGAGTTCAGGTGCCGCGAATTCCTCTGGCCAGATACTGGCCGTGCGATTGACCCATGCGGTACGTAGCCCGGCACCGCGGGCGCCATCAACGTCATACTGAGGATGATCACCAACGTGTAATGTTTGCTCGGCGCTGGCACCACCGACTTGTACCGCCATGTCGAAAACCTGCCGCGCCGGTTTCGCAGCACCCGCCATCGCAGCAGTCACGACGTCGCTGAAGAGATGATCGATGCCGATTAACTCAAGGTTCGCATTACCGTTAGTTACGGCGATAACGACGAAATTGTCATTCAACGCTTCGAGCGCCGGGATCACTTCCGGGAAAATATCGACTTCATTTCGCGCTGCGTCGAAAACGCTGAAAGCCTCATCTATGAAATCTGTGCTGTAACCCGCCGCGACACCCACTCGCCCAAGCACCGTGTGGCGAAGAAACGTCAGGTCATGCGAACGATCGGCGAACTCGATAACCACCTGTGACCTGACCTCTCGCAAGTCTGATGGCTCATACATTTCGGTGATACGCGGATAATTCTCACCAAGCCACTCATACAGGCGTTCCTCGGCACGTCGGATCACGGGATGAATTTCCCAAAGCGTGTCATCCAGATCAAGCGTAATGGTGCGAATATCTTTCACAGTTGCCGTCGCTGCGCGTATAAGGACCATTGTGAATTCAAATCTTGCGCCAGTCCAATACGGCGAATCCAGCGAGGAGCCAGAGAATGAAATACCTGCACACAATGGTGCGTGTCACCGACCTCGATGCCTCACTCGACTTTTACTGCGACAAGCTCGGGCTTACTGAGCTGAAACGATACGACAGCGAGCAAGGACGATTCACGCTCGTTTTTCTGGCAGCACCTGGAGATGAAGAAGCGCAGGTTGAGCTGACACATAACTGGGACCCGGAGGAATACGATGAAGGCCGTAACTTCGGCCATCTCGCCTACCGGGTTGATGACATCTACGCACTTTGCCAGAAACTTATGGATGCCGGTGTGACCATCAACCGTCCACCACGAGACGGACATATGGCTTTTGTCCGTTCGCCGGACAACATCTCGATCGAGCTACTGCAAAAGGGCGAATCGCTGCCGCCAGAGGAGCCGTGGGCATCGATGGAAAGCGAGGGTCACTGGTAGCAGACCTGGTTCGCGGCGGCAACGACGGTCCGTTGCCGCCGTTTGGATCAGGACCAGGACTAGGCGACGCGCCACTCCAGATTGGGTGGACCATCAAGTGACCCTAGTTGCGACAAGGCACTGGCCTGCAACCAGTCCGATAAATTATTCGTTAGCGCGGAATCGCCAAATACCTCTATCTCACCCCCCCTGACAGCATCGTCAAATTCGATTTTGCAGGTCCACACCGCGGTCATCGTTCGCAGCGGGCTCTTGATGACGATATCGACATCGATACCGGGGTCGGTCAGGCACAGTTCGATTTCTCCGTGTTCGGACACAAGCCACCAGTCTTTCGCTCCTTCGGAGGCGTCGGCATATTCGAACTGAACCACAATACGATGATCAGGAAAAACGCCCCGGTTGATACTTCGCCGCATATCCCACATCAACAAACTGGCATCGAGGTCTTCCACAACCAGCGATGTCGGCACCCAACGGTGCCCCCATGCTCCAAGAAGCTGAACGATCGGTGTCAGCTCCCGGCCTGCTTTTGTCAGCTCGTAAACGTATTTATTCTTGCGCCCGGTTCGAGAAACCACGCCTGCCTGCACTAATTGCTTCAGTCGCGCCGATAACAGCGTGGGTGACATCAGCGGAACGCCTTTCCGCAGCTCATTGAAGCGGGTGCTGCCCGCGACTAGCTCGCGTACCACCAGCAACGTCCAGCGCTCGCACAGCAGCTGTGTTGCCTGTGCCAGGGGACAGAATTGGCCGAATGACTTCATCGGGAAACCTCAAGTGAAAATTCAGGGAACATGATGCCAGCAGAACTGCGCCTAAGCACTACAGATTCTGTACTGTTTTGCGGGCAAAGCCGATGCTACGGTCATCGCGACAATCGTGCCACTACAGATTTTCTGGGGTGAGTAATTGGCCAACTGGAGAGAAAATAAATGAGAATGATACTGATACGACGTCTGACCGTACTGACACTAACATTGATGGCATCGGCGATCTCGATGAACGCCTTCGCGAGCGAAGACCAGGTAGCCGCACCCTCGTTGTATGAGCGATTAGGCGCTGTGGACGGGCTCAACAAAATCGTCAACGATACGATAGCCCTGCATCACGAAAATCCGGATATCGCACATTTCTTTGACGGCGTCGATGACGATCAGCTGGCCCATCACGTCGTCGCGTTTTTTGCGGCCGGAACGGGTGGACCTGCGAACTATGAAGGTCGCGATATGACCTCGGCACATGCGACTATGGATATTTCGGATGCAGAATACGATTCCGCCGTAGCGGATGTCCTGAGTGCTGCTGAAGCCAACGGCGTGGACGCCGAGTCAAGGGCAGAAGTCGGCGCTATATTAGAATCCTTGCGCCCGGCTGTAATGGGCACAGCCGCTGAATAATCAGGTACCTGGCGGCATCAGGGGTGGCAATGGACTTTCTGTTGCCACCTCGCCGTCTTCAATCAGCACGCTGATCGAACGCAGGGCTTTCGCGAGCACTTTACCGTCCCACTCGTCCGCACTGCTACTGTAACTGCTCGCCGACAGGGTAAGTAACTCCTCTGACAAAGGCGCTGCAACCCGCTTCGCGAAGTCGCCGATACTTCGCGGTGCATCGTCAGGCCACTGCAATCGACCCCACTCAATTACTGCCGCGCGAACACCGGCCTTGTCATTTGCTAACGCAGCCTTTCTCGCCGCTTTGACGAACTTCGCCTGCTGCTTGTAGATTGGTGGAGGCTCCGGTTCCCTGGGCGCTCTCTTCGTTTCCCGGGATGACCACCACCAGGCCACCACGGTTAGTAACCAGACGCCCGCGATGAGTTGACTAACCCGTTTCCAGAATCCATCCGGTACGGGCACTGCCTCAGGTTGCTCGGCACTTCCGTTGTTAGCTAAGTCCGCATATTCCGGATCCGCGGGCGGCGGAAGGATCGCTTCGGCTTCAGGTGCATCAACCTCGATGATTCGCGCTGGCAGACTTGCGATGCGCCACTCACCCATTTCGATATCCCACCACGGGACCTCAAGCCTGGGAATTTCTGCAGGTCCACCACGCACACCGATCATGGCGTACTGGTCTCTTCGTACACCGCGAATCCCCTCTGCCTCGAAGAAGCGCGTGAGGTCCGGCTTGTCAGTGTAGACGTTCATGCCTTCGACGACCGGCGGTTCGATTGCCGGAATTTGTGTTTCTATCTGGCCCAGAGCGCTGATCGTGATTTTACGCGTCACTGGTTCACCGGCCGCGACCTCGTTTGGCTCTCTCGACCACTCTTCGCTGAGCTGAACATCTCGCGCTGGCAACCAAGCCGCATCGGGAAAGTCCGCTGGCGGTGCGGGAATCGGCAAAATCTTTACTGTGTGCGATTGCGATTCAAATACCTTGCGACCCGTAATGCGCCCATCACGCAATACGCGTGCTTCGAATCGCGCCGGCGAAATCGATATCTCACCGCTCGCCTGCGGATAAATCGCGAGCACGCGTTCGATAACGTTATAGGCTTTGCCGTTCAAAATAGCTTCGTAACTGCGCTCGTCACCCGCACGCTCGATCAGAACTTCGGCACCTGAAATAACAGGATCGCGTCGCCCTTCCTGGCGTGTTGCTACCGCCCGGTAGACCTTGAACCGGTACAGAATTTGCGACTGCACATAGGCCTCGGTCCGGTCGACTTCGCTGGTGATAAAGACGTCGGCTTCACCAGGAGGCGCGTTGGTTGGTTCGTTAATCGTGATAGAGATCGGCTGGCTCTTTTGATTGCCAACCGTGATCGCGGGAATCACTTGCTTACCGGTCGACTTCGCCATCAACGCTATCGTCCAGGTCCGACTACGGCGTATCTGGCCGTTCATGATCGATGTATTACTGAGTTGACTGAGCTGACCACGATAGAACTTGTCGTCCAGTACCGTGAGGTCCGGCTCCATATCGATATTGGTATCGACGGTGAGCTCAAGGACGAATGATTCATTAAGGTCGACCGACGGACGATCTATGCGCGCTGTGACATCTGCAAGCGCACTCGTGACGACAGCGAGTAGCCCACACAGACCTAAAAGCGTATTGCGGGTGAGTTTGCCATTAAGCATTACCACGGTTGTACCTCATTATCCGGCCACACACTGTTGCCGTCCTGATCCTTGCCGGTGCGCTGGTACTGATGCCTGAATTTCCTGCGTAACAAGCCGCCCGGATCGTCCGGAATGCGGCGCAGCCATTGTTCCATCGCCTGTTCCTGTTCTTGCTGTTGCCGCAATTCGGCAAGCTCTGCTTCTGACATTTGCTGCGGCTGCTCGCCCGGTTCGGCCTCTTGTGCGGCGCGCTGCAATTCTTCCTGCAATGCCCGCATGTCTTCTTCACTCATTTCTTCGTCACCACTGTCCGACGAATCGCTTTCCTCAGATTCGCTGTCAGTCTGGGACTCACCTTCTTCACCCTGCTGATCTGACGGGTCTTCTGAATCCGATTGCTCGCCTTCGCCGCCCGGATTCTCTGTCGATTGCTGATCATCGCCCTGATTTTGCTGCTCTTGCTCCTGTTGCTCTTTCATTCCCTTCACAAGCTCAAGATTATAAGCCGCATCGTCATTGTCGGATTCGACTTCGAGTACTTGTTCATAGGCGTCAATCGCAGCATCAAGTTCACCCTGATAGGCCATCGCGTTGCCGAGGTTGTAGAGATTTCGGGTATCGTTTTTCTCGGAAAAGACCTTGGCACTACCCGCGTAATCGCCGGCTTGATAGTCCGCAACAGCCTGCCAGTCCGGGTTCTCGAACAACGCCGCAGCTTCGCTGGCATTACCGGCCTCAAGTTGTTCTTGGCCCTGTTGATCCTTGTTCAGCCAAAGGTCACTCCACGTTGCTGCGTAAGCCGGTTGCGGCATTGGCATGATA
>JAJFKQ010000076.1 GCA_021773155.1 Woeseiaceae bacterium | reverse complement strand
TTGGCGCAGGTAATTAGTTTGCCGACAGATACGGTCGGCCTCAACGGTACGGCTGTTGACGATGGACTACCGAGCGGCAGCCTGACGACGAGCTGGACGGCCATCGATGCACCATTCACGGTGACCTTCGTTGATGCCACCGCGCTGAGCACGAATGCCACCTTTGGTGGGCCGGGTAGCTATGTGCTGAGGCTCACTGCCGATGACGGTGTACTTACCGCCAGTGCCGATGTGATCGTCACAGTTAATCCGGATACCGGCAGCGACCTGCAGAGCTTCGTCGCGATCGGCGACAGCCTTATAATCGGCCTGCAAAGTGGCAAGAATTTCGGTAGCAACGTGGAGATTGTGGTCCACGATTACGGGCCCAAAATCGGCCTGGTTCAATTTGACTTGTCGTCGCTGTCAGGCGCAACTGTCGGCAGCGCGAGCTTTAATTTCCGGCTCAACAGGCTCAGTGCCGGCGGCGATATCGATATTCAGTTGCTCGACGAGGCCTGGTCCGAAGATACGGTAACTTATGACAATCAGCCGGCCTTCGGTGCCACGGTCTTAACCGTTCCGGTTACGACGGCAGAGGTCGGCACCGTCGTATCCGTGGATGTGACGGGCATAGTGCAAAGTTGGGTCGATGGCTCGCAGCCGAGTCATGGCTTTCGTTTGCAGGCAGCCCAGAGTTTCCTTGCAGGGATCGACAGTCTGGAATCCGCCGGTACGCCGATGGAACTGATCGTGACTCTGGGGTCAGTACTGGTGACGGCGCCGAGCGTTGTCGGTCTGACCCAGGCGAATGCTGAGGCCACCATCGTATCGGCAACGCTGACGGTTGGCACGATCACGACACAAAATGACGCCGCGATAGCGGCGGGCGATGTCATCAGCCAGAGCCCGGTCGGTGGTACGGAAGTGACGACGGGTTCGGCGGTCGATCTGGTTGTGTCATTGGGACCGGTGCCTGTGCCGGCGACGGTGCCGAGCGTTGTCGGTCTGACCCAGGCGAATGCTGAGGCCGCCATCGTGGCTGCAACCCTGACGGTTGGCACAATCACGACACAAAATGACGCCGCGATACCGGCCGGCGACGTCATCAGCCAGAGCCCGGTCGGTGGTACGGAAGTGACGACGGGT
This sequence comes from Woeseiaceae bacterium, assembly GCA_021773155.1. Lineage (GTDB taxonomy): Bacteria > Pseudomonadota > Gammaproteobacteria > Steroidobacterales > Woeseiaceae > UBA1847. The sequence continues at coordinate 2,235 of JAJFKQ010000076.1, read as the reverse complement.
TCGACCGTCGATCTGGTTGTGTCGTTGGGGCCTGAGCCTGTGCCGGCGACGGTGCCGAGCGTTATCGGTCTGACCCAGGTGAATGCCGAGGCGGCCATCGTGGCTGCAACCCTGACGGTTGGCACAATCACGACACAAAATGACGCCGCGATACCGGCCGGCGATGTCATCAGCCAGAGCCCGGTCGGTGGCACGGAAGTGACGACGGGTTCAGCCGTCGATCTGGTTGTGTCATTGGGACCGGTGCCGGTGCCGCCAACCGTAACAGTGCTTTCCCCGGAAGATGGCGCTACGTTGACAGGATGGTTGACGATGTCCGCCGATGCAGCCGACGACGTTGGGGTCGATTCTGTCAGTTTCGCCATTGATGGTATTGAAATAGCGAGCTTTGTGGCCCCACCTTATGAATTTGATTGGGATAGCAATTCAGCAGCGAATGGAATGCACAGTCTGGTCGTGACGGCGACCGACATAGAAAATAATCAAACCAGCATAACGACGACGATTTATGTGGACTCTCTACTGACGCAACCGAGTGCCTACCCGATGAGTTCTGTTATCAGCGGAGTACAGTGGGCGCCTGGCGCTGCAATTGCTCGCGACGCATTGGGCAGCGACAATTGGCCGATCACCTGGGCGGACGATGGTGATCAGTATGTCGCATACGGCGACGGGTTTGGTTTTGACCCACCGGCGCCTCAAGAGCTGAGTTTGGGCTATGGACATGTTGCTGGTCCGGCTACGGCGTTTGTCGGTGAGAACATACCGTCGCCAACCGGCGACCAATTCGGCAAGGGCCCGCTGGGCAAGAAAGCAAGCGGCCTCCTGATGGTAGAAGGCGTGCTTTACCAGTGGGTGAGAAACGCGAACAATCTCGGTGAGCAGTGTGAACTGGCGTGGTCTGCAGACCATGGCGACACATGGGCATGGAACGATTGGCAATTTGCTGAACTTGGCTACTGCGCATTCCTGAATTACGGTCAAAACTACGCAGGCGCGCGCGATTCGTTTGTCTATATGTACAGCCCGGATACATCTAGCGCTTACGTTGAAACCGACAACCTGATATTGACACGAGTCCCGAAGGACCAAATCACTGATCGTAGCGCTTACGAATTTCTTAGTGGTTTCGATTCTTTCGGCGATCCGATCTGGAGTACCGACATTATGGTGCGGTACCCGGTATTTACATTCACCGGTGCCGTGAATCGACTAGACGTCACATACCAGCCGACATTAGGCAGGTACTTGATGACGTCGCGGAGTCTCGGCCAAAATGGCGGCCGGAATCAATTCAGTATTTTTGAAGCGAAAGATCCGTGGGGGCCCTGGTCAGTCGTCTATTTCACAGAAAGTTGGGATGGTGAACCTGTCTCCAGCAGCAATGGGCATTGGGGCGAAGCGCAACATATTCCCAGCAAGTGGATGAGTGCTGACGCACAGGAGTTCTACCTTGTATTCTCGGGTGACGATTCGTTCTCGGTGAGGCGCGCGAGTCTGACGCTGGTACCGGACACGACTCCCCCTGCAGTTAACGTGCTGTCACCGGTAAATGCGCAAGAGGTTGCCGGCGCTACGCTAATATCTGCTGCTGCATCAGACAACTACGCAATCAAATCTGTCACGTTTGATGTTGATGGCGCATTCATCGGCGAAATCTTCGAACCTCCGTTTTCTCTCGACTGGGATTCTGAAAGTGTCGCGACGGGCGAACACCTATTGACGGCCTTGGCCACGGATACGTCGAACAATCAATTCAGCTCGTCAGTTACGGTCACAGTTTTTCGAGACACGATGTCCCCAACGGTCGTGCTGGACGCACCGACGGAGGGGTCGACGGTATCGGGCGTGGTGCTGGTCTCGGCGACGGCAAGTGACGATGTGGCGGTTGCCTCGGTAAGTTTTGCCGTGGGGGCGACGCCGCTCGGTACGCTGACGAATGCGCCGTACGAGGTGAGCTGGGACGCCACGATTTATGCAAACAGTACTCAACAGGTGACAGCGACGGCGCTGGATACGTCGGGCAATAGCGCGAGCACCGTGGTGAACGTGGTCGTTGAAGAAGCGAACGAGGCGCCGACGGTCGATGCGGGGTTGGCGCAGGTAATTAGTTTGCCGACAGATACGGTCGGCCTCAACGGTACGGCTGTTGACGATGGACTACCGAGCGGCAGCCTGACGACGAGCTGGACGGCCATCGATGCACCATTCACGGTGACCTTCGTTGATGCCACC
>JAJFKQ010000075.1 GCA_021773155.1 Woeseiaceae bacterium | reverse complement strand
CCGGTCACGCTGGATGTCCGGAATTTGTTATTGATCGTCAATGTGTCGTCGATGTCTTTGTCAAACTCGAAGCCAAAAGCCGTTACTTTGGACTCGATGCCATCCGACACCGCTCGGCCAACCGGGTTACCGAACTGGTCGAACGAGGTAATGTTGTTGGTCGCCTGCGAGTGTGTCGTCTGCGAACTCGCATCGTAGCCAGCTACTGGTCCGAAACTGCCATTGCTCTCGACCAGGATCGGCGAAGGCAAGTAAGTGGTTACTTTGTCATCCAGATGCTTGACGTAAAAGCGAAGAAAACCATCGTCAAAATCTTTTGTGATGTTGAATTTGATCTGACCGCCGTTATCACCGTTGAATCCGGTGTCGCGCACGCCTTCTCCATCCCGGAAGAAGCCACCAATGTGGTAGCTCAAATCATCGGCAAGGGTACCGCCATATTGGAAATCAGTACGAAACTCATCGTAGTCCGCTCCGAAAGTCAGCCCGATGCTGCCTTCGTCGTTGCCGCCGGTTCTACTGATGATATTGATGATGCCGCCCGGAGAGTTACTCGCGAAGGTTGAGGCGGAGCCACCGCGAATGGACTCGATGCGATCGACGGAGGAGTCGAACCGAACGAAGTTGTCGGTATTGGCGAAGTTCATATCGCCAAACTCAAGGACAGGCAGTCCGTCCTCGTGAATTTGCATATATTTTGAACCACCGGTCGCGAGAGGAATGCCGCGGATGGTCAGATTCGCATTGCCGCCGCCGCCGGAGGACTCTGCTCTTATGCCTGGGATGCTTCTGAAAATCTCCGCAACGGATCGCGGCGCGATCTTCATGACATCCTCATTTGGCACGGCGCTTACCGATACGCTTGCTTCAAGTTTGGTGGCGCCACCTCGTGGCACACCGGTTACGAAAATTTCTTCCATTACTTCTTCATCGGCTTGTGCGAATGCCAGACTCGGAACGAAGGATACGGCGACCGCCGCTACTAACAGGCCATTTGAAATTCGGCCGCGAATCGAGATTTCCATTTTGTGGTACCCCCTTGGATTGCTATGCCCAACTCGAGCGAGTTGAGGACCAGCCGAGGCTACGACAAAATACAATCGATTGCCAACCTCACAGATACAATCGATTGTACATTGAGTTAAGGTTTTGTAATAATTGACAATTCTGATTCTCCTGTACATTCTCTCCATCTCGTATTTGCGCGATCCTCAGCAGGCGCCATCGAGAAACACGGACGCAGCAATGAGCCAAAACAAAGCCAAAGCGCGAATCACCATGCAGGAACTGGCTGATATTGCCGGTGTGACGCGCGGCACGATTTCCCGAGCGCTCAGCGACAGCCCACGCGTCAATGAAAAAACGAAAACCCGAATTCGTGAGCTGGCCAAAGAGTACAACTACCACGTCAATCAAAGAGCTCGAAACTTTCGCTTACAAAAGACCGGTGTCATTTCTGTTGTTTTCATGCTCAACATCAAGTCGGAACAGCACATGTCCGATCCGTTTTTTCTGGAAATGCTGGGCGGTATCGCGGACTGCCTCGCTGAGCATGATCTCGACCTGTTTCTCTCGCATGCCCCAATTGCCAATATTCTGGAATTGCAGGACAGCCGTGTTTTCCAGAATTCGGATGGCGTAATTTTTGTTGGCCAGGGGGAGCAGCACAGCGAGCTGAACGCGCTCGCAAATTCCGACACACCAATGGTTGTTTGGGGGGCGGAGATGCCGGATCAATCCTATTGCAGAGTGGGCGGTGATAATGCCGCGGGCGGGTATATCGCGACTAATCACCTGCTGGAACTGGGTCGACGTCATATTGCCTTTTTCGGCGACGTCAATCTTCCGGAAATTGCCTTGCGATTCTCCGGCTATAAAAAGGCCTTGAAAGAACACGGCGTAAAATTCGATCCCCGGCTTCAGATAGAAGTTCCGTTCGAAATGGAACGTGCCCGCGATGCTATCGAGGAATTGCTGGGCAGTCGTACGAAATTCGATGCGGCTGTATGCAGCAGCGACGTAATGGCGCTTAGTGCTATCGCAACAATCAACGAGTCCGGCCTACGCGTCCCGGCGGATATTGCGATAGTGGGTTACGATGATATCGGACTCGCTCGCTACAGCAGCCCGACTTTGACCACGGTTCGCCAGAATATTCGTTGGGCCGGGCGGGTGCTTGTCGAAAGCCTGCTTAGCCTTCTTAATGGCCAGACAGTAGCGGACACCACCTTATCCAGCGAATTGATCGTCCGTCAGTCTAGCGGCGCAGTAGCGGCAAAGAAAACCTAGTGGTCCAACAAGTTTGTATTGATGGGTTCAGAGCCCTTTTGGTTTTTGGCGCGTTGCTTTAAGCGAAATTCGTGTACACCACGACAAGTTTCGCCTCAAACGAATCGAGTTCCAGCTTCAACGAGTCATTGTCCAAGGCGATGTCTTCGTCGACGACACCCTGCAGATTGCTCCAAAGCACTTTGGCATCGCCCGACAGACCAACGAAACTAACGCTCTGCTCAACCCGGGTTTCGCCAAAATTCAAGGCCGTGAGTTGCCAGGTTTCCTGCCTGCCGTCAGCTTCGGGAAGTTTGTTTACCAGAATCACTACACTTGGATGCGTAACGATCGGCACGGACACCAACTCGCCTTCAGAAACTCGAAGTGAGTCGCGAAGAGAAAGCATGGACCTGACTCGTGAAGCAAAAGAGCTCGCATCTTGTAACTGAGTTTTCAGGTCGCCGTATAAGGACTGCGCCCTGGGAAGTCCGTGGATGGAATGACTCATATCGTCAAAATCTCCCAACAGATCGTATCCACCTCGGTTAATCCAGCGGTGGTCGTTGTCGGCGACGAGGCTTGCAACCGAGTCCGTAGGGATGGGCAAGGCTCCCACCAGATCCCATCCGGAAAGCAGGAACACACCCCCTTGCAGTGCGTTAAAGGCGGCGGCCAATAAATGGATCTGCTTGATCTTCTCCGCTTGTTCGGGTGTTATCTGCGTGACGTCCGCAATGCCCAGACCAGCCGCTATGAGCCCTGGGAGCGTGGAGCAAACCCCTGGACTCATCGCGAATACCTCATTGTAGGGCGCACGATCCCCCGTTGTCGCCGCGATTACACTTTCGTGAATGTGCGTGAACAGGCTGTCGCCCTGTTGCCTGTTTTCTTCCCATTCAAATATCTGCTCGCCAAAAATGCTTAAGTGAGTTGTTTCCAGCATCAGTTCATCGTGGTTTTGCAGGCCGTGCACCAGCCTCGTCGGCTGTACTCCGTATGACAGCATTTGCCGCAACATTAATCTCAATGGGCCACCGTCCCCCAGGACCAGTGCGTATAGATACCCGGGTCGAGTACAGAAGTCGTAGTTAAATTCCGGACCAGACGACAACGATTTCCGAATTACCTCCAGGTCTGTATTTAGCTCTTGAAAACTAAACCCACCGAATTTACGAATCATTGTGCCGAGAAGATCAGTCACTTGTGTGGACAACGGGTGACCTCCAAGCCAGCCGTCTTCCCCCTGCCCGCGTGCCTCGATCCCCAGAAACATGGTGGCGTCGAGGCGCAATCCTTTCGCGCCGAGCTCAGTCAAAGAATGCAGCATATCCGCCGTCATCAGGCGATGCGCGGCGTAGGCGGGATCGGACCAGTTCAGTGACGGCTGACCTTCCTTGAAGATGTGCAAGTAGACCCAGCGACGATCTTTTCCGTCGACTCCGCAAACGACATCGGTCACGCTCCAGCAACTCTCTTTGATTCCCGGGCGTGCAAACACCTCAATGTCCAGCGGCCCGACAGGATCGTATCCACGGTCCTTGAGCATTTGAGCAACGACCGGTGAGAGGTTCGCGCTGTCCTGTGCATGCGGCACATCTGGGAGAACAGACCAGTCTTCGGGGTCAATTTCAACCATCGTGTACAGGCCGGGAAACCCGGGTTCGTTTAGTGTGGCCAGTCGAAAATCGGGCCCCTTTCCCGTGTGGCCTGGCACCAGGTCGCCAATAACAATGAGTCCATGGCGCGAGGCGACTTCTACCATCTCCTTATATTGCTCATCACTGCCGTAGGCGGGATCGACGGTGCTTTCGATGCGGTCGAAGTGGCCATCGATACTTGGCCCGTACTCTGTTCCGGTAACGCTCCCGGACAACTTCATCGGGCCGGTGTGGACGGCCTCCACTCCCACTTCCGAGAGCAATTGGTGGAGCTTTGGTGAGCCGAGAATATCAAGAGCCTTCGCGCCCGGCCCGCCCACCAGAGAATCTGGATACGCCGCAAACCATACCGAGCTTTGGTCGAGACAATCTTGTGGTCGAGATCGCCCAAACCCGTTATTCCATTGTGTTGATTTTCCTGAATAGCCATTTGCCAGCGATGCATGCCGGAGCAGCATGGAACGCTTTTTTAGCCAGTCGATAAGGGCAGACTTTTTCATCCGTGCCCGAGCTCTACGGCTTTGCGCTTGAACAGGTAGAGGGTGAACAAGATGGCCGCTATCGGTAGCAACGAAAAGTAGAAAGCGGATTCGCCGCCAACTTTTTCAAACAGGATGCCCGTTATGATGGAACCGGTCGTGCCACCGAGCGCTGAAAATACAACGATCAGCCCGGCCATGGAGCCGTGCTGATGTGTCGGCAGCGCGGACAGGATTACAGAGTTGATCGCCGGGTAAACCGGGGCGATGCAAAACCCGATCAGCGGGAAGAGGAACGCAGCGACCGGCGCGGCACCCCAGCTCGTAATCTGCTCACTACCGACAGAGGCGGCCATGGGTAAGGCGATAATCACCAGCACAGCCGCCGACAGAAGCCCGATCGTCAGCACTCGGAACCAATCGAATTTCTGTAGCACCAGGCCAGCGGTGAATCGACCCAGTGCGGTTGCAGCCGCAAGAATGCTGGCCATCTGAATACTCAATGAGGTCGAGAGATGGAGAATGCGATTGTTGAACGTTGGTAACCACGACATGATGCTCTGTTCGATAAGAACATACAGAAAAGCACTGATGACGAAGATCAAAACCAGCGGTTTGATGCACAGCATGATCATGTCGAGAAACTCTTGTGCCAGCGGCTTCTGCGTCGTGCTTTTCGCGGCGGACTCATCGAGCTTGGCAAACATCAATAGCGCGAACGCCAGAAAGCACAGCACGGCCAGCACATAGTAGACGGTAAGCCAGCTGGTGGATGCCGGGTCCGAATCGTCAACAAACGCACTAAAAATAAAATAGCCTGACAACACGCCAACCATGAAGAACGATTCCAGGAAATTCATGATACTGACGTGTTCTTTACTGTCTTTTGTGACCAGTCCGAGCGTCGCGTAGCAGGACACTTTCATGAGTGCAAAACCGACACCGGTCGCTGCAAACAACAGTTTCGTCATCCAGAACGTTGGCAACTGCGGCATCGCGAGGCAAACAATGCCGATAAAGCCGAGCGAGATCAGCATCGTGCGTTTGAAGCCGACCCGGACAATGAAGGACGCAATCAGGAACGAGGTTAAAGCAATGGAAAGATCTTTGAACGCCTCAAGGACGGCGGCCGACGATTCAGTCACGCCGTAACTGTTCTGCACCTGCAGGATTACAGTGCCCACGCTGTTCAACAGAATCGCGAAGACGAAGTAGTTGATGAACAGCGATATCTTGATGGGCAAGTGCTTCATGAGCGTATCCCGATGCAGCGATATTGGATTCTAATAGAAAGAGCCGGACAGACTCATTGGTCTAAGTCTGTCCGGCTCAAAGGACGCACGAACTTCTGGTCTTCAGACGATCAGAATTCGTAGCCTACGCTGAACTTGAACGTACGCGGCATAATGAAACGGCCATTCGGTGCCGTAAGCGTACGCGGATCGCTCTCGGTCAGCGCATCTTCATCAGTAATGTTATCAGCCGATAACTGGACAACGAACGCTTCATTGATCCTGAGAATGACGCCCAGATCAAGCTTCTCATAGCCAGCCAGCTTGTTGACGTTTTCAGGTTCGCCCCACCGGTCATCGACTGAGCTGATGGTGCCGTACACTGAGCCCTCGAAATTGTCACCCTCGAACGCGTAGCTCGGTGACAATCGCAATTGAAATCCCGGTTGCCGTTGCGTCTCGTTGCCATTATTGGGACCGCTCTTGATCTCTGAGTCCTGGATCGTTGCATTCAACGACACCGAGAATCCAACATCCGTCTCCCAGATGGCGTCAACTTCGATACCCGAAGATTCCTGAGTTTGAATCACTGCGCCGCCACCGGCGAGGGCGACAAAGAATGTGGGATCGACTTCGGTAAGGAAGCCAGTCGCATACAGGCTCACGTAATCTGTCACCCACTTGAATCCGACTTCGTATTGATCAACATTCTGAATCAATTTGTTGCCGTCGTTGAATGCATCCCGGTTGTCGCGGAAGTCGTCAAAGTACGGCATCTTGCTGCCGCTATTGACGCGCGCAAAACCACTCATGGTGTCCGTGAATATATAGTTTGCAGCCGCCGTCCATGAAAACTCGGTCTCATCGAATGACAGGACCAGCGTGGCGACACCGTCGAGACCTTCGTCGACCGTGTATTCGACTTCGTGGTTTTCAGAACGGACACCAACATCGAGCGTCAGACGATCATTGATGTCAAAAGTAGTCGCTGCATACAGGGCTGTCGTAGTAGCGTCGCCACGAGCGTCGATATCGTAATTCCAGCCACAACTGTCGATTGTTGGGTCATCGTTACATTCGATTCCGGTAACGACCTCGCCACCGACCTGTACAACTTCGTATTTCTGATTTCCCAGCGACCAGAACTCATCAGTCGACGCATTGGCTGAGTAAAATCCTGCCGTCACGCTGCCCCAATCCTGGTGCCAGGCGACGCTTATGTCATTAGTGAAGGATTCAATATCCTTGCGAACCTCCCAGGCACCGAACTGCTGGATGTATTCAGAATTCGCAATTGCTCTACCGCTCACGCTGCCGGTGATTGGTCCGGTAACAACAGCACCCGTATCGACGGTCGGGTCTGCAAGTAGTGCGCTAATCTGGACCGCACCGCCATTAGGGACCAGGCCTAGGGTATCGGCGTTGCCGCTGGTGATGCCAAAGCTATCCGTCAGCTCCCAGTCGTCGGCGATGTCGAAGACTACCGAACCACCCGTCATCGAGCCATCCCAACCGCGACCTTCACCCAGATCAACCGTCTTCGAAGACGGGGTGGGAAACGCTGGGTCGCCAAAGTTATTGGCGAACATGATGCTTCTTTGCCTATTCAAGGAGCCAATCTGGTTATATTCAGCGTCCACGCCCGGCACGTTGAGTGCGACCGGTAAATACCAGGTACCGCTGTCGTCCGTCTGCCGGTGGAAGACATTGATCGACCCATTGTCGAGGTCCTTAGTCAGGTTAACAGTAATCTGGTTGCCCTCGTCCGAATTAAATCCGGAATCGCGGATGCCCGGTGAACTACTGATATAGCCACCGATCATGTAGTAGAACTCGTCCGCCAGCTCGCCACTGAGATAGCCGTCAAAACGCCGCAGGTTGTAATCGGAAGTCGTGTACTTGATCAGTCCTTCCGTGTCCTCGCTACCTTCGCGGAGTATGAAGTTGGTTGTCAGTCCAGGCTGCCCGTTTGAGAACACCGGGTTCGGTCCGCCGCGTAGCGCCTCCACTCGTTTCACCGTTTCGTCAATGCGAAACAGTGTGGTGTTTTCGAGGAAAGACAGCGTTGGTGGTGGAAAAATGGGTACGCCATTGACCTGAAGTGAGAAAAACGGTGCATCGCCACCGCCCGGAAAGCCGCGTACGAATACGTTCGCACCGGAGACGCCGCCTGAGCTTTCCGCCCAGACACCCGGAATCATTTTCAGCAGGTCCGCTGTGCTTTTTGGCGAGAACTTGTTGATGTCCTCGTCGTTCATTGTCGTGATGGCGAAGCTCGCGTCGAACTTGCGAACCTCTGCGCCGCCCGCCGTACCCGTTGTGATGATTTCCTCGATGTATTCTTCTTCATCGTCCTCCTGCGCATACACCACAGGACTGCTACCTAATGCGAACAGGACTGCCATAGCCGTGCCGCACAAAAGGAGGTTTGCTTTCAAAAACTTGCTGATCATGATGTCTCCCCTTAAAGCTCGAAATCGTTAAACAGCCGGGAAGTAGCACCGGCTATCACACGAAATCTACACCTTTATGAAACGCATTTCAATGATTTTGAAATGCATTTCAGTTATACTTGGAATTGGTAGAAATATGAGTGGCTTAGCACTGCGTTATACTGGCGGCCCCTTCTTTCGAACCGTAGACCAATAGCCACATTGCGCAACGATTGCGCAGAGGCATGCTGACAATATGACCGATAAACGTGCAATAACAATGGATGACATTGCGAGGCTCGCAATGGTGTCAAAGCCAACAGTGTCACGAGCACTGAGCAACAGCCCGTTGGTCAACAAAGCGACTCGCGAGCACGTCCTGGCAGTGGCGAACGAACACGGTTATGCCGTCAATAGGAACGCCCAAAAACTGCGGGGTAAGCGAACCAATACCATCGCTGTATCGCTCGATTTTGGGTCGCACCGGAAAAACCACATCTCAGACCCGTTTATGTTCGAGTTGCTGGCCGGTGTATCAGAGGCGCTTGGAGACCGAAATCAGGATTTGCTGCTTTGCGCCCCGAACCACAATGACACCCTCTCCTTTCAACAAATTTTGATGTCGAGAGGCGCTGACGGTTTTATCGTGCTTGGGCAAGGTCATCGAGAGGACATGCTCAGCGAGTTCGCGGAGACGGGAGCACCGATCGTTGTTTGGGGAGCGGCACCAGAGGATGCGAACTACTGCGTTGTTGGCAGCGACAACTACCTGGGCGGTCAGTTGGCCGGACGTCATTTAGTCGAACAGGGTCGTCGACATTTTCTTTTTGTCGGAGATCCTTCGTTTCGAGAAATCGGTATGCGCCGGGCTGGGCTTCAAAACGCGGCAGACGAAAGCGGTTTTGAGATCGAAGTGGATGATATCGAGTTGCACAGCTTCTCCTACGAATCGGCGTTTGTTGCCGCCAATCGATATCTCGACGTCATCGAAACGCCCCCGGACGCAGTGTTCGCCTTCAACGACTCCACTGCCATGGCGTTCATCGCCGCATTTCGAGACGCGGGAATAAGCGTTCCGCATGACATATCGATCGTCGGTTACAACGACATTCCTTCCGCAGCATACTTCTGCCCGCCGGTAACTACGATCCGGCAGGATATTCACCAGGCTGGGCGTGTATTGGTTGCCAAGCTAATGCGTATTCTTGATGGCGAAACGCCTGCTTCGGCGCTGATCAAGACGAAATTGATCGTTCGGGGTACCTGATCAGGCTTCCCGCCCCATTGCTTCGGCCCCGCGCATGATCATTCGCAGCTGGACAATGGCGGCCTCGACGTGCCGACCGCGGTCCTCGGCCGGCGTATTGAGCAGCGCGATCCCGGTCGTGAACAAGATGGCGACCATGGAATTGGCGGCAAGTTGCGGATGCCCCAGCGGTACGACTCTTTTTTTCGCGTCCCAGACCAGGAACTCAGCCAGGTCCCTGGACATCGTTGCAAACAACTTCTCGGCCGCTTCACGAAATACCGAGTGCCGGGACATACTCTCCAGAAGGATCATTCGCGACATGCCCTGATTGGCGAAATTGTAATCAAAAAGCGTCTCGACCGACGTGCGGATCAACGAATGTCCGCCAGAGGCCTGTTCCCGAACATGATGCATCAGGGTCAGCAGTGTCTCGCCGTGTTCCTCGATAAGCGCAAGTCCCAGACTTCCCATGTCGTGAAAGTGACGGTAGAAAGACGTCGGAGCGATGCCGGCAAGTTTGGCTACCTCCCTAAGGCTGAGCGTGTCGAAACTCCGGCCCGAGGCGAGTTCGGCGGCCGTCGCATCCATGAGTTTCTGCCGAGTTTCTGCTTTCTGCTTCTTTCTGGAGACCTTCAACAATTCGCCCCCTCGTTGCGGGATTGGTCCGTTCGTGAACCTCAAGTATGCATCCTAGCAAAAGAATGGTACAGTTGTGCGTACACCTGTACGCTGAAATTGACGAAGGCCTGTTATCGCCTGAAAGAGAGCAAGAATGACTACCTACAAAGCCCCACTGCGGGACATGCAGTTCGTTATGCAAGACCTGTTGAACTTCGAAAAACACTACCAATCGCTGCCTGACTGTGAGGAGGTCAACCAGGAATTGATCGACGTGATCCTGGGCGAGGCCAGCAAATTCTCCGAAGAGGTCATCGGCCCGCTCAACGCCGTAGGCGACGAGGTCGGGTGCAAGATGCTGGAAAACGGTGAGGTCAGGACGCCTCTCGGATTCAAAGAGGCTTACCAGCAATACGTTGATGGGGGCTGGCCGTCGTTGGATCAGCCCGCCCAGTACGGTGGCCAGGACCTGCCAATGTCAATCGGCCTGCCGGTTCGAGAGATGAATGGCACGGCCAACTGGTCCTGGGCTATGTACCCCGGTCTCTCCCATGGCGCGGTGGAGACCATCGACGAACACGGCTCCGAGGAACAGAAGGCGATGTTCATGGAACCTCTGGTCAGTGGCCGATGGACCGGCACGATGTGCCTGACCGAGGCACATTGCGGCACGGACCTTGGACTCTTGAAGGTCAGGGCCGAACAGGCTGCGGACGGCACCTATTGCATTACCGGATCGAAGGTATTTGTCTCGTCCGGTGAGCACGACCTCGCCGAAAACATCGTTCACATCGTGCTGGCGCGCCTGCCTGACTCGCCGCCGGGCACAAAGGGCATCTCGCTGTTTATCGTACCCAAGTTTATTCCAGAGGACGACGGTTCCACCGGAGCGCGTAACAACGTCTCTTGTGGTGCTCTCGAACGCAAGATGGGCATTCACGGAAACTCGACATGCCTGATGAACTTCGACGGCGCAACCGGGTACCTGGTCGGGGAGGAAAACAAAGGCCTTAACAACATGTTCACCTTCATGAACCTCGCCCGCCTCGGTACAGGTTTGCAGGGGCTTGCACACGCCGAACTCGCTTTCCAGAACTCTCTCGCCTACACCAAGGATCGCCTGCAGATGCGCTCTCTGACCGGTCCGAAAAATCCTTCTGGGCCCGCGGATCCGATCATCGTGCATCCCGACGTGCGTCGCATGCTGCTGACGCAAAAAGCGTTTGCCGAAGGTGGCCGCGCATTGATCTACTTCGCCAGTACCCAAGGCGACATCATGACCAAGTCCGATGACCCGGAGGCTCGCGAACTCGCCAACCATGTACTGGATATCCTGACACCCATTATCAAGGCATTCCTCACCGAGACCGGTTTCGAGAGTGCAAACCTCGGGCTGCAGTGTTTTGGCGGGCACGGCTATATCAATGAGTGGGGTATGGAACAGAACGTGCGGGACGCCAGGATCGGCATGCTCTATGAAGGCACGACGGGCATCCAGGCACTGGACCTCTTAGGCAGAAAGGTGCTGGGCACACGAGGCAAGGCGCTGGTGCCGGTAACGAGTTTCATACTGGACTTCTGCAAACGGTCCCGTGGCCGCAAGGAAATGAGGCCCTATTTAAAAACGCTGGTCCGACTTACCAAGCGGTGGAAGTCGCTGACCCGGACAATCGGCTTCGCCGCAATGCGCAACCGCGACGCCGTAGGTGCGGCCTCGGTCGACTACATCATGTTCTCCGGTTACGTATTGCTTGGCGTTGCCTGGGCCGCCAGCGCGCAAGCCGCATATCGTAAGCTTGAGCAAGGCACGAACGAAGAGGCGTTCTATCGTGCAAAGATCCAGACTGCGGAATTTTATTTCGCCAAGATACTGCCGCTAACCACGTCTCTTCTGGAGACGATGTCGGCAGGTCCTGACCCACTAATGGAGATGGACGAGAACCAATTCATGTTCTAGCCCACCAGCACTTCTGAACAAGAGAGGAAAGAAATGATTTACTCGGGAAAGGCGATAACCGTCCAGGCAACTGACGATGGAATCGCGGAACTCTGCTTC
>JAJFKQ010000074.1 GCA_021773155.1 Woeseiaceae bacterium | reverse complement strand
GATCTGGGGATCTTGTGGGTAAAGCATTCTGCTGAATACCAGGCCATAGCGACCCAGGTTTACCGCGACGCGACTGATGATCTTCCAGGGTTTATTGAAGACAAAACATGGAATGTATTGACGGGATACGGTGAACCGTCGGCATTACCGCCTGCGGTCATTCTGGACGTGGATGAGACCGTCGTCAGTAACGTCAATTTTCAACTGACTTACGAGCGACCTTTCGAAAACCACAAACTGGATACCTGGGCCGCCAACACTCCGGCACTGCCAATTCCGGGTGTTAAGTCGTTTGTAAAAACCGCGAGGTCACTGGGCGTGACTGTCTTCTTCGTAACCAACCGGCCATGTCAGCCAAAAGCCGGCACCGACGACCCCTGCCGGCAACAACAAACAACGATCGAAGGCATTCACGAGGTCGGTCTTGATGTCGATGCCGATCACGTCATGCTCGCCGGAGAGCAACCCGGGTGGGACCGCGAAAAACAATCGCGCCGCGAGTTCATCGCAGAAACGCACCGGGTGATCATGCTGATTGGCGATGACTTTAGCGACTTCGCACCCTGTGTACGGGCGAAACCGTACGGCTCGTGCACGGCAGCCGCAACGCAAGCAAGCCGCGCAGAAACATTGGAAAAGAACCAGGAATTGTGGGGACACGGTTGGTACATCCTGCCGAATCCCATGCACGGATCGTGGACTTCTGTCGAATAAAAAGCGTATAAAGAAAGACATCTATGAGGAACAAGCATGGCAAAAGTTAAGTGCGGTTTAATTCAGATGGCGCTCAAAGGCGATGCGTCGATGCAACCCGACGAAATTCGGGCCCGCATGATCAAAGCACACATTCCCTATATCGAAGATGCGGGGAAACAGGGCGTGCAAATCCTGTGCTTCCAGGAGGTTTTTACGCAGCCCTACTTCTGCCCCAGTCAGGACAGAAAGTGGTACGCCGCCGCTGAAAAAATTCCTGATGGCGAAACCACCAGGCTGATGCAGGAGTATGCGAAGAGGTACAACATGGTCATCGTGGTTCCCATTTACGAGGAGCATATGACCGGCGTTTACTACAACACGGCGGCGGTCATTGATGCTGATGGAAAATACCTTGGCAAGTATCGAAAGACGCATATTCCGCAAGTTGATCCCGGTTTTTATGAGAAGTTTTTCTTCAAGCCCGGCGATTCCGGATGGCCGGTCTTTGAAACCGCCTACCTGAAACTCGGCGTCTACATTTGTTACGACCGTCATTTCCCTGAGGGATGGCGTGCACTGGCGCTCAATGGTGCCGAATACATTGTGAATCCATCCGCGACCGTGGCGGGTTTAAGCAAGTATCTCTGGGAACTGGAGCAACCTGCGTCGGCGGCCGCAAATGGTGTGTTCATCGGCGCGATTAATCGTGTCGGCAAAGAAGAGCCCTGGGCTCAGAACATGGGTGAATTTTACGGTTCCAGCTACATCGTAAACCCGCGCGGTGCCATCGAAGCCCAGGCGAGTTATGGCGACGATGAATTACTCGTCCATGAGATCGACCTCGATATGGTCCGTGAAGTCCGCGATACCTGGCAGTTTTTCCGCGATCGCCGTCCCGAAACATACGGTCCATTGACGGACAAGTAACGACTAAGGGGATATCGATGTCTGATGCTTTGTCAGTCAGCAAGCTGCGTACTGTCGGCGAGCATATCGAGCTCGACGTTGGCGATGATTTGGCCAATAGCCCTCGCTATAACGAAGACATCGCGCCGACAAAGGCGTCACAACGCACCTGGTCGCGGTGGAATGTCGCGTCTCTTTGGGTCGGTATGGCTATTTGCGTGCCGACTTATACGCTGGGCGGCGTTCTGACCGCGTATTTCGGCCTGTCAGTGTCTGAAGCACTGTGGACCATCCTCGTGGCGAATATCGTTGTACTGATACCGCTCACACTGAATGCCTTCCCAGGAACGCGTTACGGCATACCCTGCCCGGTCGTCTTGCGAGCATCCTTTGGCATTATCGGCTCGAACGTCCCGTCCCTGATTCGTGCCATCGTTGCGTGTGGCTGGTTTGGCGTGCAAACGCTGTTCGGCGGCATCGCGATCCACTTGATGTTGGCCGCGCTTTTTGACGGCTGGGCAGCGTTAGGCGGCACGGGAGAAGTACTCGGTTTCTTTATATTTTGGGTTTTGAACATCGCTGTCGTCATCCGCGGCGCTGAGTCGATCAAAATTCTCGAGACACTCGCCGCGCCGCTGCTCTTGATTGTCGCTATTGGCCTCGTCGTCTGGGCGATGCCAAAGGTGTCCATGAGCGAAGTTCTCGCCGTTCCGGCTAATCGACCGGAAGGGGCATCGTTTGTCGGATATTTCATGGCGGCGCTCACGGCAATGGTCGGTTTCTGGGCAACCTTGTCATTGAATATTCCCGACTTCAGCCGCTACGCAAGATCACAGCGCAGCCAGATCATCGGGCAAATTATCGGACTACCGCTGACGATGTTCTTGTTTTCGGGTTTGGGCGTGGTGCTTACCGCGGCCTCGGTGAGCCTTGTCGGTGAGACCGTCTCTGACCCCATCAATCTTATTGGTCACATCGACAGTCCGGTTTGGGTCATCCTGTCGATGCTCATGATTATTCTTGCCACTATTTCGACCAACACGGCGGCCAATATCGTCTCGCCAACGAACAGTTTCCAGAACATCGCACCGCGCTACATCAACGAAAATCGCGGTGTACTGATCACTGGCTTCATCGGTATTTTGTTGATGAGTTGGGAGCTGCTCAAGAAACTCGGCTGGATCGAATCCGACGTCAGCGTTGAAAGCCTGTATTCGAACTGGCTGCTCGGTTATTCCAGCCTGCTGGGACCCATCGCGGGCATCATGATCGTTGATTACTTCCTGATCAAGAATCAGGAATACGATTTACTCGCGTTGTATCAGGACAACGCCGGTTATCCGGCATGGAACTTTGCCGGCATGATCGCGTTCCTCATTCCTGTCGGGCTGACTATCTTGTCCTTCAAATTCGAATTTCTAAGTTGGTTTTATACCTACGGCTGGTTCACTGGTTCGATATTCGGTGGACTCATTTATTACCTCGTCGCACAAGGCGAGATCGGGAGCAGAGCATGAGCGTTCTCATTAAGGGCGGCACAGTCGTCAACGCTGAACAATCACTTCGAGCGGATGTTATTTGCGACGGTGGTTTGATTACCGCAGTCGGCACAGATCTTGATGCACCGAGCGGTGCCACGGTTATTGATGCCGGTGGCCAGTACGTCATGCCGGGCGGTATCGATCCGCACACGCACATGCAACTGCCGTTCATGGGTACGGTAGCCAGCGAAGACTTCGAATCCGGAACATCGGCGGGTCTCGCCGGTGGCACCACCATGATTATTGATTTCGTTATTCCCGGACCACAGCAAAACCTCATGGAGGCGTATAAACAGTGGCGCGAGTGGGCAGAAAAGTCTGTTTCGGACTACTCCTTTCACGTCGCCATCACCTGGTGGGATGACAGTGTTCACGACGACATGGGAACACTGGTTCGCGACCATGGTGTGAACAGCTTCAAGCACTTCATGGCATACAAGGGCGCCATCATGGCAGACGACGAAATTCTCGTTAACAGTTTCGCTCGATCGCTTGAGCTGGGCGCAATCCCAACCGTACACGCTGAGAATGGCGAGCTCGTTTTTCGCTTACAAAAAGAGTTATTCGAGAAAGGCATCACGGGCCCTGAAGGCCACCCGTTATCGCGCCCACCAGAGTGCGAAGGCGAAGCGGCTAATCGTGCCATCCGAATTGCCGAGGTACTGAAAGTTCCGGTTTACATTGTCCACAACTCCTGCCGCCAGTCGCTCGAAGCTATTACCCGCGCACGCAACGAAGGCCAACGTGTCTTCGGCGAAGTGCTGGCCGGACACCTGCTGGTCGATGACTCAATCTATCGCCACAAAGACTTCGACGTTGCCGCAGCCCATGTTATGAGCCCACCGTTCCGCTCCAGCGAACATCAGGACGCACTATGGAAAGGATTACAGTCCGGCAACCTGCAGACCACAGCAACTGATCACTGTTGTTTTTGCGCGGATCAAAAGGCCGCCGGCAAAGACGACTTCCGATTGATTCCGAATGGCACTGGCGGTGTCGAGAATCGTATGGAAGTGCTATGGCACCACGGCGTGAACACCGGAAAACTGACGATGAACGAATTCGTCAAGGTAACGTCGACAAACGCGGCGCAAATCTTCAATATCTATCCACGCAAAGGCAGCGTTGCTGTCGGTGCGGACGCAGACATCGTCGTCTGGGATCCGGAGGCGACGAAGACCATCTCTACCAAGACCGACCATCAGAAAGTCGACTACAATATTTTCGAAGGCATGGAAATTACAGGCTGCCCGTCACACACGATCTCGCAAGGCAATGTTGTTTACGCGAACGGCAAATTGGACGTGGAGCGAGGTGCGGGCCGCTACATCGACCGACCACCTTTTGCACCTTTCTATGACGCGCTCCAGAAGCAAGCCCAGCTTGCCGAGCCCGTTGCAGTTAAACGGTAACGGCGACGCAATGGCAAACAATGAGCAAATAAAATCGGGACGACTCAGCAAAGCAGAAGTTGATGAGAACTTTGCCGATCTGCATCCACCGCTGACGCGTTCCGAGGCATTGATTGAGGCGGACCGTTGTTACTTTTGTTACGACGCACCGTGCACGACGGCCTGCCCCACCGGTATTGATATTCCCGGCTTCATTCAGAGGATTCGCAGCGACAATCTACGCGGTTCGGCGCACATCATTTTGCGTGAGAATATTATGGGCGGCATGTGCGCAAGAGTCTGCCCGACCGAAATTCTTTGTGAAGAGGCCTGCGTTCGAAATACGCACGAGGAAAAACCGGTTGAGATAGGCCTGCTGCAACGCCACGCAACCGACCCGGTGTTTGAGAGCGGCGAGCAGCTATTCGAACGAGCATCTGCCATCGGCAGTAAGGTCGCAGTTGTTGGTGGTGGACCTGCGGGGCTGTCGTGTGCACATCGTCTTGCTGTACTGGGCCATGATGTCGTTGTATTCAATCGCGACGGCAAGCCCGGCGGGTTGAATGAGTACGGCATCGCGGCATACAAGGCGATTGACGACTTTGCTCAAACCGAAATCGACTACATTTTATCGATCGGTGGTATCGAGTTACGCAATAACTCGACACTGGGCGCCGATATCGAGCTCGATGAACTCTGCGAGGACTATGACGCCGTGTTTCTCGGCGTTGGCCTGGCGCACTCCAACGATCTCGGCATTGAAGGTGAAAATCTTGATGGCGTAATCAATGCCATTGAGTACATTGCAGAGCTGCGGCAGGCTGATGACAAATCGACTCTGCCCGTCGGTCGCGACATTGTCGTTATCGGCGGTGGCATGACCGCTATTGATGTTGCCGTGCAAAGTAAGCGGCTCGGCGCCGAGCAGGTACACATGGTTTACCGTCGTGGGCCGGAGCAAATGGGCGCCAGTGTTTTCGAACAGGCACTGGCACAAACCAGTGGCGTAACAATTCATCATTGGGCGAGTCCGGAGCGAATTACAGGAGATGACCACGTAACGGGTGTCGAATTCGCCGTAGATAACAGCGATGAAGGAATGCGCCTCGATGCGGACGTCGTATTCAAGGCAATCGGTCAGAAAAAAGATGCCGGTCCCGGGTCAGTTGAGATTGAAGCCGGTCGCTTCGTTGTGGATATCGATCGGAAAACTTCGATGGACGGGGTCTGGGCTGGCGGCGATTGCGTCGTCGGTGGTGATAATCTGACGGTTAGTGCCGTACAGGATGGAAAAATTGCGGCGATCAGCATCGATCGATACTTGAGGGATTCATAGACATGGCTGATCTGAAAACAGAATTCCTCGGAATTTCCTCTCCCAACCCCTTCTGGTTGGCATCGGCTCCGCCGACGGACAAAGCGTACAACGTTAACCGTGCCTTCGAAGCGGGCTGGGGTGGTGTTGTCTGGAAAACATTGGGTGAAGATCCACCGATCGTCAATGTGAGCGGACCGCGCTACAGCACCATTCACAGCAACGACCGCCGTGTGATTGGCTTCAATAATATTGAGCTCATTACCGACCGTCCCTTGCAAATCAACCTCGATGAAATACGCCAGATTAAGAAAGACTGGCCGGATCGTGCAGTAGTCGCTTCGGTCATGTTGCCGATGAATGAAGAGTCCTGGGCGAAATATCTGCCGATGATCGAAGACACGGGCGTCGACGGTTTTGAGCTGAATTTCGGTTGTCCGCATGGCATGTCCGAACGCGGCATGGGCGCAGCAGTTGGGCAAGTACCTGAATACATACAAATGGCGACAGAGTGGGCCAAGGCTGCAGCCTCCATCCCGGTCATCGTCAAACTGACGCCAAATGTTGCCAGCGTCGTACCGCCGGCCAAGGCAGCACAGGACGGCGGCGCAGACGCCGTATCGCTGATCAATACGATCAACTCGATAATGCGGGTGAACTACGACACGCTCACGATGTACCCCACGACCGATGGCATGGGCACGCATGGTGGCTATTGCGGCGAGGCTGTGAAGCCTATCGCATTGAACATGGTTGCGGAGATTGCACGAACGCACGAAACCCGGTCTCTGCCGATCTCCGGAATCGGCGGCATCACCGATTGGCGCGATGCGGTCGACTTCCTCGCACTCGGTGCCAGCAACGTTCAAGTCTGCACGGCAGCGATGGTGTATGGCTTCAGGATTATTGACGACCTCGTCGATGGCCTGAGCACTTTCCTGGACGACAAGCAGATGACATTGGGGGAGCTTGTCGGCAAGGCCGTTCCCAGTGTGACCGACTGGCAATACCTGAACCTGAATTACGTTGAAAAGGCTGTCATCGATCAGGACCTCTGCATAAAGTGTGGACGTTGCCATGTCGTTTGCGAGGACACTTCACATCAGGCCATCACGAATATGGTTGACGGTGAACGGCACTTTCAAGTTATTGACGAAGAATGTGTTGGCTGCAACCTCTGCGTAAGTATTTGCCCGGTCGACAGCTGCATTTCGATGCAACGACTAACCAGCGGCAATGACCCTCGCACGGGTAACGCGATCACTGACGAAAAACTGACCTGGACCGGCCACCCCAACAACCCCATGCGCAAGACGGACTAAGCCATGACGATTTCCGACGACGATCTTATCAACGCTGCGAAGGAAGCTCGCGAACACGCTTATTGCCACTACTCCGGCTACAGCGTCGGCGCCGCCATCATCGATGATCAGGGGCATCTGCACGTTGGTTGCAATGTCGAGAACGCTTCATACCCGCTGGGTAATTGCGCAGAGGCCGCAGCCATTGCTGCGATGGTCCTGGAGGGTGGCAAACGAATTGAACGTATCGCTGTTGCAGGCGGACCGGGAGACGTGGCTCCATGCACACCCTGTGGTGGATGCCGGCAGCGCATTCAGGAATTCGCGGACGAGAACACTATGATCATCACAATGGATGACAGCAAAGACTGGCAACGGTATTCGATCGCGGAATTACTTCCCGCAGGATTCCACCTCGACTAAAACCTGGCAAGCCGCTCCGTCAGGAGGTCGTAAAAACCGTCTACATCAATATCGAACGCCCAGCTGACGTTCCTGGGCCTGTCAGTCACATGCCAAAAATCCACCGCCGTGTGTCCCATCGTCAGTTCGGATTCCGTTTCTATCGAGACATTGCAATCCTTGGTCTTGAATAACTCAGGCCTTAGCAAATAAGCGACCGTGCACGGATCATGCAACGGCGTGCCCTGCGACGAATACTTTTCTGTGTCGTAACGGTGAAAGAAACTCAACATGCCGACGGTCGCATCGGCAACTGCATTATTGAGTTCACCAATACGGGCGACTCGCTCCTCAGTAGAAAGAACCTTGTGCGTAAGGTCGAGGCCCATCAGCGTGATCGGCCGGCCGCAATTCAGTACGATATCCGCAGCGTGCGGATCAACCAGGATATTGAACTCCGCCGAAGGCGTACGATTACCACCCTCCCGCATCGCGCCACCCATGATCACGATTTCTTCAATGTGCGGCAGTATGGCAGGGTTTCTTTCAATAGCGGTTGCGATGTTCGTTAGCGGACCGGTCGGAACTAAGGTCACTGGCACCGTATCTTTTGAGAGAAGTGTGTCGATGATGAAGTCGACCGCGTGTTCGTCCTGCAACGGTGTCTTCGGTTCAAATACATCGATGCCATTGATGCCGGTTTCGCCGTGAATATATTCGGCGCTTATCGCATCACGAACCATCGGCTCCGCGCAGCCCGCAAACACGGGTAACTGGGAATTGGCAAGATCACACATCATGCGTGCATTACGTTCCGTCAGCGCCAGGGGCACGTTGCCCGCGACGGCCGTTATGCCGAGAATCTCGAGCTCGTCAGGCGACGCCATCGCGAGAAACAGGGCGACGGCGTCGTCCTGTCCCGGATCGCAATCGATAATTATTGGTCGTGGTGCCACGTCTTAGAAGGTCAGCAATATTCCGGCGAGCGCCGCACTCATAAGATTGGATAACGATCCCGCCAGCACGGCCTTCATACCGAGCTGTCCAATCAGATCACGCTTCTCGGGCACAAGGACTCCAAGGCCGCCCAGCAGTATGGCGATTGATGACAAGTTAGCGAATCCGCAAAGGGAAAATGTCACAATCGCGATCGTGCGCGGACTCATGCCGGCCAGATATTCGTTTAGATGCGAGAATGCAACGAACTCGTTGAGTATCAGTTTCTCACCAAACAGGGCACCGGCTGCCTGCGCCTCGGCCCACGGAACGCTCAATAAATACATGAGCGGGGAAAAGATCCACCCCAGGATCATCTGCAGCGTTAATTCGTAGCCGAACCAGCCTGCGACCCATCCCACCAGTCCGTTGACCAACGCAATCAAAGCGACGAACGCGATCAACATGGCACCAATATTGGCTGCCAGTCGCAATCCATCAGTCGTGCCAGTTGCTGCCGCAAGAATCACATTTTTGTGCTGACTCTTTTCCATCTTGAGCTTTTCGTGTTGGCTCGAAGCAACCACCTCATCGTCGGGAATAATGATCTTGGCCATTAACAACCCGCCAGGTGCAGCCATAAAGGCGGCAGCCAGCAGATACTTAAGTTCAGCACCCATGAGCGCATAGCCAGCTAGTACGGTACCGGCGATTGACGCAAGACCTGATACCATTACCGCAAACATTTGCGGTTCGGTCAGCCCCTTCAAATAGGGTTTTACCGCAAGCGGTGCCTCTGTTTGTCCGACGAAAATGTTCGCGGCCGCATTCATTGATTCAACGGCGCCGGTGCCGATGATCTTGTGCAAAGCACCACCGACTATCTTGACGATCCACTCCATGATGCGCAGGTGATACATCACCGACATCAGGGCTGAGAAAAAGATAATGATCGGCAGCACATTAATGGCGAAACTAAAGCCAATG
Source organism: Woeseiaceae bacterium (assembly GCA_021773155.1). Taxonomy (GTDB): domain Bacteria; phylum Pseudomonadota; class Gammaproteobacteria; order Steroidobacterales; family Woeseiaceae; genus UBA1847. The sequence goes on along the minus strand of JAJFKQ010000074.1, from coordinate 12,939 downwards.
ATCTCGGTGTCTGCCAGCGGGCCAAACACCATGTTGATGCCTGCCTGTGAAAAACCGATGACAGCCATGACGCCGCCACTGATGACTTCGATAGCGTGCCGACCCCGGTCCCAATAAAGAACTATGGTAGCGATCACAACCTGTAACCCGAACGCTGCGCCAACCACACGCAAATTGATGGCTTTGCGATTACTCGAAAAAGCGAATGCGATGCCAAGAATCACAGCAATACCGGCCAGGCCGATCAGGTTCTGCATAGTGTCCCCCCGGGGAGTGTTTTTTGTTATTAGCAGCGGCCTCAAGCATACCGCAAACTAGCGAGTAGCTGTGATAATCGGTCCTTATGGCGGCTATAAGGACCAGCCCCAGATTTGATTGGCGAGGAATTAGCTTTGACTGGGGGTCAAGCTGTTATACTTCGCACAGCTTGAATGTACGTCTGATATTTATGGCCACGATTTCGAAGTTCCTTTTTCAATACCTCGTCCTGTTTTCATAAGTAATAGCAACGCTTTCAGCGATTTGGCCTTCACAAGAAGGCTCCCATTACTCTTGAATAAATAGGATTATGACTATGTCTACTACTGGAACTGTTAAATGGTTCAATGATGCCAAAGGGTTTGGCTTCATCGAGCAAGAATCTGGCCCCGACGTGTTTGCCCATTTCAGCGCTATTACAGGCGATGGACACAAATCGTTGGCTGAGGGTCAAAAAGTTGAGTTCACTCTTACCCAGGGCCAGAAAGGTCCGCAGGCAGAGAACATCGTAGCGGTCTAATTAGCGCGATTTGGCCGGCAATGCAGTAATTGCCGGCCAGCCTCACACTCCTTGGGGGTTGAGGCATAAAAGGGCGGGGCCTGTAGGCCTGGCCCTTTTTTTGTTGGCCCGGCAGTAGACTGGCCGTCTCGCCATACTCGTGCCGACAGATGCTGCAGCGTTTAATGCTCGCTGTTATATCAATGCATATGCAGCGGGTACCAATTCTAAACCGACGCTCGATGGTTCGCGCCGGGCTAGAGATCCTCTCTATCGTCCTGAGCGCTGGGTTCTTGCGACCGCAACCGCCACAGAACGGGATATGAAAAAGATCGAAGACGCGAAACTTGGTCTAAGCCAGCAGGGCTGAATCAGGCATTGGCATGGGCGTAGATAGGCGCTTGTGCATGGCTGGGTTAGAGACTCTTCTAACCCTGGCCTCTTTTACTCCGACTCAGCCGGCACTCCCAAATGCAAGAACGAATGCTTGTAATCAATCGTCACAATAAAATGCTTGAGCACGTCGTAACCAAGAATTCCATCCGAGCTGGTTTCCTTAAGTCGCGTCCCCAGTTTCGCCCTCACATCTTTTCCGACATTCGTCCTCTCACCCTCGGCGGGCACAATCACTATTACGTTTTCGAGAACAATAGGCCCGAGCGTCAGCTCTGGCAGATTGAATCGCTCGACACCCGTTGATTTGGTGACGCCTGCCAGTAGCGCTTCAGTCGTCCCGTATTTCGCAAGCCAATCAAATCGTGTTGCCGAGCGCCGCGGGATCAAAATGCCGGTGTTGTTCCCGGTATCCAGCGTTAGCCAGAGGCTCGCCTCCCCGTTCATATCTACCTTAACGATAGGCTGCGGCGAGCCCGCCGCTTTTTTCATACGGACATTTGCAAGCTTTCTTAGCTTAAGGGAATCGTGCGTGATAATACGCAGCTGACTGTTCGGATAGTCGATTTGCAATATGAAGTTATTAAAGAACCCCAAGCCGATCAGCACATCGGCATTCTGAAGGTGTACCGGCATCATCTGGTTGATTTCGAATTCTGCCCCGAAAATGCCAATCTCCAGACCATTGATCAGGGCGACCTTACGTTTGCCCGCGATGCCTGAAACAATGACCTGGCGACCGTGTTCGTATTCGAACTCGTACTCCGATAGAAATCGCTCAGAGATGCCGTTTCCCGCAGCACCAGACTCCAGCAGCGCGCGCGTTTCCACACCGTTGACGGTAACGGGTATCGATATATGCCCCCCTTCGCTGTCAAACGGTATCCACTTCGATACTGCAGCACTGGCATCAATCGAAAGCGTGAGGACAACGACAGCAATTATAAATTTCATAACAAACCTTGCGATACATGAACCTGAGACATTCTACTATCACCGTTATGAAGATTGGGGGGGCACAAGTACTTAATTGATCGAGCAGCAAATTCGGTTGGATCATCTTCAACATCCTCATCTCTATGAGTTGGAGTGTAGGTGTAGCGCTCACCGATTGAAGTCGCAGCCACTAGCGGTCGATCTGATCGCGATCCGACTCTTAATCTCATCACTCTTTGACAAAGGTTCGTTCAGCCACGGTCTTCATCCAACGGACATACTGTTGGTTCGACCAACCGCATTCACCAGTGAGGTTTTCCCAGTTCGGTACTAAGAGCATTGTCCATAAAACATCTGTTGCTCTTTTTTGCGTCCATCCTGGCGCGAGCCTTCCATCCGAATGCAGCGCGTCAATTGCTGCACGACATCCATCACGCATGACCAGCATGCGGGCTTGCCAAGCGGCTGCGGCCGCTTCATCGGTGTCCTGCGCGAGGAGAAGCGCTTTGGCGACGCCGTAGATTTCCGGGATGTAGTTACCCCAAAACTCGATATATAACGCCAGGCGTTCAACGCCAGACTTTGCTGCTCGTGATGGCGCGAGCCGGCGATCCAGGTCCAGAATCTCGTCGCGGTACTTCGTTGTAGCGTCCAAAAGCTCCGCGCGGGACGCGAAATGCAAATAGACCGCTTGGCGGGAGATCCCGGATTCCTTGGCGATGTCCCCCATCCGGACCCCCCGGCCGCCGTGCTCCTCGAGCATACGAACGGTTGCTTCGAGGATCCGTATGCGTGTTTCAACAATTTCACTTGACATAGTGTAAAGCCTGCCTTACTGTTGACACTGCGTCAATTGACACAGTGTCAAGTCAACAACAGGAGAGAGCTATGAAAACCGAAATGAACATCGTCAATTCCGCTGAAGGGACTACACTGGTTCTGGGCGGGACCGGTAAGACCGGCCGCCGTGTCGCCGAGCGCCTGAAGGCACTAGGCGTGCCGACGCGGATCGCCTCTCGTTCGGGCAGACCGTCATTCGACTGGAATGACCAGAGCACATGGGAAGTTGCACTCGATGGAGTTACGGCGGTCTACATTACCTACGCTCCGGACATTGCAATTCCTGGCGCGACGGACGCGATCCATGCTTTTGTCGAAAAAGCCGCGGAACAGGGTGTGCAGCGCCTCGTCCTATTGTCCGGTCGTGGCGAGGAAGAAGCGCAGCATTGCGAACGCATCGTTCAGGATGCCGGTGTCGAATGGACCGTAGTTCGTGCCAGCTGGTTTAACCAGAACTTTTCCGAAGGCGAGTTCCTCGGCATGGTCCTGGACGGAGCAATCACGTTGCCGGCCGCGGACATTCCGGAACCGTTCGTCGACGTGGATGACATTGCCGATGTTGCTGTCGCGGCGTTGACCGAGGACGGCCATAACGGCGAGATCTACGAAGTCACCGGCCCGCGGATGCTGACCTTCACGGAAGTGGCGAAAGAGATTTCTCGTGCCGCCGGACGCGAGGTACAGTTTATCCCGATTCCGAAGGAGGCCTTCGCAGGCGCCATCGCGGATTCGGGCGCGCCGGAAGAGATTGCATGGCTGCTGAACTACCTGTTTGACACCGTCCTCGACGGTCGTAACGCCTACGTGTGCGACGGCGTCCAGCGCGCGCTGGGTCGGGAGCCAACCGACTTTGCCGAATACGCAAATCGGATCGCCGCTTCGGGCATCTGGAAGGTGGCGGCATGAACTCGCTTGTCCCTCTCGTTGGGACGATAGCGCTTCTCGGTTCTGCATTGGTAGGAGGGGTCTTCTTCGCATTCTCGAGTTTCGTGATGAAGGCCCTCGCGCGCGTGCCCTCCTCGGAGGGCATCGGCGCGATGCAGTCGATCAATGTCGACGTTATCAACCCCTCGTTCCTAGGCGCGTTCATGGGAACCGCGTTGTTATCGCTCGGCGTGGTTGTGCTAGTGCTGCTGACCCATGGTCACCCGTCTATCCCTCAGTGATAATAGACACAGCCGTTCATTTTCTTGGTGGTGGAGAGCCATTAGGCACCAGTCATATATGAATTTGTCACTTGTTAGCCGCGCCATTATTGGCATCCTCTTGCTGCAACCACTTCAACTTGCTTGGGGTGACTCAGCAGAAGAAGACCATACGGTTCTCACGGAATATTATCGTCTACTTAACCTCGCGAATGACGGTCAAAATGACGACAAGCTGGCACTATTCACATATACAGCGGAACACGGAGACGAACTCGGCAATTATTCCGGGGTGGCATTGGCGCACTTGGCGGAAGCCTCAACTAATGGCAGTGGACAGGCTTCATTTTGGATCGGGCATATGGCTGAGAAAGGCATTTGGATTGATCAAGATAACCAAGCCGCGATGATTTACTACGTATTGTCGGCCCAACAGGGCTTCGACAAAGGGATGTATCGAAGCGTCCGCCTTTTCTCGGCATCGGCACGTTCAGCAACAACTGAAGAAGAGAAAGAATCTGCTCTAGCCAACGCGCAAAAATGGTACGACGCGCTTGCAAGTATTCAAGATACGTCAGCAGATTTATTCAAGTCAGCCAGATTCAATTATGCAATGGCGAGGCTTGACGGTAACTCATCAGATGACCTCGGTTTGACGCTATTAGGCGAAGCTGCTCTTGACGGGCATGGCGAGGCGGTCTCTTTTGTAAGGCGCACGTATTCTTCAGCCTTATCAGAATTTTCTGACGTTGAAGATGCCGCACTATTCGCCGAAAGACTCCAACCAATTATTGATGTCATTGGCACCGACGAATAGCCAAGTGAGAGACCGCTTTTGGCCGTGAAGCAGGCTGTCACCCATCTCACTTCTTGTTGCCCTAATCGGCTGCTTTCCGGATTACCGGCCGCTCACCACCTTTTGCTCACCTGGAATTCTGTTGATAGAATTCTTCGCATCTACTGGCCGAGAAACCTCACCATGTCACGACTATTTAAGATTCTGGTTGCTGTAATAACTTTCGCTGGAGCGCCGCTAGCTCATGCTGACGATCATGCTGAAAAAGGGGTCGAGCGCCTTTCTCCGGAGGTTCGGAGCCTGCTTAATAAAGAGATGGTTGCCATCCAGAAAGGAATCGTGTCGGTGCTAGGCGTCTATGCTTCCGGAAATTTTGAAGAAATTGCGACGGTCGCCGGACGAATAAAGAACAGCTATATTCTTAAACAGGATATATCGCGCCAACAGAGGCACGAACTGCACCAAAAGCTGCCGAAGTCGTTTGTCCACCTCGATCAACAGTTCCATAAACATGCGGGGCTGCTCGAAGCGGCAGCCAAAAATAACAATGATGAACTCACTGGTTTTTACTTCTCGAAGTTAGTCGATTCTTGTTCGGGCTGTCACAGTCAGCACGCGAAGCACAAGTTCCCCGCTTTCGAGGAACCGGACGAGGAGAATACTCATCCGTGAAGTTACAACACTATCTTGACCGCATTAATTATGAAGGCTCCCTTGAGCCAGGCTTCGCGACGCTTGCCGCGTTGCAGGAGGCGCATGTTTGTTGTGTGCCGTTCGAGAATCTGGACGTTCAACTAGGTCGCCCTCTTTCAACCAGTATTGACGAAGCTTATAAAAAGATCGTTGTTAACTCGCGTGGCGGCTGGTGCTACGAGCAAAACGGACTATTTGGATGGGCACTGTCGGAGATCGGATTTGATGTTCGTCGGATTGCCGCCAGCGTAATGCGGAAACAAAAAGGAGTAGAGTCTGAGGCAAGCCACCTCTGCCTGTTAGTCCAGTCTCCTGAATCGAATACGAAGTACCTGGCCGATGTCGGCTTCGGCGGCAGCATGATCAAGCCAATAGCGCTGGAAGCAGCTCAACATCATCAGCCGCCGTTCAAACTCGGCCTGGAACAACTGGATGATGGCTATTGGCGTTTTTCGGAGAGTCTGGGTGATGGAAAATTCACTTTCGATTTTTTGGATGAGCCCGCTCGCGAGTCATTGCTCACGAGAAAGTGCGCAAATCTGCAAAGCGATCCTGCATCGAGTTTTGTTTTGAATCTGGCCGCCCAACTACGTACTCGCGATGAGCATTTTGTATTACGTGGGCGAGTATTTACTGTGGCCAGGCCGGGCACTACAGAATCGAAAACGCTGGACTCGTCCGAGGAGCTTGTTTCTGTACTCAGAAACGAGTTTCGTTTGGACGTTCGTGAAGTCGCTGATCTGTGGCCCAGGATCACCGCGCGACATGAGGAATTATTTGGCGCCAATTCCGGCGGTTAGCGGAAATATGGTCGATCGATTATGGTTGCTCACTGATGCTCACGAGAATCAGGCGGCAATATGAAAAACCGTGCGTTAGATTACTGGTTTCTGCAGACTCCTGGATGGCTTCTACTGGCCTACCTGGTGTATGCGCAGGCAATACCTGCGTTCGACTATGAACTTGGCGTCCGCATGGGAACACAAGAGTCTGCGGAACAAATTACCGAGGTGGGGGCCGCATTCTGGTACGGCTTCGCATTTGCCGACCTTGTTGTTTACATTCCCCTGCTCGCGATCGGCTTGATCGGTCATTGGCGCCGCCACCCGTGGGGCCGAGTCGTTTTTGCTGCGGCGCTTGGCATCACTGTGTACTGGCCCGTAGTCGTCCTTGCGGCAGCCGTCGATGCGCGAGACGCGTCAGGCTGGGTTATTGACGAAACGCCATTTTGGATTGTCCTGCCGATAATCGCCGCATGGGCGATTTGGGGCTTGTTACGAATTGCACATACCGAAAGTCTGGCGCAGTTTTCCGAAACTTAGCCGGTTAGAACTTCGGCAATCGTGGGTCTTTTCGCAGGGGCCGAATCACCGAGTTTGCAGGCGCTGAGAATATTCTTTGCAGCCCTGTTGGCATCATCCTCGCTAGCCGCGTGAATCACGGCCAGTGGACGTTCACTATCGACAGTTGTTCCGATCGACGCGATATCCGAAAAGCCCACTGCAAGGTCAAGCTGCTCGCCGACTTTACGTCGCCCGCCGCCAAGCTCGATGATCGCGTTGCCAACCGCTCGAGTATCGACCTCTGTTACGATGCCCTCCGCGTGCACGGCACGAATCACGGGTGCCTTTGCCAGGTAGCTGTCGTAGCGCTCTACGAAATCTGATGGGCCGCCCAAAGCGGCCGACATACGCCCGAAAATTTCCGCAGCACGTCCGCTTGTGACCGTTTCTTCACACCGTTTTCTGGCTGCGTCCCTCTTGTCTTCCAGTCCGCCGACCAGGACCATTTCAGAGCACAACGCGAGAGTGACGTCATCCAACCTCGGCTCCCGCTCTTCGTTACGCAAATAACGCATCGACTCCGCGATTTCCAGTGCATTGCCCGCCGTGGTTCCAAGTACTTCGTTCATATCTGTGATCAACGCATGTGTCTTGAGACCCGCCGTGTTCGCCGTCGCGATGATGCTATTCGCCAATTCAACCGCACGTTCGTGGGAATCCATGAAAGCACCCGTACCAACCTTCACATCCATCACCAGACCTTGCAGGCCGGCGGCGATTTTCTTCGACAAAATTGATGCGGTAATCAATGGCACTGACTCGACAGTTCCAGTGACGTCGCGAATGGAATAGAAACGACGATCTGCAGGCGCAAGGTCCTCGGTCTGCCCAATAATCGCACAACCGACGTCCTTCACTGTTTTTCGAAACAGATCGAAATTCGGCGTGGCGTCATACCCCGGGATAGATTCCACCTTGTCGGTCGTCCCACCTGTGTGGCCCAAGCCACGCCCCGAAATCATCGGCACGAAACACCCTGCACCGGCCGCGATGGGTGCAAGCAAGAAGCTCACCTTATCGCCAACACCGCCGGTCGAGTGCTTGTCCACTACCGGACCGCCAAGATCCTCTCTTCCCCAATCGAGCACAGTGCCCGACGACGCCATTTTTCTGGTCAGCAGGCCTGCTTCCTCGAATGACATTGAGTTCAGGAATATCGCCATCGCCAGAGCCGATACCTGCTCGGCTGGAATGCTGCCGTCGGCAAGGCCATCAACGAAGAATTGAATTTGTTCGTCAGACAATGCGCCGCCATCGCGCTTCGTGCGAATTACATCAGTGAAAAGCATTTTGATCCTTAGTTGAAACCGCGTAACGGTAGAGACGCGCTGCGTTGCAGCCAGTTCTCTGCGGGGTAGTGACTCTTGCGATCAATAACATGCAGTGTATACGCGTGCCGCGACTTGTCGGACAGGTTCGCACCACTCAGATGTGGTGCACGGCCATCGAATACAACGACTGAACCAGCCTTGACCTCGGCGGCTACCGTGGCATTTTCCGGCCAGGGAGTGTCATCCAGCGTCTTGAATGTCATCGTGCCATCAGTGTCTCGGTAGTGAAGCTCTTTGAGCGGGCCTTTGTGCCCGCCCGGAATGAAATGCATACAACCGTTTTCCAGCGTCACATCTTCAAGGGCGAACCAGAAGCCAATGCACGACTCAGGCTCCGTATACAGAAAAGTCGAGTCCTGGTGGCAGTGCACCTCGCCACCAATTCGTGGTGGTTTGAAGATGTACATCGATTGCAAGATTACGGGATCGTCATAACCGAGACTATCAACAATCGCCGCGAGCTCCGGTGTTCGGGAGAACGCATCGAATACCGAATCCAAATCATGCATCGCATGACCCATCTTATTCAGGCTGTCCTCCTTCGACTGCCTGAGATTGCCGTCGGCATCGAACGCGTCCTGCTCGAAGAAAAACCGGATCTTGTCACCGGACTGTTCGAAATAAGTATCGCCAAGCTGCGTTTGCTCCATCGCGGAGAAAACGCTACGCACAGATTCCGGGTCAAATTCACCGACAAGCTTGAGTGCGTGCTCACGAAGGCGATGGCAATCGCTCACCGGCACAAAGTCTTCCAGCACCAATACTCCCGCCGATCTGAAATCGGCGAGTTGCTCTGCTGTCAGACCACCAGAATCCTCCACCTTGACCGTTGGGATCGCTCTCATCGTGTGTGATTTATCGTCCAAGACCTGCTACCTGACAACCCGTGAATTTGTGCCGTAACAATACCGTAACTTACTTCAAACTTTCTGTGCTGAACCTGTGTCGATCGTCTATAATTACCGATACACGGCTGAAAGAATAACAGCCTTAACACAAAAACGAATACTAAAAGGTCGGGGGCTACAATGAAAGCATCACGTTTTATCCTATCGTTTTTCTCCATTGCCATTACCGCCATCTTGCTGATGAGCGGGCCGGTCAACGCGCAAAGTACTACATCTTCCATTCGCGTCGTTGTTACCAACGAGAGCGGCGGCGCGGTCAGCGATGTACCGGTCGAAATCACACACATACCAACGGGCCGCATCAGAACAACCAACACTAGCACTAGTGGTGTAGCCACCGCTCGCGGTCTTGCAGTTGGTGGCCCGTACGAGGTTAAGATTGTTGGCGGCGACTATGCGGCCGATGTGCAGCAGGGAGTCTTTCTAAGTCTCGGCGGAACAGAAGTGATTGAGTTTATGGCGCGTTCCGTGATCGAGGAAGTGATTGTAACCGCGAAGGCGCCAACCGCGCAGGTCGCCGTTGGTGTCGGCCGGTCTTTCGATCGCACGAAGATCGATGGCGTACCATCGGTATCTCGGGATTTCGTCAGCGTCCTGGCAACAGATCCGAAAATTCTCGTCGACAATAGTGTTGCACGCGGTCCTGCTGTTTCGATCGCAGGTGCTAATTTCCGTTTCAACAACCTGACAATTGACGGTGTGGCACAGAACGACAACTTCGGTCTGTCCAAGAATGCTTCAGCTACCCAACGCTCACCAATTTCGATCGATGCAATTGAGGCCCTCACCGTCAACGTGGCACCGTACGATGTGACTTTCGGTTCCTTTATCGGTGGCAACATCAACATCGTAACCAAGTCGGGCACCAATGATTTTGAAGGCAGCGTGTTCGCTTTTCAGACCCAGGACAGTTTTACCGGCGACACTTCCAAAGATGAAACCCTGGGAATCGGCGATTTTGACGAGGAAACCTACGGATTCACTCTGGGGGGGCCGATCATTAAGGACAAGCTGTTTTTCTTCGTGAATTACGAGAAATTCGAGACCACCCGGCCGTCCAACTCGCAAACCATCGAAAACATTTCCGGCGTTACTCAGGCCGACGTTGATCGCGTCATCAGCATCTTCCAGACAGAATACGGATTCGATCCCGGTACCTTCGACGCAACTGATGTGGACGAGGATGAGAAGTTCCTGATCAAGCTGGATTTGGACATCAACGACGAACATCGTGCGGTGTTCAGTTACCAGCGTGCGGAAGGCGACGTGCTGTTCGATGATTTTCCGGATCTCGCCGTATTGCAGTCCAATCGCTACAACATTAACGAGAAACTGGATGCTTTGTCGTTCCAACTGTTCTCTGATTGGACCGATAGCCTCTCGACGGAGTTCAAATACGGTTCCAAGAAGGTTGAAAATCGCCAGGTTAGTATCGATTCAACGACACCGGATTTTTTCATCCTGACCGGCGGCTTTGGCACTATTACTGCGGGCGGTGACCGGTTCCGGCACAACAATCTGCTGGACAACGAATCTGTCCAGCTCCGTCTCAAAGCCGACTACGCGATCGGCGATCATGTCATTACCGCTGGCTATGAGCGCGAGGCTAAGAAGACCGCCAATACGTTTGTGCCATTTACCCGCGGTCAGTTCCTGTTCTTCCCTGATGATGGTCCTGATGGCATAAACGGCACTGCTGACGATCGCACGGGCATTGATAACTTTGAGCAGCGCAATATCGGATTGACCTTGTACGGCGGCTCGACGACCGGAGTTGCAGCAGATGCGGCTGGCGCATTCGAATTAGTGACCAATAGTTTCTTTGTTCAGGACGAGTGGACCGCCTCTGACGAACTGGTCTTGAAATTCGGCCTACGCTACGACAAGCACACCAATGATGACCCGGTTCCACTGAATCCGAGTTTCACGGCGAGAAACCCGTTCGACAACACCTTCAATCTTGATGGTAACGATCTGGTGATGCCGCGATTCGGCTTTGACTGGACGCCAAGCGATCGCCTGACAGTCAGGGGCGGCGTCGGGTTGTTTGGTGGTGGCGAACCGTTGATCATGCTATCCAATAGCTATGCGGGCAACGGCATTACGCGCAATATCGTCTGTGGTTTCTGTAGCTTCGTGACGGCGTTTGACCCTGTCGTAATGGCCCAACTCGCGGCTGGCCTGCCAAGCCCCACCATCGCGGCTGAACTCCTGCAGTCATCCAACGGCGTCAATCCAGATTCGGATGTCGAGGCAATATCGCCGGATTTCGAAACGCTTAGTACTTGGAAATACAGCATCGGCGTAGAGTACGACGCGGACTTTTCGAAGATTGGTCTGGGTGATGACTGGCGCCTGTCTGCCGATGTCATATTGTCTGACGTCAAAGATGGCTTCAATGTCAGAGAAGGTCGACGCACCGTGACTGGCACAGCGCCAGATGGCCGCAACATATACAGCTTTACCCCGGGCGGTGACTACATTCTTGAAAACACGGGTCAGGGCGAGAGTACCGTTATCTCGGTTAATCTCGCCAAATCCTGGGATACCGATTTCGGTCTGTTCGACGTCACTTTGGGATACACCAGTACTGATGCCGAGGAAGTTCGTTCCTATAATCGCTTCGTGACGTTCGAGTCATTCGCATTCGACGCGACCTCGGACTTCAACGACATGGGATTGTCCACGTCGAAGTACGAGGTTCCGGACCGGATTACTGCGACCTTCGACTGGACGCACAATTTATTCGGCGACAACGCGACTCGGGCAAGTCTGATTTATATGGGACGATCAGGTCGCAATTACTCCTATACGTTTGGTAGCGGAGACGCGGCGTTTGGTGGTACGTTCCTGGCTGACTTCGGTAGCGAGGGTGACAACCCCGGTTCACACCTGTTCTATGTGCCCACCGGAATCAGCGACCCGCTCGTTACCGGCGACGCCGGGTTCCTGTCGAACCTCGATGGTTTCATCAACGGCAACAAGTGCCTGGCCGGGCAACGTGGTCGAATCTCGGCTCGGAACTCCTGTCGTACCGGGTTCACCAATATTGTCAGCGTGAGACTGCAGCAGGAGATACGCGTATTCGAGGACAAGTCGATCGATCTGTTCCTCGATATCGAGAACTTTGGCAATCTGATCAACGACGACTGGGGTCGTGTGGACAGCTACTCCGCGCCATCCAACATTGCGTTAGCCAATGTGACGATCGCCGGTGGACAATATGTTTACGCGCCTGTTTCTGCCTTCACGCAGGTCAGTCCTGAGACAATTGCACCGCCGCCTGCGATAGCGCGGATACCCTCGGTGTACCGCGTCCAGTTTGGCATCAAGTTTCGATTCTAGAACCAGACACCTTTGGCACGATAGCAAGAAGGGGCAGCGTTGCTGCCCCTTTTTTTGTGTCAAAATGTCCGCATGAAAAATTCATATCGAAGAACAACACTTATCGCGGTACTTCTTGGACTGTTCGCGTGCAGCCAGGATACGCCGCCAGCCTCTCCGCCCGCTGCCAATGCTCCCGACGACCAGATCGACCTGATCATCAAGGGCGACTATGTCGTTAGTATGGACGCGGACGCGTCCGTCTATAAGAACGGTGCCGTAGCGATCGACGACGGCCTGATACTCGCGGTTGGTCCTGTCGACAACATTACGGCTGAGTACAGCGCAACAGAAACGCTAGCTGGTGAGAATCGCATAGTTATGCCAGGCCTCGTCAATGGTCACTCGCACGCAGCCATGACTCTGCTAAGAGGCGTCGCAGACGACCTCGCGCTCATGGACTGGTTGAATAA